>NZ_DASPSP010000125.1:0-21042 GCF_035623875.1 Mycobacterium sp. | reverse complement strand
GAAGACCTTCTGGGGATGGCGGGATCAACAGCTGCCCGACGGCACCGTGATTCTGACCTCGCCGTCGGCAGACCTATGTCACCACATCGGGCAGCGCGCTGCTGTTTCCCAACCTGTGCCTGCCCACGGGTGAATTACCCTCTGTCACAAAGGCATACCCACCACGCAGCGATCGCGACGCGATGTGCCCAAACGTCGCCGAACTCGAGAACAAGAACGCGCCTATCGCGTCGATGCCGAACGCGTACTCAATGCCGCCCACGTCGCCGAACGAAACCAGCCACCTCCCTTGGCACCATGCCCGCAGTCGGCGAACTGGTCCGCTGCACGGATGGCCGTTGGATGGTTTGACCGCGGGAGCGGTGCCCACGCGGGCATCGCTTCCGGCCTGGCGCGCTGCTCGGGACTGCCCTCCCTCCCCGCCGGCCCGGCCCTAGCGGAGTTAGGGTTGTGCCGATGAGATTTGCGCTGGCCGGCTATGGAGGCCGCGGGGATATCGAGCCGCTGGCTGCTCTGGGTCGGGAGCTTCAACGCCGAGGGCACGAGGTGTGCACCGGAGTCACGTCGACGTTGGTCGACTTCGTGCAGTCGGTTGGGCTCGCTGCGGTCGCCTACGGACCGGACCCGCAAGCAAGGGCCGGCGAGGATTTCTCCCCCGATGCCGCAAATCAGAATCCGGTCAGCGCGGTAGTCGAATTTATGGAGCGTTTGCCTCATGCCATGGCGGAGTGGGGGGCGACGCTGACGGCGCTGGCAAATGGGGCCGACCTGCTGTTGGTGCTGCCGGACGAACAGGAGCTGGCCGCCAACGTCGCGGAGTATTACGGCATTCCGCTGGCCACGTTGCAGCACCTCCCGCGGGGATATGTGCGCCCGGGTTGCGTGATTGGGCAAATAATGAAAGACGCTGAAGACACCCACCGCCGCGCACTGGGCCTTCCGGAGGCAACCGGGCCCGAGACACGACGGGCGTCACTGGAGATCCACGCCTACGAAAGCTTCTACTTTCCCGAGCGCGCAGCCGAATGGGCGGAACAGAGCGGTCGGCGGAAGTTCGTCGGCGCATTGACGCTGGAGTTGCCGACGGACGCCGACGACGAGGTCTTGTCGTGGATTGCCGAGGGAACGCCGCCGATCTACTTCGGCTTTGGCAGCATGCCGATCCCTTCTCCGGCCGAGACGGTCGCCGTGATCAGCGCGGCCTGTGCGCAGCTAGGCGAGCGGGCGCTGATCTGCAGTGGCTCGAGTCACTTCACCGACATCCCACATTTCAACAACATCAAGGTTTTAAGTTTTGTGAATTTCGCGGTCGCCTTCCCCGCCTGCCGCGCGGTCGTCCACCATGGGGGTGCGGGCACCATGGCTGCAGGCATGCGGGCCGGAGTCCCCACCTTGATTCTCTGGTTCTCGTGGTTATCGGTCGATGACCAGCCGATCTGGGCAGATGTCGTCACCCGGCTGAAAGTCGGCTCTGGGCGGCCCTTCTCGGCCTCCACCCTGGATTCACTGGTCGCGGACCTGCGTTCCATCCTTACTCCGCAATGCGTCGCTCGGGCCCGTGAGGTCGCCGCTCAGATGACCACGCCCGCCGAAAGCATTGCCAGCGCTGCCGATTTGCTGGAAGACACCGCCCGCCTTGGGCGCTTTGGCTGATCGGCCGAGTAATCGGCGCCGACCACGCGGACGTCGGCCTACTACAGACAATGCGAACATCCGCTCAACTGTTGACCACCGCCGCGGGTGACCTGTGCCGCATGTCGGGGCGCTCGGTTAAAGTGTTCTTCAGCCAGTCGTTGCCATCATTTAGTCAAGGCGTTCTTGGGATGGCATGACAAACCGCTACCCGATGGAACCGTCGGGCTGATGGGGCCAAACCGGCCCACCACCACACAAGTTTCATCGGTGCATTCGGGCTAAGCGCGCGCGCTCAGTCCCTGGTGGTCAGCACCCCCAACGTCGACCGACCAGCGCGTCCAAGCTAGCCTTGCCGGCTCCAACACACAGCAGCCACAGCAGCAGCCCTACCAGCAGCCACTCCGGGGCATAAAACAAATTGCTGAGGAAATCCCATAGAGCCGGATACTTCTGCGCCAGATTCGGGCCGATGTCCGTGATCAACGCGCCGACCATATCCCCGGCCAGTAGCAGAGACACCAGCCGGGTACCAAGACCCAGCATCAACGCCGCACCAGAAACAAGTTCCACCACTGCCGTAACCGGGGCGAGCACCTGCGCAGCGGGAACGCCCAGGCTGACAAACATCGCTGTGAATTTTCGAAGATCACCAAGCTTGCCCACCGCGCCGCTAAAGAACATGAACCCAACAGTGAGGCGCAGCACCAAGTTCGGCAGCCAGCCGAGGTTGTTCAGTGCGTCGGTAGTACGACGGTACGCCGGGAGAAAACGTGCGGTAACGACGAGAGATTCGCGGGCCATCAGATACCTCCTGCGTTGATCGACGTTGGCTGGCGCGATAAACAATCACCCGACGCCACCGTGGCCCGGACGATGCCCGACGGGCACACCTGCGTCACCACGTCAGGCGGCGCTCGCGGCTCATGCGAAACCGTGGCGTTAGGGGCTTACGCTCACTTAAGCGGAGCCCTCGGGTAGAGCCAGTTTGCCGAATTGTCGGTCCGCCCGATGTACTGCGGGCAGTAGGCAGCGATGGAAGCGCCGATGAAGTAGCTGGATTGCTTCAGCGAGAGATCGTTGTCCTTCATCAGCTTCATCGCCGGAACGGCTGTTTTATTGCTTTTGTCGAATCCGGCGCACACCGTGTGGGCGATCGCAATCGCAGTGTTGTGATCAGTAACGACGATGCCCTCCTTGGCAAGGGCCGCAACGAACGCAACATCGGTCGGGTCTGCTGATGCTGGCGCGGCGGAAAGTAGCGCGGCGGCGGACAGCAGGAGGGCGCAGACTGTCGACGACTTCTCTGGACCGACGTTCGTACGGGTCATGGCCCTACCCCTATGCGGGCCGCTCGGCCTCGAGTCAAAGAAAGAACTCACATTATGTTAGCCGAAATCGAGACGTTCCGACGTCCCCGCTGTCTCAGCTAATGCTGTTGACGGCGGCGGCGACCTTGGTCTGGAAGTCGGGCGGCAATGGGATGTATCCGAGCGGGGTGAGGCCTTGCTGTCCTTCGGTGATGGTCGACTGCATGAACGCCCTCACAGCCTTACCGACCTCGGCATCGGGGTATTTGGAGCAGACGATTTCGTAGCTGGCCAGCAGGATTGGGTAGGCGCCAGGCGTAGTGGTGGCGTAAACCTTCGAGAGGTCGAGCACGAGGTCATTGGGGTCATGGCCCTGGCCTTTGATGGTGACGTCCGAGATGGTCTTGCCGACCCAGTCGTTGCCGATGTGAACGACTCCGCCCGCAGTCTTGATTCCTGCCACATCGAGGTGCTGCTTCATGGCGTACGACCATTCGTTGTAGGTAATCGCGCCCTCGGTCTTCTTGACTGCCTCCGACGTGCCCTCGTTGCCTTGGGCGGAGGTTCCCACGCCTCCGTTGAATGCTTTGCCAGCGCCCTTGGTCCAGGCGCCGCGAGAGGCGGCCTGCAGGTACTGCTGGAAGTTGTCGGTGGTTCCGGATAAGTCGCTGCGGTAGACGACGTGGATGTCCTCGGCGGGCATGGTTCCGTTCAGCGCGGTGATGGCCGGGTCGTCCCAGCGCGTGATGGCGCCGCTGAAAATTTTGGCGAGCGTGGGTGCGTCGAGCGTGAGGACGTCGGTCGTTTTGACGTTGAAGGTGATCGCTATCGGACCGAAAACGACCGGCAGGTTCCACGCGTCGCTCCCGCCGCAGCGCTGCTTGGCGGCGGCGTACTCGTCACCCTGCAGGGGTGAGTCCGAGCCGCCGAAATCGGTCTTGCCGGCAAGAAAGTCCTGGATGCCCGCTCCCGAGCCGCTGGCCGTGTAAGTGAGCTGCTTGCCCGAGCACGATTCCTCATAGCTCGTGATGAAGTGGCTTATCGCATTGGCTTGAGCGGTCGAACCGCTGCCCGTGAGGTTCTGCTTACCCCCGCAGTCGACTTTGACGCCCCTGGCGTACTTCGGCGGCGTGTCGAGGTGCGTACATGCCGAGAGCGCAAGACTGCCCGCGATGAGCAGGCCGGCGGCGGCCCGGGATCCGTTGTGCTTCACGTTTGCCTCCTCGAAAACAACCGGTTAGCTACACATCCGCTGCCCGATTGCCGGGCCAGAATGTCACGTTGTGCAAGCCTCAGCGCCGCTCGTCGGGTCGAGGACGTCAGCGAGCATTAATAGTCACCAATATCGAAATCGAATCAAGCCAGAAGCGAACAACAGGTGAAGCCATCGTCGGGGTCGGCGGGTTTGCCATCCGCGTTGACATCGATATCCCCGAGGAGTATGGATTTCGGGCTGCTCAAAGGCGCTGATATGGCTTTGAATTGCGTGAACGCGTGTCGGGCTGACAGCGTTCTTGCTGGCTCCGCTCAGAGATCACCACAGTTTGCCGAATTCATCCGGCCGTTATCGCCCGTTCAGTTACCTGACTTAGCGTCTGCGAAGTTGCCGCTGGTCAGTGGGTTGCGCACGCCAGCGAAGCCGCGCCGAATCGCTGGGAGAGGTGACATGACTGACACACTCGACAAACCGCAGATCAATGGAAAGACGGTGCAGGAATACATCGACGAGCGGCCCACCTGGTCTGACGGCACGATGTTGCCGACGACGCCGATGACCGCCATGCAGTTCCGAATCTGGGCGCTCGCCTGCGCGGGCAAGTTCTTCGAGGGCATGGTCGTGTTCATGACCGGGGTGGCCCTGCCGCTGATCTCGATCCAATTCCACTTGACCGCAGCCGACAAAGGCCTCGTTACCGCAGCCTCCCTGGCGGGCATCCTGGTCGGTGCCACGGCCCTCGGTGGTTTGGCGGACACATATGGGCGCAAGTCGATGTTCATCGCGGAGATGATTATCTTCGCTGTGTTCTTGGTGGCGCTGACGTCCGCCCCCAACTTCATCACGCTGGTCATCTGTCTGTTCGGGGCCGGAATCGCGCTGGGCTGTGACTACCCGACCGCGCACATGGTGATCTCGGAGAGCATCGCGACCTCGATGCGAGGCCGGCTCGTGCTGAGCGCCTTCGCGTTCCAGGCCGTCGGAGCGTTCTTCGGCACAGCGTTGGGCTTCGTCATCCTGTACGCGAACCCGGATGTGAGCGCATGGCGGTGGATGTACGCGGCGGCGATCGTACCGGCGATCCTTGTCGTCATCGGGCGCTTGTACATCACGGAGAGTCCCCACTGGCTGGTGTCGAAGGGCCGGACCGAGGACGGTGAGAAGGCCACCACCAAACTGCTCAAGCGTAACCCGCAGTACCCCAAGGACGTATCCCTGGGACACTTGGGCCATGTAGCCAAGGCCGCCGAAGGTCACGGGAGCTACCTGGCGCTGTTCAAGAAGAGAAATCGTCGCGCGACGATCCTGGCCTCAGTTCCGTGGTTCCTGCAGGACCTGGGCGTCTACGGCATCGGTATCTTCACACCGACGATCCTGGCCGCCGTCATCGGCAAAGAGTCGAAGTCGCACGCGCTGGCCGACACCATCCATAACGACATGCTGGGTGCCAAGGGCTCGGCCCTGATGGACACGCTGTTCGTCTTGGGCATCGTCGTCGCCTTCTTCCTGGTGGACAGAGTCGGGCGTATCAAATTGCAGATCGTGGGCTTCATCTGCGCCGCGATAGGTCTGCTCCTGTCCGGGCTGTCCATGCGCCCGGACGGCACCAACGTCATGTGGTTGCTCTTCCTCGGTTTCACGCTGTTCTACTTCATGGTCAACTTCGGGCCGAACGCCATGACGTATCTGCTTGCCGGCGAGGTCTTCCCCACCGAGGTCCGGGGTAAGGGCGCCGGCTTCGCCGCGTCCTTTGCCAAGATCGGGGCGGTGTTGACGGCGTTCCTGTTTCCCATCCTGCTCAAGACAATCGGCACAACCGCGCTGCTCTGGGGTCTGGTGGCGTGCTTCCTGTTGGGAGCCCTCGTGACCTACCTGTTCCGGATCGAGACCGCAGGAGTGAACCTGGAGGACGTCGGGAAGTAGGGACCGCCCCACCCTCGGATGATTTTCTAAGTCAATGACGCCGGCCGCGTCGTGTCCCGCGGGCGGGCAGGCAAGGACCGACGGGCTGCGCACAGCCGATGACACTGTTAGCGCAGCACTTTGGAACGGTCGTTTTTCGCCCACGACGACGGTGACTCATTTCCATCTGGACGCCACACCACATCGAGATCGCCTCGGCCAAGGTCACAACGGTTTGGGTCATGCCGTAGGAGTCCACGACAAGCGTTAGGCTCACTGAGATGCTGAAAGCAATCTTGACCGATATTCAATTCTGGATTCCAGTGGGTGCGCTCGCGGTGGGCGTCGCCCTGCTGGCCTGGCTGCATTAATTGCGGATCGGGAATCCGAATTTCCTATCCAGTAGACATAGCAGCACAGCCCAGAAGAGTTTGGGGAATGCGGTGACGCGCAGCGCGCAGGCGGCTTCTATGCAGGGTCTCGGAGTGGCGTGCGGCCTCGCGGCCGGTGTCTGGCTCGGGGGGGCTGAGGCCCCGACGAAGCTGGTGAATGCGGGAATCTCACCCTTTGCGGTTTCGCTGGCGATGGTGCTGGGCGTGTTTACGGCCCGATGGACGCTGCCCACTCTTCTGAAAGGAACGAACTGCATTTTCCGCGACGTGCTTGCCCGCCCGCATTTGATTGTATGGGCGATACTCACTGGCGCGCTTTGGGCGGTGGCCAATACGCTTACGGTATTCGCCGTTCGCGATGTGGGATTGGCGATTGCCTTTCCGCTATGGAACGTAAATAGCCTGATCGGGATTTTCTGGGGTTGGCTGCTTTTCCACGAGTTACGTGGCGCCGGTTTGCGTGTCGGTTCGAGGGTGCTGGGCGGGGCACTGAGCATTGTAGCTAGCGCAATCATGCTGGCGTTTGTCACCGTGCTGCATCGATCTACAGCGAACGGGCATGCCGTGCAAGGAGTTCTGGCGGCTTTGGGAGCAAGCCTGCTCTGGGGCACGATGTATGTGCCGTTTCGCAAGGCATATTTGAGCGGAATGAATCCGTTGTCATTTGTGACGATTTTTACCTTCGGTGAACTGGGTACGATGACGTTGCTCGCCGCTACGTTTAGCGGTGGCATAGCGCACTTGAATGCAGAACTGCATGCGGAGAGTCATCTAGTGTTCTGGATGTTTCTCGGCGGCTTCTGCTGGGTAATCGGTGATCTTTTCCAGCAGTATGCGGCAAAATATATCGGTATCGGGCGTGGCATTCCGCTGTCAAATACAAACCAGCTGTGGGGGTTGGCGTGGAGCGCTTTTGTCTTTGGCGAACTGACTCACGTGAGCCAGGCGGGTCGCTGGCTAGTCGTGGCCGCAACGTTGCTGATGATCGTTGGTGCGGGCTCTATCAGCTCGGCGGCGGCTCCAGTGGGTGAGCAAGTGTCGAGGCGCACTGCGATCTCACGTGAATGCCTGAGATACGGTTTGAGCTTAGAGGAATGCGAAGCGGCGCAGCTTGGAGCCATGCCTAGAAATAGCACGCACACCAGGCGGCCATGGTGGGACGCTTTAATTGTCACAGCGGCGGTAACGCTTTTTCTCTGGCTTGGATTACAAGCACAAGTGCCACCGTTAGCGATGAATTTTTTCTGGATGTCGACGCTATGCGCTGTGCTGGCACTTGCTGCGATTGGATGCGGTTGGCTGTTGTGGAAGAAGACGCGGTTCGAGTAGCACCGGTGAGCGACGCTTTCCGGCCCGCGCCGAAGCGCGGCAACGACGCGGCCGCCGAGGCGGACACTCAAGACTCATGAATGGCTACGGCGACGGCGCGCTGTCGGATGCCGACATAGCGGCAATGTCACCGGCTGAACGCAAGGATTTGATTCTGCGGCTGCAGCGTCCGCTCGACGAAGTGTTTCCACCACAGCTCGCGAGACGCATGCGGCGGAACCGGGTAACCCTGATGGTGGGCGGCGCTATCGGATTGGTCCCGTGGATGGTCTACCTCGCCTTCACACTGCCCGCGAACTATGTCGCCCACAATTGGCCGGCAACATGGATCGGATTTGACTGTGTGCTGATCGCGTTCATGATCGCCACCGCGGTGCTGGGCTGGCTGCGCCGACAGCTGGTGCTGCTTCCCGGGTTCACAACGGGGGTTCTGCTGATCTGTGATGGCTGGTTCGATCTCATGACCGCCGGGCCGAGCCAATTTTGGGTGTCGGTGCTGACCGTCGCTCTCGGCAATCTGCCGCTCGCGGTGATCATGATCACCGGTGCAGTGCGGATACTGCGACTGACAGCGACCCGGCTCTGGTTTCTCGACCCCGAGACGCCTGCGTGGCGCCTCCCGTTGGTGCCGTAATCGGGCCGAGACCGACAACGACCCAGCACCGCTTCAACCGTCCCCGGCAAATCGCGGTAACCTCATTCTCACGCCGTTGCCGACGCGCAGCAGAGGAGGCGGGATGGCCACAGACGACGAAGCCGACCAAGCCGAACCGACGACGCGTGCTGCCCGCTTCATCAAGACCGCGGTCGAGATCCTCGGCGAGACCGGGCGCACCGACTTCACCGTGCAAGAGGTTGTCGCCCGTTCTAAGACGTCGTTGCGGGCCTTCTACCAGCACTTCAGCAGCAAGGACGAATTGCTGATCGCCCTGTTGGAGCGAACCATGGCGCAGTCGACACAAGCCTGGCGCGCCGAGACGACCGGACTGGACAGCACCGCCGCGATCAAACTGATCATCGACCGGATCAGCGCGGAGCCCGAGTCGAGCACCCAAGACAGCCTGAATCGGGCGATGAACCTTTACAACCAACACTTGGCCGAAACCCGGCCCCGTGACTATGCCCGGGTGCTCTCCCCGCTGCACGAGCTGATTCGCGACGTCGTGCAACGCGGCATCACCGAAGGGGTTTTCCGACCCAACCTCGATGTCGGGCCGGCCGCAGCGATCGTGACGCAGACCATCTTGGGCGCGCTTCGATTGCATTGGCTGGGAGCGGAATTGACCGGTGCGCCAATCGATGCGGCCCACTTGTACGACTTCTGCGTCCGCGCCCTGGGGGCCGACGACGCCGATCAAACGGCAGCGCCGACGCTCAGTGAGCTGTTCAGCCAGATCGGAATGCGGCCGGGCGCTCGCGATGGCGAATTCGCGATGACGATGCCGGTCAGCCCGCAAGTGGTCAACACCTCCGGTGCCCTGCAGGGTGGTCTGATCGCCACGCTCGTCGACGTCGCGGGCGGACAGTTCGGGCTGGAATATCTGCAGGACGGCACTACGATGACGACCGCCGATCTGTTCGTCCGCTACCTGCGACCGATCCGTCAAGGCTCGGCGTTTGCGGTGCCCCGGATGCTGCGCAGCGGCCGGCGCGCGCTGGTGATGCAGGTCGACGTCTACAGCGACGGTGACGGCGACGAGGAGCTGCTCGCGACAGCGACCGTGAACTTCGCCGTCATCAATGGGGCGACCCCAGAGCTTCCCGACTGGCCGCGAGCCTGACCGGGCCCCGGCCCGATTACGGCTTGTTGCGCAGAAGTGGTAACGTCATTACCGCTACCCGAGAATCGAGACTTCTGCAAGGAGATCGCCATGCCGTCCCGCGAGCTTTCCTTCCCGGTGTTCGACGCCGACAACCACATGTACGAACCGCAGGAAGCGCTGACCAAGTACTTGCCGGAAAAGCGCAAGAACGTCATCGACTACGTGCAGGTTCGCGGCCGCACCAAGATCGTGGTGCGCGGCCACATCAGCGAATACATCCCCAACCCGACGTTCGAGAAGGTCGCCAAGCCGGGCGCCCAGGAGGAATACTTCCGCCACGGCGCGCAAGGCAAGACCTACCGCGAGATCCTGGGCGAGCCGATGAAGGCCATCCCCGCCTTCCGCGAACCGGCCCCGCGGCTGGAAGTCATGGACGAACTTGGCATCGACTACGCGCTGATGTTCCCCACGCTGGCCAGCCTGGTCGAAGAGCGCATGAAGGACGACCCGGAGATGACCCACGACGTCATCCACGCGCTCAACGAGTGGATGCACGAGACCTGGTCGTTCAACTACAAGGACCGCATCTTCGCCACTCCGGTGATCACCCTGCCGATCGTCGAGCGTGCGCTGGAAGAACTCGAGTGGTGCCTGGAGCGCGGCGCCCGCACCGTGCTGGTCCGCCCGGCACCGGTGCCCGGCTACCGCGGTAGCCGATCGTTCGGCCTCGAGGAGTTCGACCCGTTCTGGCAGGCCTGCATTCGGGCCGAGATCCCGGTCTCGATGCACGCCTCCGACAGCGGTTACTCCGAGTTCGCGAACGTGTGGGAGCCCGGCGACGAGTTCCTGCCGTTCAAGCCGACCGCGTTCCGCAGCTTTGCGATGGGCCATCGGCCGATCCTGGATGCGATGGGTGCGCTGGTGTGCCACGGCGCGCTGTCCCGCAATCCCGAGCTGCGGATCCTGTCGATCGAAAACGGCGCCGACTGGGTGCCGGACCTGTTCAAGGGCCTCAAGGGCGTCTACAAGAAGATGCCGCAATCGTTCAGCGAGGATCCGATCGAGGCGTTCAAGCGGTGTGTTTACATCACCCCGTTCTGGGAGGACCGATTCACCGAAATCGTCAAGATGGTGGGCACCGACCGCGTGCTGTTCGGATCGGACTGGCCGCACCCCGAGGGCCTGAAGGACCCGATCACCTTCGTTGACGAGCTCACCGACTTCGACGAAGAGGATGTCGCCAAGATCATGGGCGGCAACCTGATGAAGCTGATGAAGGTGTCCAAGCCGGCCAAGAAACCAGTGTCAGCCTGATCCGTCGGGCGTCGCCAACTCTATGTGTGGTCAGGCTTCCAGCCTGACCCGCACAGCGGCCAGTCGTTCCTCCAGCTCGGCCTCGTCGATGAGCCCGCGCCGTACCAGCGAGTGTGCCAGCGCAACCAACCGGCTTTCCGGGTAAGGCAGGCCGGAGTAGACCGTTGCCGACAGCGCGTCCTCTTCGTTACGCCTGTCGACGCTGAGTAGCGATGCGCCGCAGCTGCTTTGGTCAAGTGCGTCACAGATCCCATCAAGGCTCGTTTTCCACGGCGGCACCGGGTTGTCAACGCCATACTTTGCCGCTATGCGGTCCCAGACCTGGTTTCGTTCAACAATTTTCGCCAACGGCGCGATCAAGGGACCCTCGGCCGGATCTAGTCTCCCTGAGTTGCTCACCGGTTACCCCGTCGCTTACTGGTTCACAGGATGAATAGCCGGGCGGGTCTTGGTCACCGCGTTCGTCGTCACACCAACCTTCGGCAACGCGACGCCGATCAGGCAGTCTCGCGTAATGATTTCGACCAGCTGATCCTCGGTCCAGCCCTCGGTTCCCTCGGGGCGCACCGGCATCACCATGAAACGGTGCTTTTGGTTCGAGTCCTCCACCCGGATTTCGACATCCTCCGGCAGGTATAGGCCGAACTCCCCGAGCACTTGTCGTGGCCAGCGCACTATGCGACGACGGAAGTTGGGCGTGCGGTACCACTCCGGTGAGTTGCCCAGGATCGGACGCGGGTAGCAGGAGCAGAGCGTGCACACAATGACGTGGTGCAGGGTTGGCGTGTCTTCGAGCACGTGGAACGCGGTGAAATCACTCGGTGTTCCGAAACCGGTGGGTTGCAACCAGTCGACGCCAACTTCCCTGCTGGCGGCCAGCGGATCCGCGAGGACCAGTTTCTTGAACTCAGGACTAATCCAGGCCCGCGCCACCAGATGCGCGGCAGGGGTCGGACCGATCTGTTCAGCGAACTCAGTGAAGTGTCGGTGCTCCTCAGCGGTGAAAATGCCCTTTTCGATGCATAATTCGCGAAGCGCGATCTCCAGGACTTCGAAGTCGGTGATCTCGTCCACCATGGGCGTGGCGGTGCGTTCGTGGTCGTGATCGTGACCGGTCATGCTGAAGTCCTTTTCAGGGCGAAGTCAGTTGGACGACGGTTTGACTCGGGCGCAGTCAGCCGACTGCCGCGAGCCACCGCTCCGGGATCTCGGTCTGCAGGGTGTCATTGCCGGGGCCGGTGTATCCGTGCCACAACTCAGAAAGATTGAACCGCACGATGTAGAACCACTCGGGTTTCTGGTCGGGGCCATCCCAGGTTTCGTCCTCGGCGACGGGGCTTTCGTAGGAGACAACCGCAATCTCCCCGGTCGCGCCACGTACGTACTCTTGGGTACGGGTGTAGAGCAGCGCGGGAAGCTCTCGCACCACAACCCTGTCGCCGACCTTGAACTTCGGCTCGCCGGCTTGTCCGGCAAACACTTGCGGGTCGCCCTTGCCGACCGCGTGCGTGTGGTGCCGGTTGCGTCTAACCGTGGAAGGGTCACCTTCGAACTTGGGCTTGGCCTCCAAGGACTTTCCCCGCAGGCCGCCCGCATACCGTGCCTTGACCTCGGCCATGCGTTCGGCCAATTCAGTCAAGCCGATGTGGTGTTTTTCGGCGAGGACGCGCGCGATGGCCAGCAGCCACCGCCCGTAGTAGGGCAGGCCGAGGTAGATGGCGCGGCCCAGGTCGACATTCCCCATCCGGCGTCGTTCCTCGGACAACCAGATCCCACGCCAGCCGAGTACCTCACACATGACGTAGGTGTTTTCTTCCCACATCTCGTATTGCTTGTTCTCGAATTCCATGGAGGCATCCGGCTCACCACCGACATCGTGCGGGGTCTTGGTGTAGGCGGTGAATCGCTCGTGATCAATGAGATCGGGCGTGGGCGCGTCCGGGAGTTCCGGGTAGGAAGATTTGAGGCGCGCTACCAGTTCCAGATGCACCGCTCGGTCCAGCGGGGTCGTCATCAGAGTTCCATTCGTTATCACGATCTGGGCTGTGGCCTTGCTCGCGGATTGCCCTATCGGGCCGGCGACCACCCTCAATACACTTCACTCCTACCGCGAACAGGGCGCAACCGTTAAACGAAATTCCGATATGGCTGTGTCCGGTAATGTCACCGGGATGGAGCGGCGCGTCCTGGAAGCGGTCATTTATGAACGCGAACCGCCGATTGCGCGAATCATCCTCAACCGCGTCGACAAGGCCAACACCAAAGACGCAACGCTGGTCACCGAAGTCGACAACTGCTTGCACGAGGCCGACCGCGATCGTGAGATCAAAGTGGTGATCCTCAAGGCCAATGGCAACGGCTTCTGCGGCGGCCACGTAGCCCGCTGGGGTCCCGACGAGAATCCCTATCCGGACTTCGGCGACACCTTCGAGGATCTCTACAAGGGCACCGCCGACCTGTTTTTGTGGCCGACGTTGTACCTGTGGGAGTTTCCGAAGCCGACGATCTCGCAGATTCACGGCTACTGCATGGGTGGTGGCATCTATCTGGGCCTGCTGACCGACTTCTGCGTGGCGTCCGAGGACGCGTATTTTCAGATGCCGCTTGCCCAAAGTCTCGGCGAGCCCGGCGGGCACACCATGATCGAGCCGTGGCTGCTGATGAATTGGCATCGCACCATGGACTGGCTGCTGCTGGCGCCGACGCTGTCCGCACAGGAAGCGCTCGAGTGGGGGCTACTCAACAAGGTGGTCCCGCGAGAGGATCTCGAGGATGTCGTCGAGGAGATGGCGGGCAAGATCGCTCAGATCCCGTTGACCACGCTGATGGCGGTGAAGAACAACGTGAAACGGGCCTGGGAATTGATGGGAATGCGGGTGCACCTCCAGGTCAGCCACATCTTGACCAACATGGTCGGCGCGGCTTCTGACGTTCAGGCCCGCCGAGCCGAGCTCATGCAATCGGGCTTGAAGCCAAGGGATTTCGTGGGCCGCGACGAATCGGAGCCCGCAGACGATTAGCGGCTCCGCTCGCCGGCGAGTTTGCGACCTGCCGCGTGCCGCGCGGCGACATAACCGAAAACCATCGAGCTGGCGATGCTGGCGCCCGCGCCCGGATACGTTCGGCCCATCACCGTCGCGGTGGTGTTGCCGGTCGCGTACAGGCCGTAGATCACCTGGTCCTGCTCATCGAGAACTTGTGCGTACTCGTTGGTGATCACGCCGCCACACGTTCCGACGTCGGCCGGGAACACCCGCGTTGCGTAGAACGGCGCCCGCTGCAGCGGGCCGACGGCGGCGTTGGGCCGATACCCCGGATCACCAAGGCAGTCGTTGTAGGCTGACTGCCCCCGGCCGAAGTCCGGATCCAGGCCCTTGACGGCAAACTGATTGAAGCGCTGGATCGTGTGAGCCAGTTCGTCTGCGGGAAGATCGATCTGGCGTGCCAGGTCTTTGATGCTTTCGGCGCGTTGGACCGCACCGGACTCGATCAGCTCGGGCGGCAGCTGCTGGTTGCGTTTCAGCGGGTTGGCGCTGGTGACGTATCTGCGCACGTATCCATCGTCGAAGATCATCCAGCAGGGCACCGCTTTGTTGGCGTACATCGCCTTGCCGACCTCCACGTAGGAGTTCGACTCGTTGCAGAACCTCCTGCCCGTCGAATCGACGTAGATGGCTCCGGGCCGCTGACGTCCCGAGCCCAGCGACGCGGCGGCAGCCCCGCCGTTGGCGATGAAAACCGAAGGCAGCCACCATGCTTCGTCCAGCAGATCGGTCTTTGCGCCCAGTCGCATCGCGGTCTGCAGCACTTCGCCGGTATCACCTGCGTTGGCGATCGACCACTTGGCCTCGTTGGGTTGGTCGCCGCTGTAACGCCGCCGCATCTCGGCATTGTGCCCGAACCCGCCTGCGGCAAGTAGGACTCCCTTGCGTGCCTCGATGTTCAGCGGTTTGCCGTCGTGGACGATGCGCGCACCGACCACTCGGCCGTCCTCGACGATCAGATCGTCCATCGCGGCGTTTATCCACAGCGGTGGCTGGCCGTCGCTGAGATCCATCAGCGCTTTGAGCATCTGAGCGATGAGCGAGGCGCCGTTGGTGAGGACTTGACGCCGGCGCATCCGAGCCGCAGCGGTGCGCAAGAACACCCGAATGGACACGGCGAAGGCGCGAGGCGCACGGTTGAAGTACTGAACCGAACGAAGCTCGTTGGTCAGCACCGCATAACCGTAGTTCTTGGCCAGCGGCGGCTGCACCTTGTCACGCCAGCTGCCCAGCTCGGCGGCATCGAACGGAATACCCTCCACAGCGCGGCCAGCTTCGTTGCCGCCCTTATGGTTCGGGTAGTAGTCGCTCCAGCCTGCGCAACGGATGAGCTGGACGCCCTTGCGGATCAGGAAATTGATCATCTCGTAGCCCGCGGTCAGAAACATTTCCCGGCGCTCCGGTGACGACGGTGCACCAATGTCGCCGACGACGTCAGCCAAATAGGCAAGCCCGTCCTCATGCGAGTCCGCTATGCCATCGGCCCGCATCAGCGGATTGTTGGGCAGCCAGACGATACCGCCGGACAATCCCGTCGAACCGCCAACCAGCGCTTGCTTTTCGACGATCAACGGCTCAAGCCCGCTGTCGAGTGCGGCCAGCCCGGCCACCATCCCGCCTCCGCCGCTGCCCGCGATGAGAAGGTCGACGGAGTGGTCCCATTGGGTGGTCATCGCGCCTCCGAGGTGAATCCCAGATCGACGATCGGCACATCAATGGTGGTGTTGGTTTTCTGGATTGCCGGTACCAACATGTCGTACGGCAATCCCGCGAGGAAGCCATCAACAACGCGTTCGAAGTTCGAGATCAGCCCTTCGATCTGGTCCGACAGCCGCATGAATTCAAATCCCTTGGAATGCAGACCTTTTTGCTGTCGTGGCAAGTTCGAGAAGTCTTGAGCCGGGATCGGTGGCCAGCGCGGGTCGTCCGGCGCCATCGGCTCCGGTGGAGTGGGCTTCCCCGCGGAGAGATCTGCGGGCAAACGGGTGAGGGACCAGATCTCGAACAGGGTCTCTTCTGGCCCGAGCGGCCGGATCCGATACGACGAGGCGCTGCTGTACGTGGGCAGGATGAAATGGTGGGGAAAGCAGAACCCGATCGCGTCGGTGATCCCGCGGCGAATGAGGTCGTTGAGGTCGGGCATCTCGCTGCCCCGGGCCCGATGCCAGCTGACGACGGCATCGTTGAGAGCGCTGCGCCAGGCGATCATCGCCTCGGCCGGATCGGATGGCAGCTCGATGTTCTGTAGGCCCTCGGCGATGCGGACGTCGTTCTCGTGGGTCATGCCTCCCATGCCGTCGCCGAGGGTGCGCATGAAATAGAGGCTGCTCGCAACCACGGGGTGCACAGCTGCCGACGGACTGCCGGTCTGCGCTGACGGCAGCAACTGCGGATGGGTCTGCGGGACGTGGTAGCCCTCCATGAACGCCGCCGTCGCCAATTTCCAATTCACCGGCAGCCGACATGACTGCCACCACTCGACGCGCAGCGATTCCACCTTCCAGGCGTCATAGATCGACGCGAACGGCTCCATGCAGTCGCGCAACGCCGGGGCGTTGTCGTCGAGGTTGATCCACGCGCACCCACCCCAGAGCTCACACCGGACCGAGACCAGTTGCAGATCGTCGGGGCGCAAGTTCTCCGCGGCGAACACTTCAGGTCGCAACACAAAGGTGTTGCGCCCGTCGATGCCCCAGCACCAGCCGTGGAACGGGCAGACGAATGTCCGCCGATTCCCGTTGCCCTCCACGAGCTTGACCCCGCGGTGCCGGCACGCGTTGTGGTAGGCCCGCACCGTCTCGTTGTCCACCCGCACCACGATGATCGACTCGTCGAGGATCTCGTACTCGACGAAGTCTCCGGGCTTGGGGATCTCCTCGAGCCGGCATGCCATCTGCCACACCCGCGGCCAGAACAGCTCGGCTTCCATCGCGTAGAAGTCCGGGTCGTAGTAGCGCTGCTTGGGAATCCGATTGGCCGTCTGGACCGCCCACGGCACCGGAAGCGGTTCCCAGTTCACATCAGTTCGTGCAGTAGTTGTTGGGTTGGCCATCTCATTGTCCCTTGTGTTGGCTCATATGATCCGTGATACCCGCCCTTGCCAGTAGCGGTCACGGATTCGCCTCTTGTAAAGCTTTCCGTTGGGGTCCCGCGGCAACTCCGGGTCGAATTCAACTGTCCGCGGGCACTTATAGCCCGCGAGGTGTGTTCGGCAGTACTCGATGAGCTCGGCCTCGAGGTCGGGGCCGGGTGTGACGCCGTCGACCGGTTGCACGACGGCCTTGACCTCTTCACCGAACTCGTCGTTGGGGACGCCGAACACCGCTGCGTCGACGAGTTTGGGGTGCGTGACCAGTAGGTTCTCTGCCTCCTGGGGATAGATGTTCACCCCGCCGGAAACGATCATGAACGTCGATCGGTCGGTCAGGTACAGGTACCCGTCCTCGTCGACGTAGCCCATGTCACCCAAGGAGCGCCATCCGCGGTCGTTGGACACCGACGCGGTCTTGGCGGGGTCCTTGAAGTACGCGAAGTCGGGTCCACCTTCGAAGTACAGTTCGCCGGACTCCCCCACGGGAAGCTCCCGTCCGTCCTGGCCGACGACGTGCACCGGGGCCATCGGTATGCCCACCGAACCCGGATGGGCGAGCCACGCTAAAGGCCCGATAGTAGTTCCCGCGAATCCCTCAGTGCCGCCGTAGTATTCGTGGATGATGGGGCCGAACCACTTCATCATCTGATGCTTGACGTCTGTTGGGCACGGTGCGGCCGCATGGATCACACACTGCAGGCTCGAGACGTCGTATTTCTCCCGGACGGCCTTGGGCAGCTTGAGCATCCGCACGAACATCGTCGGCACGAACTGCGCGTGGGTGACCCGGTGGGTCTCGATCAAGCGCAGCACGGCTTCCGCGTCGAACTTGCGCATGATGATCGCCGCGGCCCCAACCCGGTTGACGGCCATCGTGTAGTTCACCCCGGCGGCGTGGTACATCGGTGCCGGCGACAAATACACGCTGGCGAGGCTCATGCCGTACTTGTGGATCAGCGCCATTTCCAGCACCGACTGCGCCCACGAGCCGTTGCCGTCGGCCGGGAGCGGCCGGCGAACGGCCTTGGGCCGTCCAGTGGTACCCGATGAGTACAGCATCTCCGACCCGTCCGACGCTGGCGGCGCATCACCCGCTATCGCCAGGGCGTCGTCATAGGACTGCCAGCCGGCCAGATCTCCCCCGACCGCGATGTGGACGTCGACGGCAGTCTTGGCACTGCGCAAATGCGCCGCGAGATCTCCCATCGAAGCGTCGACGAATACCGCTTTTGCATCGGAGTCGTCGATGACGTAAACGACTTCGTCAGGCGTGAAGTGGGTGTTGACGGCGGTGTAGTAAAGCCCGGAAAGTTGGCAGCCCCAAGTGATCTCGAAGAACTCAGGCCGGTTCGGCAGCACCAGGGCCACCCCGTCGCCGCGGCGCAACCCGGCATCATGCAGCACCGCGGCGACCCGTTGGCTGTTGGCGTACAGCTCGCCGAACGAAATCGTGTCGCCGTCTCCGATGATGAGGGCCGGCGACTCTGCGGCGCTGCTCGCGTGATCGGCGATATTCACCTGCAGATCCCGAAAGGTTAACTGGCCTTTAAGTGGCCGCAGCGCCGTCGGTCGATGCGGCTGCGGCTGCCTGCCGTCGGGCTTGTTCGGACGGCAACACCTTGTCCTTGAACACCTGCTGGATCAGCTGCTGTACATCCTTACTGATCGAGGCGAGTGCGACCAGGTCGTTGGAGCTCTGCCAGTGCACCCGCATGCCCATCAGCTCCCAGGCCCGTTTCAGGTTGGCCTTGGTCGCCAGCAGCGTGGTCATCGGCGCCTGGGCGATGTGGCGGGCGATGGCCTCCACCCGCGCGTCAAGTTGATCGAGGGGAACCACCTCGTTCACCAGACCGACCTCCAACGCCTTTTTGGCGTCGATGACCTCGGCCAGGTACAGGTAGTACGCAGCGCGCCGCCAGTTCATGAAAACCCATGGCTCGATTGAGCATTCGCCCGACGGCATGCCGAAACCCTGCAACGGCGGGTAAGAGAAGTACGCATCCTCCGAGGCGATGACGATGTCGGTAGTCAGCCCGTAATGGGTGCCCCCGCCGACGCAGTAGCCGTGCACCTGCGCGATCGTCGGCTTGGAGAACTCCCACAGGTTCAGGATCGGCTTGACGAACAGGTCGGTCTGTGGCTTCCACGGCGTGCCCATGACCTGTGCGCCCTTGACGAAATCTGGGTAGTCGACCGCGTTGTTGCCGATGGCGTGTCCCGAGCAGAAGCCCTTGCCATTGGCCTTGAGTATCAAAACTTTGATGTCGTAGTCACGGTCGGCGTCCAGCAGCGCGGCGTCGACTTCTTCGGCCAGCTTCTGATCCTGAGCGTTCGCCTTCTCGGGCCAGTTCAGCGTGATCTTGGCGATGGGCCCTTCTTTTTGGTAGATGATTCTCTCGCGGGTCTCGTTGAGATCCATAGCTGCTTACCCTTTCGTTATGACGTAATGACGCCTATTTCGGCGCCGATGTCGTAGCTGGTGCCGATCTGGCCCGTCCATTGCACGGTGCCGGAGGCCCCGGCTTCTATTTCCTGTTCCACCTTCTCGGTGGCAATCACGAAGATCGGTGTGCCCTCTTCGACGTGCTGCCCGGCAGCGACCAGAAGGTCGGTCAGCTCGGCTTCCGAGACGGCCACCGACACCCGTGGGATACGAATAACGAAGTCACCCATGGACTTTAGTCTTCTTCAGGGTGCGCTGTGCGGCTTCGACAATCCCTGCCGCCGAGGGGTAGACCTGCGCCTCCAGCGCGGCCGCGGCAGGGTTGGGGACGAACCTGGCACCCACCCGCTCGACAGGTGCGGCCAGTTCGCCGAAAAGTTCGGACTGCAGGATCGCGGCGATCTCTGCTCCCGGCCCGGCGAATTGGACGGCGTCGTGGACGATCACGGCTCTTCGGGTGCGGCGTGCGGATTCGACGATCGTCTCGACGTCGAGGGGAACGAGGGTACGTAGATCGACGACCTCGGCGCTCACCCCCTGGTCGGCCAATGTGGCTGCGGCCGCGAGGGCTTCGTGCACGCTGCGACCATAGCTGATCAGGCTGACGTCGGTGCCCGCTTGCTTGACGTCGGCCTGGCCCAGCGGAATCGAGAACCCGGGATCAACTGGAACGGGTCCCTTCTTGCCTTGCAGACGAATAGTTTCGACGAACAGGCAGGGGTCCTCATCGAAGATCGCCGATGTCAGTAGGCCTTTGCCATCGCGTGGGGTGGAGGGCACGATCACCTTCATCCCGGGGATGTGCATGAACCACGCCTCCAGGCTCTGCGAGTGCGTGGCACCGGTGGCCAGCCCGGCGTAAACCTGAGTACGGATGGTGATCGGCGCGGTGGTGCGCCCGCCGGTCATGAATCGCAGCTTGGCGGCGTTGTTGATCAGCTGGTCGGCGGCGATGCCGATGAAATCCATGATCATGATCTCGGCGACCGGCAGCATCCCGTCGATGGCGGCTCCGATCGCCGCGCCGACGATCGCCGCTTCTGAGATGGGTGTGTCCAGCACCCGGTCGTGCCCGTACTTCGTCGACAACCCCGCCGTGGGTCCGGATGCGCCGGGATCGGCGATGTCCTCGCCGAGCAAAAACACTCTGTCGTCGGCCTTTAGCGCCTCGTCCAGCGCGAGGTTCAGCGCCTCGCGCATCGTCATCTCTTTTTCTTGCATGTCCTCACACCGGGAACTTGATCGGGGTCGCATACACGTCGTGGTCGAGCTCATCGATCGAGGGGGCATCAGCGCTCATGACCGTCTGCAACGCGGATTCCACGGTCGCCAGCGCCTCGCTGTCGATGCGGTCGAGCTCCTCCTCGCCACAGATGCCGGCTTCGGCGAGGTGGCTGCGGAACCGCGGCACCGGGTCGGCCGCCATCGCCGCGGCTAGTTGGTCCTTGGGTATGTACGGCATCCGGTCACCGAAGTAGTGGCCGCGGAAGCGAAATGTCACGCACTCGATGAACGTCGGCCCGTCGCCGGAGCGCGCTCGCTGCAGTGCCTCATCCAGCGCGGCTTTCACGGCCAGCGGATCGTTGCCGTCGACGCGAACACCCGG
>NZ_DASPSP010000010.1:0-28812 GCF_035623875.1 Mycobacterium sp. | reverse complement strand
CGGCGCAGAACAACGCGCGATCGAAGTCGTTGTCCGCATTGCCGGAGCGCGCGGCCTCGATGTCGGCGTCGGTCAGGCCGACTTCCTTGCCCATGTCGACGTGATGCGTCCACTCGTAGGTGCAGCCGCGACGGTGCGCGACCCGCAGGATGACCTGCTCGCGGATCCGCGGTGGCAGCGTCGACCCATACAGCAGGTACGTGCTGAATCGCAGATAGGCGCGGGTCAGCTTCGGATGACGCACCAGGGTGGACAGCAAGGTGCCGGCGTCGTCCGGGTTCTGGCGCTCTTCCGGCAGCATGACCGATACCGCGTGCCGGGCAGCGTCGTCCCACTGATCCGCCGGCAACGGCGACAGACGCATACGGCCTCCTCAGTTACGAGAATCATATTCTCATATTTGACCAATAGGTTTCCACGAACTCGCGGATTGGTCAATGTTTTGTACTCGACCTGCGGAAACGTCATCCTCAGGTGCGGGCTGTGCTGCTGCGGAGACCTTGACCCCAACCATGGTCGGGGTAGCGTGAAGATGTTGATTCTCGCGATCTGAGAAGATAATTTTCATACTCGAGAGAACGGGCCGCCGAACGACCCCCGACGGAGAGGAACGGCCAGTGAACAAAGACGACATGATTTTGATCAGCGTCGACGACCACACCGTCGAGCCACCGGACATGTTCAAGAACCACCTGTCGAAGAAGTACGCCGATGACGCGCCGCGTTTGGTGCACAACGCGGACGGCTCGGACACCTGGCAGTTCCGCGACACCGTGATCCCCAACGTCGCGCTCAACGCGGTGGCCGGACGCCCGAAAGAGGAGTACGGGCTGGAACCGCAGGGCCTGGACGAGATTCGGCCGGGCTGCTACAACGTCGACGAGCGGATCAAGGACATGAACGCCGGAGGCATCCTGGCCTCGATCTGTTTCCCGTCGTTCCCCGGGTTCGCCGGGCGCCTGTTCGCCACCGAGGATCCAGAGTTCTCGGTGGCGTTGGTGCAGGCCTACAACGACTGGCACATCGACGAGTGGTGTGGTGCCTACCCGGCACGGTTCATCCCGATGGCGATACCCGTGATCTGGGATGCCGAAGAGTGCGCCAAAGAGGTGCGGCGGGTGGCCAAGAAGGGCGTGCACGCACTGACGTTCACCGAGAACCCCGCGGCGATGGGCTATCCGAGTTTCCACAACGAATACTGGAACCCGCTGTGGAAAGCGTTGTGCGACACCAACACCGTGATGAACGTGCACATCGGGTCCTCAGGCAGGCTGGCGATCACAGCACCCGATGCACCGATGGACGTGATGATCACCCTGCAGCCGATGAACATCGTGCAGGCTGCCGCGGATCTGTTGTGGTCGCGGCCGATCAAGGAATACCCGGATCTCAAGATCGCACTATCCGAGGGCGGTACCGGCTGGATCCCCTACTTCCTCGAGCGCGCCGACCGGACCTACGAGATGCACTCCACCTGGACGCACCAGAACTTCGGCGGCAAGCTGCCCAGCGAAGTCTTCCGCGAGCACTTCCTCACCTGCTTCATCAGCGACAAGGTGGGTGTGGCGTTGCGCAACATGATCGGCATCGACAACATCTGCTGGGAAGCCGACTATCCGCACAGCGACTCGATGTGGCCGGGCGCGCCCGAGGAGCTGTGGGAGGTCTTGTCCGTCAACAATGTGCCGGACGACGAGATCAATAAGATGGCCTACCAGAACGCCATGCGTTGGTACTCCTTCGACCCGTTCAGCCACATCACTCACGCGCAGGCATCCGTGGGTGCGCTGCGCAAGTCCGCTGAGGGCCACGACGTTTCGATCCGGGCGCTGAGCCACCACAAGGACACCAGGTCGGGTTCGTCGTTCGCGGACTTCGCCGCCAACGCGAAAGAGCTGACCGGCAACAAGGACTGACGCGCCACCGGAATGCACGCGCGCCGGTGGCGGTCGCAAGCGCGGCGAAGCCGGGCGCAGCGGGCTGACACCGAAAGCCGGTGCCTGAACTGATCGAAGGAGATTTACCAGTGCCCGGCGGTGGGATGAACTTCGAGCTGACCGACGACCAAGTGCTGATCCGCAAGTCGGTCGCTGAGCTGGCGTCGAAGTTCGATGACCACTACTGGATGGAAAAAGATCAGGCGCACGAGTTTCCGCACGAGTTCTATCAGGCGATCGCCGGCGGCGGCTGGCTGGGTATGACGATCCCAGAGCAGTACGGCGGTCACGGCCTCGGCATTACCGAAGCCACGCTGCTGGCGGAAGAAGTGGCCAGATCGGGCGGTGGAATGAACGCCGCTAGCTCCATTCACCTGTCGATCTTCGGCATGCACCCCGTGGTGGTGCACGGCTCCGATGAGCTCAAGGCGCGCACGCTGCCGCGCGTCGCGACGGGAGAACTGCACGTGTGCTTCGGGGTCACCGAACCCGGTGCGGGCCTGGACACTTCGCGCATCACGACGTTCGCCAAGCGCAACGGTGACCACTACGTCGTCAACGGCCGAAAGGTATGGATTTCCAAGGCGCTCGAGTCGCAGAAGATTCTCCTCCTGACCAGAACCCGGCCGTATGACGAGGTCACCAAGAAGACCGATGGGCTGACGCTGTTCCTCACCGACCTGGACCGTAGCCGGGTGGAAGTTCGGCCGATCCGCAAGATGGGCCGCAACGCCGTCAGCTCCAACGAGTTGTTCATCGACGACCTGCACATCCCGGTCGAAGATCGAGTTGGTGAGGAAGGCAAGGGCTTTCAATACATCCTCGACGGCCTCAACCCGGAACGGATGCTGATCGCCGCCGAAGCGCTGGGTATCGGCCGGGTCGCCCTGGAGAAGGCGGTGAAGTACGGCAACGAACGCCATGTCTTCGACCGGCCGATCGGGATGAACCAGGGCATTCAGTTCCCGCTGGCCGATTCGCTTGCCCGGCTGGACGCCGCCGAATTGATGCTGCGCAAAGCCACCTGGCTCTATGACAACGGCAAACCGTGCGGACGCGAGGCCAACACCGCGAAATACCTCTGCGCCGACGCCGGTTTCACCGCCGCCGACCGGGCACTGCAAACGCATGGCGGCATGGGCTATTCCGAGGAGTACCACGTGTCCCGGTACTTCCGGGAAGCCCGCCTGATGAAGATTGCGCCGGTCAGTCAGGAGATGATCCTGAACTTCCTCGGGTCGCATGTGCTGAAACTGCCGAGGAGTTACTGATGACCAACTCCCTGTTCGACCTGGCCGGACGATCGGCGTTGGTCACCGGATCCGGTAGTGGGATCGGAGCGGCCGTCGCCCAGGCGTTGGCCACCGCCGGCGCAGCGGTACTCGTCAGCGACGTGGACGCTGACGCTGCTTCGGCGGTCGCCCAACGCATTTGCTCGGGCGGCGGCAAGGCTGAAGGTGTCGCGCTGGATGTGCGAGACCGTGCGGCCGCAGACGCTGCGGCGGCACAGGCCGCCGGGCTCACCGAGGGTGTGCTGCACATCCTGGTCAACAACGCCGGGGTGACGGCGCCGGCGATGTTCGCCGACCTCACCGACGAAAGCTTTCAGCGGGTGCTCGACATCCATCTGATGGGAGCCGTTCACTGCGCTCAGGCCGCGCTGAAGCTTATGCCCACCGATGGCACCGGCCGCATCATCAACGTGGTCTCGTCAGCGGGGATCACGGGCACGCTCGGCCAGGTGAACTACTCGGCGGCCAAGGCCAGTATCATCGGGTTCACGAAATCGTTGGCCCGTGAGATGGCGCGCAACAACATCCTGGTCAACGCGCTCGCTCCGCTTGCGGCGACCCGGATGACGGAGACCATTCGGACCAACGAGAAATTCGCGGCCAACATGATGGCCCGGATTCCGTTGAAGCGCTGGGCCGAACCGGAGGAGGTCGCGGGTGCGTTCGTCTTTCTCGCCTCCGACGCCGCCTCCTACATCACCGGTCAGGTGTTGCCGGTGGACGGCGGCATGGTGATGTGATGACGGCAACCGGGGGGCCGCTGGCGGGAATCACCGTGGTGGCCTTGGAGCAGGCGGTCTCCGCTCCGATGTGCACACGGGTGCTCGCCGACTTCGGTGCACGCGTCATCAAAGTGGAAAACCCCAACGGGGGAGACTTCGCCCGGCACTACGACGACGTCGTCAACGGGCTTGCCGCGCACTTCGTTTGGGCCAACCGCGGCAAGGAGTCGGTCACGCTCAACCTGAAAGCCGCAGCCGGACTTGCCGTTCTGGATCAGCTTCTCGACCGGGCCGATGTACTGGTTTCCAACCTCGCCCCAGGATCCACTGCCAGGCTGGGCATCGCGCCGACGGATCTGGCGGAAAGCCACCCGGACGTGATCGCGGTCGAAATCGACGGGTACGGCCCTGGCGGACCGCTTTCGCACAAACGTGCCTACGACCTACTCGCGCAAGCGGAATCCGGTGCATGCGCTGTCACCGGCCATCCCGGCGCGCCGGCCAAGCCCGGGCCTCCGATGGCGGACATCAGCACCGGGCTGTATTCGGCACTGTCGATTTTGGCTCTGCTGTATTCACGCGACGCCGGGTCGGCCCCCGGCGGCCGCGGCACCACTGTCGCGGTGAGTTTGTTCGACACCATGACCGATCTGATGGGCTACCCGCTCACCTTCGCCCAGCATTCCGGTATCGACCAGCAGCCATTGGGAATGAGTTCGCCTGCGGTGGCGCCGTATGGCGCCTACCATACCGCCGACGGCCAGACCGTCGTGCTGGGCACGACGAACGATAATGAATGGCAACGGCTTTCGCGCCAAATCCTGAAGCGCGACGACCTTGCCGACGACCCGAGGTTTGCCAACAACGCCGGTCGCTGCGCGCACCGGGACATCCTGGACGAGGCCGTCGGCGCCTGGTGCGCAGCGCACGACTTGGAACATGTGCAGAAGACCGCGGACGCCGCGGGGATCGGCAATGCGCGGTACAACCTGCCCAGCGAGGTTCTGGTGCACCCGCAACTGACGGCCCGGGACCGGTGGCGGCAGGTCGACACGCCGGCCGGCCCGATTCCGGCTTTGCTACCGCCTCCGGTGATCGCCGGCTATCAGCCGGCCATGGGCGCGGTGCCCGGGCTCGGGCAGCATACCGATGCGGTGCTCTCCGAGCTCGGCATGTCGCAGAACGAGATTGACGCTTTGCGGGTGCAAGGCGCTATCGGGCCGGCCTACCCCTGATGTCCCGCGCCGGCGACGATGCAGAGCGAAGCGATGAGGTGGGGGCACCTCCCGCTAGCGGGGGCGAGCGGCGCTGATGGGCGAGGAATCCGTGCTGCTGTGCAGTGACCGCAACGGTGTGCGGACGCTGACGCTGAACCGACCGCATTGGAAGAACGCGATAAACCGTGACTTGTGGATCGCACTGGCCGACGCGCTGACCGCCGCCGGCAAAGAACGCGGGGTGCGCGCGGTGGTGATCACCGGTGCCGGCGGTGCGTTTTGTTCCGGTGCCGACATCTCGACGCCGGACGACAGCCATCCCGTCCACAAGTTGCAACGGCTGACCGACGTGGCGCTGGCGCTGCACGAGCTGCCGAAGCCGACAATCGCCAAGGTGACCGGTGTGGCCGTCGGTGCCGGCTGGAATCTGGCGTTGGGCTGCGATCTGGTCGCGGCCACCCCGGAATCGACGTTCTCGCAGATCTTCGTCAAGCGTGGATTGTCGCTGGATCTGGGCGGCTCCTGGCTGCTGCCGAAAATCGTTGGCCTGCAACAGGCCAAGCGGCTGGCGCTGCTGGCCGAGACCATCGACGCCGCCGAGGCTCAGGCGCTGAACTTGGTCACCTGGGTGGTGTCCGCCAGGGAGATCGACAGTTTCGTCACCGACATCGCCGACCGGCTGGCGGCCGGCCCGACGATTGCACTGGCGCAAAGCAAGGCGTTGCTGAACGAGGGCGCCGACCGGACCTTACGTGATGCGCTGGCCAACGAAGCCCGCGCGCAGGGCGTCAATTTCGCCACCGACGATGCACGCGAGGCGTATGCCGCGTTCGCAGAGCGGCGAGAGCCGTCGTTTACTGGTCGGTGGGCGGTATCGAGATCGGAGCAGACAAATGCGTGAAACAGTCATCGTCGAAGCGGTGCGCACACCGGTCGGCAAGCGCAACGGCGGGCTGTCCGGCATGCACGCCGCCGACCTGTCGGGTCTCGTGCTCAACGAGCTGCTGCAGCGCACCGGCATCGGCCCGGAGATCATCGACGACGTCGTCTGGGGTTGCGTGTCGCAGGTCGGGGATCAGTCGAGCAATATCGGTCGCTACGCGGTGCTCGCCGCTGGCTGGCCCGAGACCATCCCGGGCACGACGATCAATCGGGCATGCGGTTCCAGCCAGCAGGCCCTCGACTTCGCGGTGCAGGCGGTGATGTCGGGCCAGCAGGACGTGGTCGTGGCCGGCGGTGTGGAGGTGATGAGCCGGGTGCCGCTGGGTTCGGCCAGGGCCACCGGAATGCCCTACGGACCCAAAGTGCTTGCCCGCTATGGCGATTTCTCCTTCAACCAAGGGCTATCCGCCGAGATGATCGCCAAGAAGTGGGGGTTTTCCCGTACCCGGCTCGATGAATACTCCGCGCTGTCCCACGAACGGGCTGCCGCGGCCCAGGACAACCGGGCCTTCGACGAGCAGATCGTCCCGGTTTTTATCGACGAGACCGCAGTCACCGCCGACGAGGGCGTCCGGCGGGGGACCACCGTCGAGAAACTTGCCGGGCTCAAGCCCGCCTTCGTCGACGACGGGGTCATTCACGCCGGCAACTCCTCGCAGATTTCCGATGGCGCGGCAGCGTTGTTGGTGATGACGTCGCAAACCGCGCTCGAGCTCGGATTGACGCCGCTGGTGCGGTACCGGGCCGGCGCGGTGACCGGAGCGGACCCGGTGCTGATGCTCACCGGTCCCATTCCTGCCACCGAGAAGGTGCTGACCAAGGCGGGTGTCTCGCTGGACGAGGTCGGTGTGTTCGAGGTCAACGAGGCGTTCGCCCCGGTGCCGCTCGCCTGGCTGGCCGAAACCGGCGCCGACCCGGACCGGGTCAATCCGCTGGGCGGCGCCATCGCGCTCGGTCACCCGCTCGGCGCGTCGGGCGCCGTCTTGATGACCCGGATGGCACATCATATGCGCGACAACGGTATTCGTTACGGATTGCAGACCATGTGTGAAGGCGGTGGCACAGCCAACGCCACGCTCGTGGAACTGGTTGCCTGACAGGGGAATTCATGCGTCGAGACCTGTTCGCCGAAGATCACGAGGCATTCCGGGAGCTGGCCCGCGAATTCGTGGAGAAAGCGACGCACCGCACTACGCCGAATGGGAGAAGGCCGGCAAGATGCCGCGAGAGGTCTTTGAAACGCTCGGCAGGCTCGGGATGATCGGCATGGCCATCCCGGGCAGTATGGCGGCTCCGGGTTCCCCGACTAAGTCAGTTGCAGCCGTGGTCTCCCATCTCGATCCACCAGACGGGAATTCGGACCTTGCGGCCCTCACGCAGAACGGGGCAGCGACCTCCCTTGATCAGCCACCACACCGTGCCCACGTCTACCTTAAGCGCCTGGGCCGTCTCGCCAATCGTGAAGGGGTCCGCGAACACCGACATCACGGTGTCGAACCGGTGGTCGGGCAACCGAACGGTCTGTACGTGGTGTAGGCGCTCAGCCATTTCGGCCAGTGATGCCAGCTTGTCCGCCTCGCAGTCGGGACAGAGCAACGATAGTTGCCCTCCGCGGGGCTCGATGCGTTCCGTCGGGTAACCGATAAGTGCCAGCCAGGGACGTTCGTCTGCGTCGATCTGCAGGCCGCATTGGCCGTTGCAGTACGGCACGGTACTGACCATGATTCCTTCCCAATGTCCGACATCCGCAGTCCGTCGCAGAAGTTCTAGCACTACTCATCCCAGTTTGGCGAAACCGACACGCCTGCCGCGCCTTTGTGACGCACTCAACACAGTTGGGGATACCCCACACCTGACACAAGTAAACGCCCAGCGCGTCCTTCTAACTGTGACGTAGCCAACACAGGCGTTGTCTCTGCACGGCCCAGCCGTTTCGTTTGTCCGCGTTCGGCGTCACATCCGGACCTCCCGGTGGCTGACCAGATCCACCCGAATCGACAACCCCGCCCGCAAACGACTAGCGATACTGCCAGGCCGCCACAAAATGCCCAATTTGCCACAACCACCATCCGCAGCAATGGGTCGGGCTGCAGTTTGCGCCGAGCCTTATAGCGCAAAAAGTGCCGAAGCGTTAAAAAAGCGGCGAAAAGTGATGAACACCACAGTCAATTTGTGCCATGATCATCTTGGGAAACTCGCGGGTCGGGACACGACCGCATGTCTCGGCCCTCATCGATAGGGCAGGAGGCAAGATGGTCGAAAAGTCATCGGGTTCGCCCAAACCGTTCCTGAACGTCGTCGACGACGTCGTGGAGCGCCCCTACACCGTGCAGCGGCTCGTCGAAAAACCAGTAGAGAAGGTTGTCGACAAACCGGTCACGATGGAGCGGGTGGTGGAGCGCTTGGTGGTCGACACCGTCGACAAGGTGGTCGACAAGCCGGCGACCGTCAGCCGCTTGGTCGAGAAACCGGTCGTGACGGTGGTCGACAACGTGGTGGACAAGCCGATTCAGGTCCGGCGTACGGTGGAACGACCCGTCGTCAGCGTGCATGACAACGTCGTAGCCAAACCGGTGACCATCGGACGGCTGGTCGAGAAGCCGGCGGTCAACATCGTCGACAACGTGAAAGACAAGCCGGTGGACATCCCGCGGCTGGTCGAGCATCCGGTGGTCAACATCGTCGACAACGTGAAAGACAAGCCGGTGGACATCCCGCGGCTGGTCGAGCGTCCGGTGGTCAACATCGTCGACAAGATCGCCGACCGGCCCGTCGACGTGCAGCGCCTGGTGGAGAAGTTGGTGGTGACGGTTGTCGACAACGTCCAAGAGCGCCCCGCCGAAGTCCAGCGCCTGGTAGAAAATCTGATCGTCAACATTCGCGACAACGTGGTGAACAAGCCCGTCACGGTGGAACGACTGATCGAGAAGCCGGTCGTCAACGTCGTGGACAAGGTCGTCGAGATACCAGTTGAGCGGATCGTTGAACGGGCCGTGGAGAAGCCCGTCGACAAGATCGTCGAACGCGTCGTCGAGAAGCCGGTCGAGAAGATCGTCGAGAAAGTGATCGAGATACCGGTCGAGAAGATCGTCTACAAGACCGTCGAGAAGCCGGTCGAGAAGGTCGTCGAGGTCGTGGTCGAGAAGCCGGTGGTCAAGGTCGTCGAGGTGCCTCGCGAGGTTGTCGTCGAGAAGATCGTCGAGAAACCGGTGGAGAAGGTTGTCGATCGTGTGGTCCAGCGCGTGGTCGAGAAGCCGAACGTGATCGAGAAGGTCATCGACAGGCCCGTCGACCGGGTCGTCGAGCGAACCGTCGAGAAGCCGAACGTGATCGAGAAGGTGATCGACAGGCCCGTCGACCGGGTCGTCGAGAAGGTCGTCGAGCGACCGAACATCGTCGAGAAGGTCATCGACAGGCCCGTCGACCGGGTCATCGAGCGAACCGTCGAGAAGCCCAACATCGTCGAGAAGGTCATCGACAAGCCCATCGACCATTCCGTGGAGAAGGTCGTCGAGCGACCGAAGATCGTCGAGAAGGTGGTCGAGCGGCCGGTCGAGCGAGTGCTTGAAAAGATGGTCCAGACACCGATTCTCGTGGAGAAGGTGATCGAGAAGGCGGTCAAGCACATCCAGGAGCGGATCGTCGAGAAGCCGGTCGAGACCGTGGTCGAGAAGATCGTCGAGAAGCCGGTGTACCGCGAGGTCGAGAAGATCGTCGAGAAGCCGGTCGAGAAGGTCGTCGAGGTCGTGGTGGAGAAGCCGGTCATCGTTCACAAGTTCGTGGAACGGCCGGTTGAGACTGTCGTCGAGAGCCAGGAATCGGTCAGGACGGTGACCCACGAGGCCACGGGCAAGGCCTCCGAGGTCAAGGCTAGGTTCCTGGAGAAGGGCGGCATCCGCGAGACCGAGTGGGTGGAACGCTCAACCGATCGGCACCCCGAAGACGACATCGCCGGTGATGAGTCGGCGGAGTTTCGCAGCGGACGTGTGGTCGAGCCCACGTACGAGCAGCGACCGCGACATGAGCGCGCGGACGACCGGGAGAAGCACCCACCGCGGTGACCTGCTGGGCGGTTCCCCGGCCATCCCGAGACCGGGGAACCGCCAGCCCAGCTGACTCCTCCTCTTGTTGTTCTTGTTGTTCTCGGACCAAGGAGTTTGTGGTGTCACCAACACGACAGCCCACCAGCACACCGACCCATCGACTGCGCCGCCGTTGCAGGCTTATCTGCACCGTTGGAGGCGTGGCTGTGTTGGGGATGGGCCTGCTCATGGGCTCCCCCATGGCTTCGGCGGATCCCTCCGCGGAGGCCATCGACGCGATCAATCACCGCTACGCCGATTTCGGCGGAGCTTCCGGGCTGCTGGGTACGCCGATCGGTGAGGCCGTCGACGTCCAGGGCGGCGCCCGGCAGGACTACAGCGGCGGCGCGATCTTCTACTCGCCGCAGACGGACGCCAAGGTGATGTACGGCAAGATTCTGGGGAAGTTCCGGTCCCTAGGAGGCCCAGACAGCGGCATCGGATTCCCGGTCAACAACGAGAGCGCCGTCGGTGACGACGTGGGCCGGTTCAACGACTTCTCCGGGCCCGGCGGTGCGGCAATCTATTGGACACCGGCGATGGGCGCCTCCGTGATCAAGGGCAGGTTGCTCGATGCCTGGCGCGCAAGTGGCGCCACCAGGGGCCCGTTCGGATATCCGAGCGCGGACATGACCGAGGTCAACGGGGTCAGCGTTGCTAAATTCGTCGGACCCCAGGGAACTGAGATTCGCTGGTCCGACAGTGCCGGCCTGGCGACGGTGCCGCCGGCACTCGCCGCGTCCATTCCGGGATTCAAGCCCGCAACGCCGACTGCAGAAGGGACCGCCGCCGTGCCCACCCCCAACGTCACTGTGAACCCACCTGCCGCCTATGCGCCGACGGCTAAGGGCTTCAAGTGGTGGCCTCTGGTGATCGGCCTCGGCATACCTGCTCTTCTGGCCGGCTTGCTGGCACTCGCCCGGCGCCGTTGGCGGGACAGGCGACACAGAGTGGGCGTCCCGACGGCATGGCCGCCGGAGGTGCGCAGACCGCAGATGCCAGCGCCACCCAGGGTCGTCGACACCGCTCGGGGTCCCAGGGTGAAAGCACCCGCATCGGCGGTGCCTAGAGTGAAGGTGCCAGGCGCTCCCCCGGTTCCGCCGAAGGTTCCGGTGGCCCCGAGAGCGCCCGAACGTCCGATGCTGACCGACGTAGACGGCGAGCCCGTCAAGGCACCGAACCGGCCTCGGCCCCCATCGATGCAGCCGTCCGGGCCACCGACGGTTGGTGCCACAACGCAGAAGTTCGCCGAAACGCCGGCTCCGCCGGAGGCTGCTCCGCCTCAGCCGCGTGTGCCGCCCCCACCAACGGTTGATCTGATTGAGGAGGGTGGCAAGACGCCGCCGCTCGTGGTGAACTACGATCCCGCTCACGGCATCGGTGGTGTCGAGGTCACATACGAGAACAATGCTGTCGGGGAGAACCAGCAGAGCCGCGAAGACAAGAGCTACAGCGCTGCTGGTCATCTGGGTCCCTGACCACCGGTTGTGCCGCCTAATTCTTGGGCGGTTTCGGTGTCTACCGCACCCCGCCGGCGGCCGCATCGGGGGGATCGGCCGCGGGTGAGGCGCCGGCGGGACTCCGCGGGGGGCGGGCGAGGATGTCTGCCGTCGCGGTCGTTATTGTGCCGGTCTTTCCAGGGGCGGCCGGGGGCGTTTCCGTTGTGCCGCAGCTGATTAAGGCTAACGGTGATGCCATTGCCGGGGACCGGTAACGGTAGCTACCGCAAAGGGAGTGCAAACTCATCGCCCTCGTGGTTCGCGGGATCGAAAGTCCCGCGCCGCTTAGACGGGTGTTGCATCGCCAAATCGCTCGGACAGTGACGGCGGTCGAAAAAACGGTTGCCCGAGACCCTTGTCACATCGGCTCAAACCAACCTACTGTGTCTTCACTAGGTTGGTTGGACGAAGGGGTCCGGTGCCTGACACACGGCCGTACGACACGCTGCTGGCCAAGGGCGAGGACCGCAAGCAGCGGATCCTGGCCGTTGCGCAGCGGCTGTTGACCCGCAACGGGTGGCGCAATACGACGCTGGCCCAGATCGCCGGCGAGGCCGGCGTCAGCCCCGCCGGCCTGCTGCATCACTTCGAATCCAAGGAACAGCTTTTGCACGCGGTGCTCGACGTCCGCGACGCCGATGACGAGGCGCACGCGGATCGGGCCGGCGATCTGATCTCGGAAATCGCCGCGGTCGCCGATCGGTTTTATCGGTCACCTGAGCTGGTGGGAACGTTCACCGTGCTGTTGGCGGAGAACATCGATCCCGACGCTCCGCTGCACGACCGCATCGTCGACAGATACCAGGGTGCAGTCGACATCGTCACCGAGCTCATCCGGCGAGGTCAGCAGGCCGGCCGGTATCGCATGGATATAGATGTCACGGTCAAGGCGGTGCAGATCCTTGCCTTCATCACCGGAATGGAGACCACATGGTTGCTCAATCCTTCGATACCGCTGACCGAGGTCTTCAAGGAGTACTCGGAGTCGTTGGCTCGGGACATGGCACCGCCGAGCTCGGCATGAGATACCGGCTCGATGTGGTCGCCGCGGACGTTGCCGATGTGGTGAAGTTCGCCGGTGGTTGGCTGTTCGACCGGGCGATGGCCGGATGGGATGTCACCGTGCTGGTCGCCGACCATCCTGACGAACGACCGCTGCAGATCCTCGGCGCTCAGATCGTCGATCTGGAATATGCACTGGCGACAGCAGGGCACCGGCCGCCTCCGCAGACCCTGGCGGCTGCGGCGGACCTTTTCGGCTGCGATTCTCGCGTGCGGCAGGGCGTCGTACAGGCGCTCGACCAGGGCGCCACCGAAGTCACCTTGTGGGGCGAGACGTGGCCCGCCGAGCTGGACGACAGCGTCGGCTTGGTCCAGCACCGGCTGAGCGCCGCGGCCCAGGCGTTCAAAGCGCAGGCCCTGGCGGCCGCTGCGATGCCGCGGGATTCGATCGGGCTGGTCGAGACGTTCCGCAGCCGGGTGATGGCCTTCCCGTCGGTCGAGGCCGACCTCATTCCGGCCAGCTGAGCCGCGACCCCGCGCTGCGTTGACGTCGCGGCATGCTCTGTGGAAATCTGATACTCATAGCTGAGAGGGACGTTCTCGCTAGTCGAGATTGCCGAACGGAGCAGGAGATGGTGAACGACTTCACCGAGATGGATTTCTTCCGTGACCAGCGACTCGTCGAGGACCCGTACCCCTACTACGAGGCGCTGCGGCAGCAGTGCCCGGTCACCCGGGAAAACCACCACGGGGTCACCATGGTGACCGGCTGGGACGAGGCCTGCGCCGTGCTCAACGACGCCGAGACGTGGTCCTCGTGCATCTCGGTGACCGGCCCGTTTCCCGGCTTTCCGGTGCCGATCGAGGGCGACGACGTCACCGAGCTGATCGAGCAACATCGCGACAAGCTGCCGTTCAGCGACCAGCTGCCCACGCTTGATCCGCCGACCCACACCAACCACCGCTCCCTGCTGATGCGGCTGATCACCCCGAAGCGCCTCAAGGAGAACGAGGACGCCATGTGGGTGCTCGCCGACCAGGCACTCGACACCTTTTTGGCGCCAGGGCACGGCGAATTCATCAAGGGCTTCGCCGGACCGTTCACCCTGCTGGTCATCGCCGACCTGCTGGGCGTGCCCATGGAAGATCGCGACAAGTTCATCAAAGGCATCCGCCAGCACTCGGGTGGCGGCATCGGGGGCACCGGCAAGGAAGCACTGGCGCACAGTCCGCTGGAATTCCTCTACGGTCTTTTCTCCGACTATGTCCGGGACCGCCGCCGTGAGCCCCGCGACGACGTGCTGACCGGCCTCGCGACCGCCGCCTACCCCGACGGCTCGATACCGGAGGTCGAAGACGTTGCCCGGGTCGCCAGCAACGTCTTCTCGGCAGGCCAGGAGACCACCGTGCGGCTGCTGGGTGCGGCGTTACAGACCATCGGGGAGCGGCCGGACATGCAGGCGCAGTTGCGCAAGGACCGCAGCCTGATCCCCAACTTCATCGAAGAGTCGCTTCGCATCGAGAGCCCGGTCAAGGGCGACTTCCGGATGAACCGGGTGCCGGTCAACGTGGGTGGGGTCGACCTGCCCGCAGGCACAACGGTGATGGTTGTGCAGGCCGCCGCCAACCGCGATCCGCGGCGGTTCGAAGAACCCGCCACGTTTGATCCGGCACGGAAAAACGCCCGCCAGCACATTTCATTCGGGCGAGGCATCCACAGTTGCCCCGGCGCGCCACTGGCGCGCACCGAAACGCGGGTGGCCATCGAGCGGCTGCTGGACCGCACAGCCGACATCCGGATCAACGAGCACGCTCACGGGCCGGCGAATGACCGTCGCTACCAATACGTTCCGACCTACATCCTGCGCGGCCTAACCGAGCTGCACCTGGAATTCACGCCAGCATGAAAGTCTGGGTCGACGACCAGCGCTGTCGTGGTCACGGCGTGTGCGTCACGCTCTGCCCGGACGTGTTCAACCTGACCGACGATGGCTACGCCGAGGCGATAGCATCTGACGTCCCAACGGAATTCGAGGCGGCTACCCGAGAGGCCATCGATTGTTGCCCCGAACAGGCCATCGCCGAACGCTGACCAGAAGGAGATTCACTCCACTATGCCAAAGGGATACGTCATCCTCACCGAGGCCATCAACGACCCGGAAGGTATGAAGGCTTACGGTCGGGCTGCCGGAGCCGCGATGAGCGGGATCAACATTCTGGCGGTGGATACCGCACCGAAGGTCATCGAAGGCGCTTGGCATGGCGACCAGACCGTTGTGCTGGAATTCGAGTCGGTGGACGCGGCCCGCGCCTGGTACGAGTCCGAGGCCTACCAGAAGGCAGCCAAACTGCGCCAAGCCGCCGCCGACTGCAACGTGGTGATCATCTCCGGATTCGGCTGAGCCACAACGGCTTTACTAAAGGGCAGCGGTCATACTGCCGTCGGCGCACGACGCGTCGCAGTCGATGCCGCTAGCGTGGCGTGAGCCGAAAGATGGGGATATGGCGGCCGATGGATTCTGTTTTCCGGCGGTAGTCGCCCCAACCGGCGTAGACCTGCTCCGCAAGTTCATAGAGGTGTGCGTGCTCGTCTGCGTCGGTGACCTCGGTTGCCAGAAATTTCTCGTCGCCTAGATCGCATGCAGGGTGCGCTTTGAGGTTGTAGTACCACTGCGGGTGCTTCGGTCCGCCGTAATTTGATGCAATCACGATCGCGTCGGCGCCATCGTGGAAGTAGTTGACCTGATGTTCTCGCGGCTGGCCCGACTTTGCGCCAGTCGTCATCAGCGGCGCGGTAGACAGCACACCTAGTAACGCTGGATAGCGGCCGCCAGTTGCGCGATACAACCACGGGTCGATGTGAGAAAAAATGTGACGGGCAGACAATTCTCCCGATCGCGAACGAATGAAGCTTTCGAAGGCTGAATACCAGCGAGTGTGCTTCTTATGCGGGTCGACGTAGTGGAGCGGCATGAAGGGGAAGATACCCTCGCCACCGTCCTGTGTGTCGCTATCTAGACGCGCCTGCCGCAGCTATCCCAACCGTGACGCCGTGGCGAGCAGCGGGGTCGACGGTCAGATGCATGCCAAGCTTGGTTGCTCGGGTTCGGCTGAGCCGCAACAATTTCACTAAAAGGGCGGCGGCTCGTCATTGGCGATTATCCGTAGTCGTTCGAGGTGCTGTTCCCGCAGTTGAAAGCGCTGATTGTGCCGGCGCTCGGCGGTGATGCGTGCCGCACGGTTTTGCGCGCGGGTACGTCGGCGCGTGGGCATCATCGCAGCGCGGCCTTCACAGCCCTGCCGGATGGGCTGCGCGTCGGGCGGGGACAGCGAGCCGGTGGGCGCGCACAGGGAGGGGAACAGCAGGGCACTGCCCGGAGTGGTGATGTAGCTGGCTCCGGACGGCGATGTCCAGATCAGGCTGCCGTCCGGCAGCTGTGTGTCAGACCAGCCCCAGAATGTCTTGATCAAATGATGAAGGCGGCAAAGGCATTTGAGGTTCGACGCGTGCGTACGGCCACCGTCGGCGAAGGCGATGGTGTGGTCGATGTCGCAGCGCAGCGCGGGCCGATCGCAGCCGGGGAACCGGCAGGTCAAATCCCGGCAGCGAACGAAGTCAGCCAAGGCTTCGGACGCCCGATAGCCGGCCTCCGGCTGGGCGTCGGAGGGATGCGTCAGCGGACGCGGCGTTGCTGATCGGGCCAGTTGAGCCACCACCTCGGCCGGGATTAGTCCGTCGGTGCCGATCAGCGAACCGGGCGTCTGTCCGGTGCCCTTGACCGTAGCCGCCTCAGCGACAACGTGAATGACCACCGCAGCCGGCACCGGCTCCGCTGCCGCCGGGCAGTGTGAAAGTCCGCAGCGGCAGGCCAGCCGGTCGGCTCCAGCCGCTAGCGCGCCTAACGCGTCGGCGCGGCGCTGCTTACGGGTGCGCGGATCCTCGGCACACACCGTGGCCGCCAACGCATCCAAGCGGGCATCGACCGCGTGAGCATCGGGCGTCAACAGCCTGCCAAACACCTCCGTCAAGCCGTCGCCGGTGTCCCAAATAGCGATTTCCCGATCGGCCTGCTGCTCACGTCGGCGCCGCACTGCATCGCGATCGACACGGGCCACGATCTGATCCACCTGGGCTGCCAACCCGCCGCGGGTCATCGACGGCCACCGCGACGCCCGCAATGCCAATTGGGCATCGACGGCGGCCATAACCTCAACGTCGGTGATCAAATCTGTCCGATAGACGAGTGTTTGGAACATCCGGTAGTCGATATCCCCGGCCAGCAGCAACGCCCCCACGCGCGGCAGCCGGGTACGCATCGCCCGCGAGTAGTACAGATAGCTCGCTGCTCGCGCCTGAGTGATGCACAGCGCTGCGGCTACCTCGGTAGTCACCGCCTCCTGTGTGTCGGTGCACCATGTTTCACGCTCACCAAGCTGACGCAGGCGCAACGAATCTAGCTCTCCGATCACAGCTAACCGCTGCCCAGCCGCCTGATTCTCCGCTCGCGATGCCGCCCTAAGCTGGTGTAGCAACGCCGCGGGCGACGACCGATCTTCGAACATATATTCGACTATGCCACCGGGGGTCCGACAATTCCCGCAGCCGTAGTTTGGGGGAGACCATCATTCGAATGGACCAAGACGACCCTGAGAAGCGCATCGCCGATCTCGAACGTCAGTTGCGGGTCAATAGACCCGACAAAACCGTTATTCGACGATTGAAATCGCCTGCCGCGGGCATTGCCGGACGGCGTCGCGCACTCGCTCTTCGTTCTCCGGCGTGACGTCCTCCTGCAGCACGGTCAGCGTGTCGTCATCCTCGAGCCGGAACACCTCCGGGATGATGCCCATACATACCCCGTTGCTTTCGCACAGATCCCAGTCGACTTCGATCTTCTTCGTCACTCAATCCACCTCATCGCAACACCTTCACCGGTACGTTTAGCCAGCCCGCGACATTCTGCATGGTGACTCGTTTGCAGCCCTCCCAATTCACCTCGTAGCGGGGCATGAAGTCGAGCAGCTTCTCCAATGCGATCCTGCTCTCCATCCGGGCCAGCGCCGCGCCCAGGCAACTGTGAATCCCGTATCCGAGACCGAGGTGCTGCGCCTCGGTCTGATCGCGCTCGATGTCGAATGTGTCGGCGTCGGTGAAGGCATCGGGGTCTCGGTTCGCCGCGGCCTTCATCAAGAACACCGGCTTGCCGGCGGGAATCGTGCCACCGCTGACGTGTGCCTCTTTCATGGTGTAGCGGACGTTGTACTGGACCGGTCCCTCGTAGCGCAACAATTCTTCGACGGCGCCCGGTATCTTGCTGCGATCGTCGAGTAGCTTCTCCCACTGGTCTGGGTTGCGGGCGAAGAGCACCGCCGCGCTGCCGATCAACTTGGTGACGGTCTCCGCACCGGCGCCGCCGAGCAACGTCGCGAAACTGCAGATCTCGATGTCGTCGAGGCGGCGCAATTTGCCGTCGTCGGTGGGGATCTCGGCAGCGATCAACCGGCTGATCATGTCATCCTGCGGGTCGGCCCGCCGCTCCTGCACCAAGCCGTAGTAGTACATCGCGGTGTCGATGTTGGCCTGCATGCCAGCTTCGCTGAGTTCGATTTGCCCCGGTTCCCGGTGCAGGCTGGTGTCGATCCAGTGCCGCACCTGCTGGCGGTACTCCTCCGGCACTCCGGCCATCGTGGTGATGACTTCGACGGGGAACGGCCCGGAGAAGTCCTGCACGACATCGAACTGGTTGGGATCGGCCGCGCTCAGGTATTTGTCGACGACCTCGACGACCGTGTCGTGCTGCGATTGAATGGCTCGCGGCGTGAAGGCCTTGTTGAGCAGGCTGCGCATGTGGCGGTGCTCCGGCGGGTCCATGAAAATGATCGACCTCTGCTCGGGAGTGATGCCTCTGCGCACCATCGCCAGGTCGCAGCCACGGCTTGAGGAAAAGGTCTCATGGTCCTTGAGCGCGGCGGCCACGTCCTCGTGTCGGGTCAGCGCGTAGAAGTCCTCTTTCTCGTCGTAGTAGAGCGGTGCATCCTCACGCATGCGTCGATAGATCTCGAACGGGTTGGTGAAATACTCTTCAGAGAACGGATCAAAGACGACCTTTGGCTTGGTCACTGCACCCTCCTCACCGCCCAGTGAGCGGCTTAGACCTTTACGACGGAATGCTCGACTGTAACGCTAACGGTAGACGGTTCGTCGCGGACCGAAAAGACCTCATCTCATACCCTTATGGCCGCGCCGACGACGTCGTCGAGCACGCCAAGGTCGCTGCCCAGTTCGGCGGCGATACTCCTGACCACCGCAATGTCTTTGCCGACGAATTCGCCAGCCGTGTCGACGAAGGACGCCACGGATCCGCCCGCCGCGACGATGTCCAACACGCGACTCGCCGCGCTGCCGTGCCGAAGCGCGGTGAGCAGCGTGGATTCGGGCACGCCGAGCCGCGCGCCCAGCTTGACGGCGCCGGAGAGCAATCCGATGTGCGCGGCAAACAGCGTGTTGTTGACCAGCTTCACTTTTTGCCCCGCTCCCAGCGGGCCGACGTGCAAGACCGGATCGCCGTAGCAGCCCAACACCGGGCGGACTCGCGCCACCGCTTCGTCGGCGCCACCGACGAACAGCGTCAGGGCACCGGCCGCGGCGTTGTGCGGGCCTCCGCTGACCGGCGCATCAATGACGTCGACGTCATGCGGTGCCCCGCGCACGGCGATGGCCTCCACCGTGCGGGGACTTCCCGTGGTGTGCACCACCAGCGCAGAGCCCGGCGACATCGTCGCCAGCAGGCCGTTCTCCAAGCAGATCTGCCGCACCTGTTCGTCGGTGAACACGCAGATCACCACGACGTCGGCGCCGGCGGTCACGTCCGCGATGTCGGCGGCCGCGGTGGCGCCTAACTGGGCTATTGCAGAACGTTTCTCGGCGGAACGGCCCAGCACCGCGACGTCGTGGCCGGCGTCGACGAGGCGGACTACCATGGGACGTCCCATCCGTCCCGCGCCGATGAATCCGATTCTCACCGTGGGTGCTTCATCAAAGTCAGGGTTGCGTCGGCCGCGTCGAGCACCGCCCCACCGGGGATGGCGGCGGCATCGGCGAGGTCGGCGACCAAGCGGACGTCCTTCTGCAGCAGTGTTCCGGCAAGCCCGGCAAGCCGGTCCAAACCGCCGGTATCACCGCCAAGAGCGTTGAGCGCGAAGCTGTTCCCGCTGCCACGCGAGATGACATCGGTGAGCCGGTCCGGCAGGACGCCGAGCGCCTCGCCAAGCGCCAACGCGGTGGCTGCCGTTCCCAGGTTGGCGGTGAACAGCAGGTTGTTCAACAGCTTGGTGGTTTGTCCGGAGCCTAGATCGCCCAGATGCACGATCGGGTTGGCGTAGGTCTCGAACACCGGGCGGCAGCGCTCGACCACGTCGGCGTCACCCCCGACCATCACCAGTAGACGATGCTCCGCCACCGCCGGAGCGCCACCGCTGACCGGCGCGTCGATAACCGAGACACCTTGCGCACCAGCCCTCTTCGCGAGCTCATGGCATGTCCTGGGGTGGACGGTGCTGTGGATGGCTATCACGCCGCCCGGCTTGAGGCCGGCCAGCACTCCGTTCTCGCCACCGGTGATCTCCTCGACGTCGGCATCTCCGACCACGCAGAGGCAGACGAGATCGCTACTGGCCGCGAGTTCCGCCGCTGACCCGGCTACCTTGGCCCCGGTTTCGGCGAACGGTCCGAGTGACTCCGGTCGGCGGGCCCACAACGTCGTCGGGAAGCCTGCTTCGACGATCCGCCTCGCCATCGGGCCGCCCTGACTGCCCAAGCCAATGAATCCGACGTGCATCAACCGGCCTCCAAATCCGGACTTGTACGCGCGACGACGCATTCTTCGGCGAACGCCAGAACCGTCGAGTGGTAGGCCGATGCGGTGTGTCCGAGGCTGATGTTGTGTCCGGCCCCGGACTGCTGATGGACGACGAACCGTGGCGCGCTGGAGAACAGCTCCGCGATCTCAGCCATCGCCGAAGCATCGTTCTGCCAAACTCTCTCGTGCTCCGCGACGCTGAACTGCACCGGGACGCGCACGGCGGGGGCAAGTGCCGCAAAGTCCTGGCGGGCCCAGTTGGACACCATCTGGTCCTCGTAGGCCGGAGCTCCGGGATAGACCGTTGCCCCGCTGAGCACCTCGGGCGGATAGAGATCCGTTGGGTGCCAGAGTAGCTCACGAAGTCCGGCCGGGCGGTGGTCCCGGGTAGCCGCCTTCAGGACGTCGCGGGCCGCCGGGTGGTAATGGCGGCCGGTGCCCGCCAATTCGATACCCAGCAGATCACTACCGCGTTCGTCGGCTGCCATCCGCATCGTCAGTTCGCATCCGCCGGAATGGCCCAGCAAGAACACACCGGCGCCGCGCGGCTTCTCACCGAGAATGCGACCGACCGCCGAATAAGCAAGTTGCACGCGCTGCTCAGGGTGCGACATCGCCTCCGGGTAGGGAGCGGAGCTGCCGTAACCGGGCCGGTCGAGGGCAACTACGGTAAATCCTTGCGCAACACCGGCTCTCAGAAATGACGACTCGGGGTGACCAGGACAGTCGAAATACAGCGCGGTGGTGCCTCCGCCGTGGATCGCCACGATCACCGCGCGCGGGTTCCGGGCTTCGGCGACCAGCGCGGACATCGGCACGCCGTCGGCGATCACCACCCTGGGCTGCACGGTCATGTCTCGGCCCGCAGCAGCAGCACGCCGCTGGGCGTCAGGCCGCCGCTGCTGACCACGCCGACGCGAGCATCGGCGACCTGCCGCGGACCGGCTTCACCGCGCAGCTGGCTGACGGCTTCATGCAGCAGACCCATGCCATGGGTTCGGCCGTGCGACAGCTGACCGCCGTGCGTGTTGAGCGGCAGCTGGCCGTCGCGGGCGATGTTCTTACCGCCGTCCAGGAATTCTTTGGCTTCGCCGATTCGGCAGAACCCCAGCGCTTCGATCCAGGACAGGCAGTTCATGGTGAACCCGTCGTAGAGCTCGGCGACATCGACATCCTCCGGCCGCAGCGAGGTGCGCGACCACAGGTGCGCGGATTGGCCGAGCACCTGCGGCTCGTGGGTCAATGTGCTTTGGTCCCAGTCGATTCGCTCGATGATCTGGGTGCCGACCGCCTCCACCAACACCGGCGGCTTGGCCATGTCGCGGGCGGCGTCGACGGCCGAGACGATGACGGCGATCGCTCCGTCGCACGGGACATCACAGTCGTAAAGCCCGAACGGGGTGGTGATGGGGCGTGCGTTCAGATAGTCGTCCATCGTCATCGGAGACCGGTAAACCGCCGACGGGTTGAGTTCGGCGTTGGCGCGCTGGTTCAACGCAATCCAGCCCAGCGTCTCTTTCGTCGTCCCGTAGCGGTGGAAGTGGCGTTGCGCGTTCTGCGCCAACGTATGAGCCGCCGAGGTGGCGCCGAACGGCATCAGCCAGCCGGCACTGCGGCCCGTCGACGGAACGATCTTGCCCTGCTTCATCAGCTCGTTGAAGGTGGCTTCCCACAGCGTCCGGAAACACAGCACGTGCCGGGCCAGCCCGCCGGCGATGGCCAGCATTGCCGCGATCACCGATCCACCCGGGCCGAATGTTTCGATCCCACCGTTGTGCCACGTCGGCCGGATGCCCAGCGCGGCCTCCAGCGCGGTGACTCCGCCCTCGCCGAACCCGCCGAGGTTGCCCCCGCCGGGGTAGGTCGACAAGCCGTCGATGTCGTCGAGTGTCAAGCCGGCATCGGCGATCGCCGCCTCGCATGCGGCCACCGTCAGCGACAGCGGCGGCACCATCAACCTGCGCCCGATCTCCGACATGCCGATCCCGGTCAGCGCCACCTTGTCTTCGAACTTCTCCGGCGTGAGCATCGGGCGGACGTACTCACCGAAGCGCTCCGGGGCGATTTCGTCGATTGGCAGCGCAGCGGGCTGGGTGTCTTCAATAGGACGAAACAACGGCAGCCACACGTCCTCGATCTGCTCGAAGACAACCTCGACTTGCTGGCCGAGCTGAAGTTGCTCGGGGTCGCACTCGATGATGTTGGTGGTCAACCGGACCCGCGGATCCTCAGCGATCGCGACCTGGGCGACGACGTACGGCGCGGGTAACCCGGGCAGGCTGAACCGGTGATTGACGGTGAACCCGGCCAAGGTCGCGCGACCCGACACCGGCCGCACCTCCAGATGGTGCGAGCGGCAGTACCGGCAGATCGGTGCCGGCGGATGGATGAGCGCGGAACAGTCGGCGCATCCCTGCAGCCGCAGCGTGCCGTCGGCGCCTGAGCTCCAAAAGAATTCGTTCTCGTCGGTGACCAGGGGCAGCGGACGTCCGGTGTTCTGCGTCAACGCGTGAAACCCCACTCCGCTTCATTGGCCTCGATCTTGAGGTGCGCGGCAGGATCCTCGTCGCCGCTTGACGGCGGCAGAACGTCGTCCGGTCTGCGTTCATCCAGCTCCATGATGGCGTGCACCGGGCAGTCCATCAGCGCGTTCATGACCGCGTCGCGGTCCTGTTCGGCGACGGCGCCGTCCCCGATTAGGGATGCATATCCCCAATCGTCGAGGGAGAAGTAGCCGGGCGCAAGCTTGGCGCAGATGCCGAAGCCGTCGCACACGGTGCGGTCGAGACGGATTTTCATGCCGGCGTCACCGCCTCCACCTGGTAGGGACGGTCAGCCTGAAAGGTGCCGAGTTGGCATGTCTGGCAAGCATTGTCGAGATGATGCTGTACCTGGTCCGGGAACTGGTCGAGCAGACTGGCCGCGATATTGGTGGCGGCGTCCAGTGTCGCGCAAGCGCCGCGGCCGCGCAGCACCACCGACCAGCGGCGCAACCGAGCCAGATCCTCGTCTGTGGCGACACCGTCACGCAACGCCCCGGCAACGGCGGCCATCGCCGCAGTCCCGTTGAAACACGAGCCGCACTGCCCAGCGTTCTCGCGATCGAAGTAGGCCAGCACCGACGCGGCCACCGCCACCGGGCAGTCGTCGGTAATCAACGAAATCGCACCGCATCCCAGCCCGCTGCCGAGGCCGCGAAACGTCTCGTGATCGACGGTGGCATCGAGCACCTCGCGGTTGAGCAGGCCGGCGAAGTAGCCGCCCATCAACGCGCCCTGCACACGGTCGGCGGAAACACCATGCAGGGCAAGCAATTCGGTGATCGGCAAGCCGTGCGGGACCTCGTAGAGGCCGGGCGGTCGGTCAGCGCCGGTGATGGTCACCAAGAGAGTGCCCGACGACTGGGGTGTGCCTTGGTCGTGGAACGCCGCCGAACCGTGTTGCTGGATGTACGGCAGGTTGGCCAGCGTCTCGACGTTGCTCACCAGGGTGGGCCGCCCGCCGACGCCCACCTCGAACGGACGGGGCGGTTTGTCCGTTGGTTTGACCGGGCCACCGTTGAGCGCGCGGACCGCGGCCGTCTCCTCTCCGGCGATGTATCCGGGATCCACCACCCGCACGGCCACACTGATGCCGCCGAGCGGGTCGGTGCCCATTTCACTGAGCGCGGCTTCCACGCTGCGAGCCGCCTGGAGGTCGGAGACGTAGACGTGCGTGTGGCCGGCCGCCACAATCGTCGCCGCCAACCGCAGCCCATCGAGAACCAGGTGCGGCCGGTTGCGCAGCAACCATCGATCCTTGATCGAAGCCGGTTCTCCCTCTTCGCCGTTTGCGACGACAACCGTGCCGACATTGCCGCGTATTCCGTTGTTGCGCACCGTGCGCAGCTTCACCGCTAACGGAAAGCCCGCGCCGCCGCGGCCGAGCAATCCGCTGCGTTCCACTTCGTCGAGTAGTTCGTCGGCGGCCGCGAGTGGGCGATAGCCACCCTGGTCACGGTACGCGGCGTAGTCCTCACGAACCGTCTGAAGGCCGGGCTGATCACGCAGCAGGCGTGGCGCGCAGCCGGGCCAGGCGGCGATCGTGATGGTCGATGCGGCAGTGGTCTCCATCAGCTCTCCATCGCTACAGTTGCGCACATGCGGACGGCGGTGGTACGAGTCAATGTCGACCCGTCCGGCCTGCTCACACCGGCACAGCTAGACCAGGGCATGCGCACGCTCCTCGGTCTCGCCGACCAAGCCGGCGTCCAAGTGGTGCAAACCGCGCTTGCGGCGATGCCGGCTGCCCGGCGCGAACTCGAGTTGCTTATCAGCGGCAGCGTTGTCGAAGCGGTCAAGCAGACCGCACTGGGCTTGTGCGCCAAAGCTTTCGGCACAACACCGGTTGCCGGGGTGGTCACCTATGTGAGCAGGGGAACCGACGACGACGCGCACGGCGTGCTGGCCGGATTCGGGCTGACTGGAAAAATCAGACGATCGCCCGGCGACGACGGCTATGACGTCGTCTACGTGACGCTGCGGCAGGTGGATCTGGACCGCATTCCGGAAAGCAGGATCCACACGGCTCTGGAGGCGTCGCTGAACTGCGAGGTCCACATCCTCACCGAGTGACAGCACGTGCGGAGTCATCGGGCGAGGAACTCCAGGATCGGAGGCGCCGCCTGTACCCAGGTGTCGAACATGTTGAAGTGCTTGACCTTGCCGGCCGCACGCTCTTCAGACGCACGCTCCCAGGCATCCTCGGGCCAGGGCGGATCGATCAGCTTCGATCCCTTGATCAAGCAGCTGACTTCCAGCGACGTCCGCTTGGGATGATCCCAGTCGTTCTCGCCTCCGCGAATGATCAACGTGGGAACCTTGATTCGGTCGAACATTTCATCCTCGACGCCGGGAATGGTCTGTCCGGGTTTCGACACGAAAGCGTTGAGCCAACGGAGCATCACTTTGAGGAACTCATCCTTGTCAAGGTCGAGGAAGCGTTGCTTGTTGGCCGGGTTCTCCTCGATACGCTCACGCCACTCGGGCACCGTCAACAGACCCTCGACGCCCGTGCCGCGGGCAGCCAGAATGCTGGGAACTATGTAGTACGAGCCCAATACGAAAGTCCCGTAGATACCACCGACGATGTTCCATACCACGAGTTTGGTGACCAGCTCGGGATAAAGAATCGTGGTCAGCATGGAATCCCTTGCGCCACCCGAGCCCCCGGCGATGATGCACGGCCCGAAGCCGAGCTTGCTCACCAGCGCGTGCAACGTTCCTGCGCGCATGTGAGATTCGCTTTGCCCGTAGAACTGAACGTCGGACTTACCGCAATTCGGGCGGTCCCACAACAGCACCCGATACCCGCCGTCGACCAACGCCTCAGCCAGCGGCCGCAGTCCGGGGATCTCCTTGCTGAACCGGCCGCCCGGCGTCAGAACGATGAGATCGCCTGATTTGCCCAGGATTTCGTAGACGACGTTCCCACCGTTGATTTCGACGGAAGCCACGGGCTCTCTCCTCCAGCGTCAGGCCATCACCAGGACGTCGCTGCCGACGACCCGGACCGGGTAGGTGCGGATGCTCCACTCCGGCTTGACCGCGGTCGTCCCGGTCGCGAGCTCGAAACCCCATTGGTGCCAGGGGCAGTAGAGAAACTCCAGGTCGCGAACCATGACGGCGTCGCCCGGGGCGCTCTCGTCCACGATGGTCCGGCCACGAGCCCGGCCGGAGCACAGCGGTCCGCCCTGGTGTGGGCAGTAGTTAGCGATGGCGTAGAAGGTGCCGTCGACGTTGAAGACGCCGACACCGTGCCGGCCGATGGGCACCAGTTTGTGGGTTCCGGGCGGGATTTCGTCCACAGTCGCAACGACATGCTCGCGGCCCTGCGCCAGCCGGGGCCGCTTGGGCTCTTGCGGCACTCAGAACACCCGCACTTGGCCTTCGAGCACCGGGACCGTTTCCGGTAGGTGATAGGTCGCGATGCCGTTTTTGAACATCACCGCCTCGCGGGCCGCTTTGGGGAGGTGTTTGACCAGCCAGCGTGGATCATCGAAGGTCCAGTGCGGGTAGTCCGACGAGAACAACAGGATCTTGTCGCACTCCATCCACTCCAGCGCGCGGGTCAGTTCCGTCTTGTCCTCGGGGTAGTCCAGCGGTTGGGTGGTGAATTTGATGTGGTCTTTGACGTACTCGGACGGCTTGCGCTTGATCTCCATCCGCGACTTGCGCTTTTCGTAGATCGCGTCCATTCGCCACATCAGCGGCAGGATCCAGGTGAAGGCGTGCTCGACGAACACGATCCGCAGCGTCGGGAACCTGTCGAAGACCCCGTCGAACACCAGGCTCATCACCTGGTTGGCGGCCAGCAGCGAGTAGGTCACCATGAAATCGTGGTTGTAGCTGGGGAATCCGACCGGCGGCATCGGCAACATCTCGTAGTTGCTACGGGACAGGTGACAGCTCACCGTGATGTCGTGCTTGGTGGCGACCGTCCAGACGGGGTCGTACATCGGGTGCCCCCAGGAGGGTCGCGGCTCGGCCTTGAGCAGGATCTGCGCCATGTAAGGGTGACCCGCCCACCGCTCGATTTCGGCGGCCGCCCCGACCGGATCCTCGATCGCCACGCAGATCGAACCACGCCAACGCTGGTGCCAGTTGTTGTGGCTGTCCAGCCAGTGCTTGTCCTGCCAGTCGTTGAGCGCACAAGAGAACGCCTGGTGAGCGTCGGGCAGCCGTGGGGTTCGGGCGCCGGGCTCCAGGATCGCGATGTCTGAGCCGGCCTCCATGATCAGCTGCCGAAACGCCATGTCCGGGTCGCTGCCGGGGAATTCGCCGTCCGGGGGGAAGGTGTCGACGCGCATCGCGTAGGAATGCGCGTAATCCGGAGCGTCGTAGTAGATCAGCTCGCCGACCTTGTGGTCGAGGAAGAACTTGCTGCGCCAGGGCTCCGGGATGTACTGGGTGAGCTCGCCGCGCTTGGGCACCGGGTGAACGTCGGAATCGACGCACCGGACAGCGATGCGCTCAGCGGCGGGAACCCGCTCTTGAGTGTGTATCAGCGTCATCGTGGCCTCCTTGTATCTACTGTGCAGCCAGGCTGGCCTGAATGTCTATGCCGTAAAGCTCGGCAGCGTTGCGCCAGCAGAACTTGTCGCGCTGTTCGGCGGTGTAGGCGGCCGGCACCGCCAGCTTGTTCATCTGCCAGTGCGGGTAGCTGGAGCCGAACATCACCATGTCGTCTTTTCCGGTGAATCCGAACCACTCGCCGGCGAACTCGGCGTCCCCGGGACCGTCGAAGCCGCCGTTGATGAAGTAGACGTGTCCGGGCAGGTAGTCGCTGGGTATCCGGGGCGCCCACGGGGTTTGCTCCAGATGCGGCCGACCAAAGGTGTCCATCCGCCAGCTGAACGGCGTCAGGAAGTCTCCGGCACCATCGGCCCAGACGAACTTCAGCGTCGGGAACCGCTCGAACACGCCCTCGGCGATCATGTTCATCAGGTGGTACAGGTAGTTCAGCGCCATGAAACTGACGTACTGCTCGTAGGTCCTGGTGTGCCCGGACGGCGTCGGCGGAAATCCGATGCCCTCGCCGCTCTCGATATGCACCGCCACTGGAAGGTTGGCCGCGGCGGCGGCTTCCCACAGCGGCCAGAACTGCGGTTTGCCGTAGACCTCGCGGGATTGCAGCGGGACACCGATCTGGACGACGCGCGGGTGCCCGCGCCACTTGTCGAGCTCGCGAACCGCGCCGGCGATGTCGTCGGGATTTACCCGGATGGTGCCGCGGAAGCGGTCACCGAATTCGCTGTGTTCCAGCCAGCGTGACACCATCATCTCGTTGTGTGCGGCATGCAAGGCAGAGCCCAGGTGCCGGTCGGGCATGATCCCGCGACCCATCGGGTGCAGGACCGCGACGTCGACGCCGTGCTCCGAGAACAGGTAATTGCCAACCACATCCGGGTCGGAGCCGGGGTAGCCGCGATCGGGCCCTCGGGTGTCGTTTGCGTACTCGCCGCCGGGCGCGCCGTACCAGTCCATCTCGTAGTCGGGGAACCCACGGCTCTTGAACGGCTCGCGGAGATATTCGCGAAGCTCCGGGGTCGACGCGAAGAAGATGTGCACGCTCGCGTCGATGACGGGTGTCCGGGTTCCGTCGGGGTGTTCGATCACCTAAACCACCCTTCGCGGCGCCGACGACTGTGTCGGGCCTGCTGGCAATACGCTAGCCAATCTAACATTCCCATTCATCGCTCATCAACGGGTTTCCGGTAAGC
>NZ_DASPSP010000258.1:0-15080 GCF_035623875.1 Mycobacterium sp. | reverse complement strand
GATGGAAACAACCGCGGTGCGCATGTCGGGTGCCTGGCCGTCCATGTACTTCGACACCGCGTCCTCGGCGGCCTTCTGCGCTTGCGGATCGATGGTGGTGGTGACCTGCAAACCCTGGGTGTTCAGCGTTTGCTCGTCGATGTTGAACAGGTCGAGCAGCTCCCTGGTCACCTGCCGCTCAATCAACCCGTTCGGCCCGGTCGTCTGGTTCTGCGCGCGGGCCTGATCGGGCGGCACCGTCGGCGGAAACGCTTGAGCTGCCCTGTCCTTCGGCGACAGTGCGCCGATCTCCACCATCCCGTCGAGCACCCAGTTCCATCGGTGCGTGGCGCCGGGGAGGTTCACCGCGGGGTCGAGCGTGGACGGGCGCTGGATCAGCGCGGCCAGCAGTGCTCCGTCGGCGACGGTGAGCTGATCGACGGGCTTGCCGAAGTAGGCCTTGGACGCCGCCGAGATGCCGTAGGCGCCGCGACCGAAGTAAATGATGTTGAGATAGGCCTGCAGCACATCGTCTTTGGACCACTCGCCCGACATCTTGGTGGCGATGACGAGTTCCTTGGCCTTGCGGACGATGCCGCCAACTCCGGCGCGCTGTGATCCCACCAACGCGTTTTTGACGTACTGCTGGGTGATCGTTGAACCGCCCTGCGTGTCGCCGCCGAAGATGTTGTTCTTCACAGCCCGCGCGAAGCCGGTGAACGAGAAGCCGGGGTTGGAGTAGAAGTTGCGGTCCTCGGCCGCGATCACCGCTTGGCGCACGCGCACCGGTACCTCGCTGATGTTGACGTCCTCGCGATTGCCTTCCGGCGGAACGATTTTGGCCAGCTCTGAGCCGTCGCTAGCCAGGATTGTCGAGACCTGATTGGTGCGGATGTCACCCGGCTTGGGAACGTCGACGATGAAGTAGGCCATCGCGAAAGTGACGATCGGCAACAGCAGCACCACCGCGGTGGCGACGTAGACCCCGCGACGGACCCATGTCCAGTTGATGCGGTGCAGCCACGTCCAGTCGATTCGCCGGACCCACCCCCAGTCGGGCAGCCGCGGCTTGCGCGACGGTGGACCGGGCGGACGTCTGTCGCCGCCCTCGCCAGCCGGGTGCCGGTGACCCTGCGCCGTCCTGGCTTCCATTGCGGCCGTGGCCAACTCGAGCGGGTCGCGCCCCTCGGAGGTTCTCGACGCCGGCCGAGCGTCCAGTGCAGCCTTGACCGCCTCGATCGGATCCCGTAGCGGACGCGTCGTGTCGTCTTTGACCGGAGGCAGGATCGTGGTCAACCGGTCGTCGGGGGGAACCGGGGGGTCTGAGGGGCGTGGCCGGTGCGGCGAGTCAGAGCTCTGCCCACTGTCGGCCCCTGCCCCGTTCGGGGTGTCAGCGGCCGAGTGGTCTTCCTGTCCTTCGTTATTCACTGGCCGTGCGGGCGCCGTTGCGCGCCGTCCGCGTGCCCTTGGGCGGGCGGGCCGGGCGTGCCGCGCCGAGCACATACGACTTGACCAGGTGATTCCAGCTGCAGGTCCGGCATACCTCCACCACGTGCACGGAGAACTCTTCGAAGCGGGATGCCAGCACAACCAACTCTTCGGCGGTGCGCGCGGAACCGGACACCGCGCCCAGGTGGTCGCCGAACACCCACGACACCAGAGTGAGCTGCTCCTTCCGGCAGATCGGGCACATCACCGGACTGGGCTTCCCGTGGAACTTCGCAGCGCGCAGCAAGTACGGGTTGGCGTCACATACCTCGGTCACGCCGGTCCGACCCGAATACACCTCGGCCAGCAGTGAGCGCCGCCGAAGCGCATAGTCGACTACCTGTCGCTGCAATCGCACGATGACCAGAGTACGTCCGCGGGACCGATGCAGAGAGGTTGCCCGGCCACTCCGTGTGCCTCAATGGCCGCACCCGCTCGGGCCGCACTCGGACTCATCGTGGGTTGAGCATGACCGTCGCACCCACGCTCCGGCGGCGCGGCGCCGGTTATCGACCTGCTTGTCGCGTCAAGGAGCACTGAAGTCTCCGACGTGCGGCAGGAACGCCGAGCGGACCGCTTCGTTCGACCTGGCCAGCTCGGCGCCGTCGCCCAGCAGCCCCCGCCGGGCAAGGATCGGGCGTACCCCCTCACCGAAGATGTACACCTCTTCCAGGTGCGGATAGCCGGAAAGGATGAAGTGGTCTAGGCCCAGCTCGGCGTACTCGGCGATCCGGTCGGCGACCTCCTGGTGCGAACCAACGAGGGCGGTGCCCGCGCCGCCGCGAACCAGGCCGACGCCGGACCACAGATTGGGATAGATCTCCAGCCGTCGGGCATCCGCGCCACCGCCGAAATCGCCACCGCCGTTATGCAATTCGCGCATCCGATGTTGCCCCTCGGACTCCGACCGCGCCAGCGATGCCTGGGCGGCGGCCACGGTCTGCGGACTGAGTGCGCTCAGCAGCCGCTGCGCCTCCGACCAGGCCCGCTCGCTGGTGTCGCGGGAGACGACGTGCAACCTGATGCCGTAGCTCAGTTCCCAACCCTGCGCCTTGGCCAGGCCGCGGATCCAATCCAACTTCTCGCCGACCTGGGCGGGCGGCTCGCCCCAGGTCAGGTAGGTATCGGCGAATCTGGCCGCGACCTGGCCAGCCTCAGCAGACGACCCCCGAAGAAGACGGCCGGGCTCGGCCAAAAGCACCTGAACAACGCGAAAACTTCAGCTGGACGCCAGCTGGAGTGGTGGCGAATATATCGGGGCGATACTATGACGCGAGACTGTTGCTCGACATATAACAGTCGTACCAGCCAGAGCAAAGGAGGTGACTCGATGCTGGAGCTCGCCATCCTGGGACTCTTGCTCGAGTCGCCGATGCATGGCTACGAACTGCGTAAACGGCTGACTGGTCTGCTCGGGGCGTTCCGGGCGTTTTCCTACGGTTCGCTTTACCCCGCGCTGCGACGGATGCAGGCGGACGGGCTGATCGCCGAGAACGCCGCCCCGGCCGGGACGCCGGTGCGGCGTGCCCGGCGCGTCTACGAGTTGACCGATGATGGCCGGCAGCGCTTCGCCGAGCTGGTGGCTGACACCGGCCCGCATAACTACACCGACGATGGCTTCGGCGTCCACCTGGCGTTTTTCAACCGCACTCCGGCTGAGGCGCGAATGCGCATCTTGGAGGGCCGTCGTCGTCAGGTCGAAGAACGTAGGGAAGGCCTGCGTGAAGCAGTGGCGCGGGCCAGTAGCTCCCTAGACCGCTACACCCGCCAGTTACATCAACTCGGGTTGGAGTCCAGCGAACGGGAAGTGAATTGGCTCAACGAGCTGATCGCGGCCGAACGCATAGCGCAACGGCGCGCTGAGCAGGCCTAGACCTGGGTAAATCCACCACATCCACGACACATGAGAGTTAAGGAGAACGCCGCATGAGTGAGCACAAGCCGCTAGGGGTGTCGGCGACGCAGCCGGAGGTTCGCGTCGCCATTGTCGGCGTCGGCAACTGCGCGTCCTCGCTGGTACAGGGCGTCGAGTACTACCAGAACGCCGACGAGTCTTCGACCGTCCCCGGCCTGATGCATGTGCGGTTCGGGCCTTACCACGTTCGCGACGTCAAGATCGTCGCCGCCTTCGACGTGGACGCCAAGAAGGTCGGCTTCGACCTGTCCGAGGCGATTTTCGCGTCCGAGAACAACACCATCAAGATCGCCGACGTCCCGCCCACCAACGTGACGGTGCAACGCGGCCCGACGCTCGACGGCATCGGCAAGTACTACGCCGACACCATCGAGGTGTCGGATGCCGAGGCGGTCGACGTGGTCAAGGTGCTGCGCGACGCCGAGGTCGACGTCCTGGTCTCCTACCTGCCGGTGGGCTCCGAAGAGGCCGACAAGTTCTACGCCCAGTGCGCGATCGACGCTGGGGTGGCATTCGTCAACGCGCTGCCGGTGTTCATCGCCTCCGACCCGGTGTGGGCCAAGAAGTTCACCGACGCCGGGGTCCCGATCGTCGGTGATGACATCAAGAGCCAGGTCGGTGCCACGATCACCCACCGCGTGATGGCCAAGCTGTTTGAGGACCGCGGTGTCCAACTCGACCGCACCATGCAGCTCAACGTCGGCGGCAACATGGACTTCCTGAACATGCTCGAACGTGAGCGGCTGGAGTCGAAGAAGATCTCCAAGACCCAGGCCGTCACGTCGAATCTGCAGCGGGAGTTCAAGACCAAAGATGTGCACATCGGCCCGTCCGACCACGTCGGCTGGCTCGACGACCGCAAATGGGCTTACGTCCGGCTGGAGGGCCGCGCGTTCGGTGACGTGCCGTTGAACCTGGAGTACAAGCTCGAGGTGTGGGACTCGCCCAACTCGGCCGGCGTCATCATCGACGCGGTGCGGGCGGCCAAGATCGCCAAGGACCGCGGCGTCGGTGGACCGGTGATCCCGGCGTCGGCATACCTGATGAAGAGCCCGCCGCAGCAGTTGCCCGACGACGTCGCGCGTACTCGGCTCGAAGAGTTCATCATCGAGGGCTAGGTTTCGCCCCCGCGCCGAATCTCACCCGAGTGTGGCGGTCGGGCCGGATCGTAGAGTCAGGAACTGTGACCGACATTTCCGACGACGAATTAGTTGGCCTGTCCGAGTTCGCGCTGCTCCCCGAGAACGCCGAGCAGGCCGGCGTCGAAGGGCCGTTGCCGCATGTGCAGCGGATCGATGCGGGCGCCGTCAGCGCGCTGCAATGGGGTGAGCGCTCGCCGCGGATCGTCTTCATGCACGGCGGGGGGCAGAACGCGCACACCTGGGACACCGTGATTGTCGGTTTGGGGCAACCGGCTTTGGCGGTGGACCTGCCCGGCCACGGGCACTCGGCGTGGCGCGACGACGGCGACTACTCGCCGCAGCACAACGCCGCGGCACTGGGCCCGGTGCTGAACGAGTTCGCGCCGCACGCCGACCTCATCGTCGGCATGTCGCTGGGCGGGCTGACCGCGATCGGGCTGGGCGCGGTCGCGCCGCATCTCGTGCGTGAACTCGTCCTCGTCGACGTCACCCCGTCATCGCTGCGCCGGCACGCTGAGCTCACGACCGAACAGCAAGGCACGGTGGCGCTGGTCGCGGGCGAACGGGAGTTCCCTAGCTTTGCCGCCATACTGCAGGTAACCACCGCCGCAGCGCCGCACCGTGACCCGAAATCGCTGCGCCGCGGTGTGTTCCACAACTCCCGCCGGCTCGACGACGGCCGCTGGACCTGGCGCTACGACAGCATCCGCGCGATCCCTGACTTCGACAGCCTGTGGGACGACGTCGCCGGCTTGGCCGCGCCCGTCACGCTGGTGCGCGGCGGCACATCGGGATTCGTCACCGACGAGGACGCCGCCGAGCTCGGCCAACGCGCGCAGACGTTCCGCGGTGTGCACGTCGTCGAGAATTCCGGACATTCCGTGCAAAGCGACCAACCCCGCGCACTGATCGACATCTTGCGCGGAGTACTCGACGGCGGCTGAGGCTCACCACCTACGTTGGTGGGATGAGCTCTCCAAGCCCGCGTATCGGCGTACAGCTTCAGCCGCAACATGCCCCGCATTACCAGAACATCCGCGACGCGGTCCGCCGCTGCGAGGACATCGGCGTCGACGTCGCGTTCAATTGGGATCACTTCTTTCCGCTCTACGGCGACCCCGACGGCGCCCACTTCGAATGCTGGACAATGCTTGCCGCCTGGGCCGAGCAGACATCGCGCATCGAGATCGGCGCCCTGGTCAGCTGTAACTCCTACCGCAATCCCGAGCTGCTCGCCGACATGGCTCGCACCGTCGACCACATCTGCGACGGGCGTCTCGTTTTGGGGATCGGCTCGGGCTGGAAACGGAAGGACTACACCCAATACGGCTATGAGTTCGGAACCGCGGGCAGCCGACTCGACGATCTCGCCGCAGCCCTGCCGCGGATCAAATCCCGGTTGGGCAAGCTCAATCCGGCGCCCACGCGCGACATTCCGCTGCTGATCGGCGGCGGCGGCGAGAAGAAGACCTTGCGTCTGGTCGCCGAGCACGCCGACATCTGGCACAGCTTCACGACCGCTGCCTCCTATCCCGCCAAGTCGGCTGTGCTGACCGACCACTGCACCGCGGTCGGGCGTGATCCGGCCAGCATCGAACGGTCGGCCGCGGTGGGCGGCGAGACCGGCAGCGCGGATGCGGACCGGTTGATCGCCGAGGCCGAGGCGCTGACCGACCTCGGTGTCAGCCTGCTGACCATCGGCGCCTCCGGACCGGACTACGACCTGACCGGCGCCGAGACGTTGTGCCGCTGGCGTGATGCCCGTTAAACGGCGAACGGACGCCGACGTAGCGTGAGAAACTGCCAGCGCGAATTTGCGGATCGGGCCGAAAGAAGCACATGCCGAAGAAATACGGGGTCAAAGAGAAGGACCAAGTCGTTGCCCACATCTTTAACCTCGTTCTGACCGGCAAGCTGCGCACGGGTGACCGCGTCGACCGTAATGAGATCGCCACCCGCCTCGGGATGAGTCGTGTTCCGGTGCAAGAGGCCATCGTCCAGCTCGAGCACGATGGCTTGCTGTCCACCAGCTATCACCGTGGGGCGTTCATCGAGCGGTTCGACGAAGACACGGTCCGCGAGCATTACGAGTTGCACGGCGTGCTCAACGGCATCGCCTCGGCGCGCGCGGCCGCCAACCCCACCCCACGCATCCTGGGACAGCTCGACGGCATGTTGCGCACGCTGCGCAGCTGTAAGGAACCGCGCGCCTTCCAGCGGGCCGTGCGTGAGTATCGGCGTGCCGTTGACGATGAGTACGCCGGGCCGCGACTGCACGCGGCGATCCGCGCCTCGCAGGGTCTAATTCCGCGCGCGTTCTTGCTGAGCTATCCGAGCATCGTTGCCAAGATGCTGCCGTTCTACGAGGACGAGACCGCAGCCATCAAGCACCGCGACCCCGACGCCGCGCGGGCGGCATGCAGCGGATGCGCTGAATTGATGGCCGAGGTGATGGTGACCGAACTGGTTCGCCGTGGCGTCTTCGCCCCGTCGGAGAAGCCCGCGATCTCCTTCTGAACCGGCCGGTACGTTGCGGGTATGAACGTCAACGCCGGAAAGCTGTTCGCGCTGGTCGCGGTGACCCTGCTGACCTGCAGCCTGGCTAGTCTGACATTGGCCCCCCCTATCGCGGCCGACACCAATCAATGCGCGCCGCCCGGCGAGGACGGCGCGATCGCGTTGCCGAGAAAACTGGCTACCGCCAACCGCCCGCACGAGGACAAGTACACGACCGCCAACGTCGAGCCGCTGAGTTCGGTGGACATCGGCGCCCTCGGACTGCACACACCCCGCACCCTGACCGTAGGCACCCTGTCCCAGTCTCCGCCGACCAGCTGCCTCAACCCCGCCGGGCACTACACCGGTTACGACAACGAACTGCTGCGGGCCATCGCAGCCAAGCTGGGCTTACAAGTCGCCTTCGTCGGCACCGACTTCTTTGGGCTGCTGGCCCAGGTCGGGTCCCGGCGCTTCGACGTCGGCTCGGCGTCGATCATGGCCACCGAAGCACGCCGGCGCACAGTCGGATTCACCAACGGCTACGACTTCGGCTACCTATCGCTGGTGGTGCCGTCTGGTTCGGCGATCGACGGGTTCGACGACCTGGCCGCAGGACAGCGGATCGGTGTCGTTCAGGGCACTGTAGAAGAGGCCTACGTCGTCGACGCCCTGCACTTGCAACCGGTGAAGTTCCCCGACTTCACCACCGTGTACACCAGCCTGAAGACCCATCAGATCGACGCGTGGGTAGCACCGGCGATGGAGGCGACCAACGTGATGCGGCCCGGCGACACCGCCGCCATCGCCGGCTACACGTTCGGCCTGGGCAACTACGTGGCCTATGCGGTGGCCAAAGACAACCAGCCGCTGATCGCTGCGCTGAACGCCGGCCTGGACGCCGTGATCGCCGATGGCACCTGGGCGCAGCTGTACACCGACTGGGTTCCGCGACCGTTGCCCCCGGGCTGGCACCCGGGATCGAAGTCGGCGTTGATGCCGCACCTGCCGGATTTCGCGATGATCGCCGAGCGGCATCATCGTGTGGTCGACGAGGCCGCCCCGCCGAAATCGACGCTCGCCCAGCTGCGCGACTCCTTCTTCGACTGGGACCTTTACCGGCAGACCATCCCGGTGCTGTTGAAGACCGGGTTGCCCAACACGCTGATCCTCACCGTCAGCTCCAGCGTCATCGGCTTAGTAGTCGGCATCGTGCTGGCGGTTGCCGGTATTTCGCGCGCCCGTTGGCTGCGTTGGCCGGCCCGGTTGTACACCGACATTTTCCGCGGCCTGCCCGAGGTGGTGATCATCCTGCTGATCGGACTGGGGATCGGTCCGATCATGGGCGGGCTGACCCACAACAACCCGTACCCGCTGGGCATCGCCGCGCTGGGCTTGACGGCGGCCGCATACGTGGGCGAGATCTTCCGTTCCGGCATCCAAAGTGTCGAGTCCGGCCAGCTGGAAGCCTCCCGCGCGCTGGGGTTGAGCTATCGCGCCTCGATGGGGTTGGTGGTGATACCGCAGGGGATCCGCCGGGTACTGCCGGCGCTGGTCAACCAGCTCATCGCCCTGTTGAAGGGCTCGGCGCTGGTGTATTTCCTCGGGTTGATCGCCGGGCAACGCGAGCTGTTTCAGGTGGGCCGTGACTTCAACGCGCAGACCGGCAGCCTTTCACCGCTGGTGGCGGCTGGAATCTGCTACTTGCTCTTAACTATCCCGCTGACCCATCTGGTGAACTTCGTCGACAACCGCCTTCGCCAGGGCCGGGCTGCGACCGAGCCGGACAACCCGCTCGACCGGATCTCCTCGACGATCAGCCAGGAGATGACGTGACCGACCGCCATGCGCAGCTGCAGTCAGTATCGTTGGCGGGTAAGGACATTCACCTGTCCTTTGGTCGAAATGCGGTGCTGCGCGGGGTTGATATCGATGCGCCAGCCGGTAGCACGGTGGCGCTGATCGGCCCGTCGGGCTCTGGCAAGTCGACCCTGCTGCGGACTCTGAATCGATTACACGAGCCCGACCGTGGCGACATCCTGCTTGACGGTCGGTCGGTGTTGGACGACGATCCCAATCGACTCCGGCAGCGAATTGGCATGGTATTCCAGCATTTCAATCTCTTTCCGCACCGCAGCGTGCTGGACAACGTCATGCTGGCGCCGCGCAAGCTCAAGCGCCTCTCGACCGACGCGGCCCGCGAGCTGGCACTGGCTCAGCTGGACCGGGTTGGCATGAAAGACAAGGCCGACAGCCGTCCCGGCGCGCTGTCAGGCGGGCAGCAGCAAAGAGTCGCGATCGCGCGCGCGTTGGCGATGGCCCCACTTGTGATGCTCTTCGATGAAGCGACCTCGGCGCTGGATCCCGAACTGGTCAAGGGCATTCTGGCGCTGATCGCGGACTTGGGCGCCGAAGGCATGACAATGCTTGTGGTCACCCACGAAATGGGTTTCGCCAGGTCGACATCCGACACAGTCGTCTTCATGGACCACGGTCAGGTGGTGGAAACCGGCCCGCCGGACCAGATATTCGAAGCCGCACAAACCGAGCGGTTGCAGCGCTTCCTGTCGCAAGTACTTTGACAGCAAAACCGGTTTCTGGGTCTGCGAACTTCCAGACAGGTTAGACTGGCGAACTATGGCGGAACGCGAAGCCACGGTGCCGGAGCTCACCGAGCTGGCTGAGGGTCTGCACCGCACGCTGTCCAAACTTTTCTCGATCCTGCGCCGCGGCGACCCCAGCGGCTCTGCTGCAGGCGCCGACCTGACCCTGGCCCAGCTGTCGATTCTGGTCACCTTGCTCGATCGGGGTCCGATCCGGATGACCGATCTGGCCGCACACGAGCGCGTGCGTACGCCCACCACGACGGTGGCGATACGCAGGCTGGAGAAGATCGGCCTAGTGAAGCGCTCGCGTGATCCGTCCGACCTGCGCGCCGTGCTCGTCGACATCACCCCGCGGGGGTTGGCCGTTCACCGCGAGTCGCTGACCAATCGGATCGCCGCGTTGTCGACGCTACTCAGCAGGCTCAGCGGGCCCGACCTGGAGACCCTTACCAAGGCGCTTGCGCCGCTGGAGCGGCTGGCTGCCAGCGAGCCGGTAGCCAGCGCCGCGGCTTCCGAAGCCAACGGCGAACAGGCTTAGCAATCCGGGCTTGACCAGCCTAGACCCTTGCCGCCCTTAAGCTGGCAGGCATGCGGACCGCGCTTATCACCGGTGCCAGTCGCGGGATCGGCGCCGCCATCGCCGCCGCCCTGGCACCGACGCACACCCTGCTGTTGGCCGGACGGCCCTCGCCTGCGCTGCAGGCCACCGCGGACCGGCTGGGCGCCACCACGTTGCCGCTGGACCTGACCGACACCGACGCGATCCCCACCGCAACCGCCGCCATCGGCGAGCTCGATGTGCTGGTCCACGACGCTGGGGTGTCGTTCCCGGGACGCGTCGCCGAGTCCACCGTCGCCGAGTGGCGCACCACCTTTGAGGTCAATGTCCTTGGCGCAGTTGCGCTTACGCTCGCGCTGCTGCCTGCCCTGCGGCGCGCGCACGGTCAGGTGGTGTTCATCAACTCTGGGTCGGGGCGCAAGGCTTCGCTGGGGATGGCGTCATATTCCGCGAGCAAGTTCGCGCTGCGCGCGTTCGCCGACTCGCTGCGCGAGAGCGAGCCAGCGCTGCGGGTCACCACCGTCTACCCCGGTCGCACCGACACCGACATGCAGCGTGAGTTGGTGTCCTTCGAGGGCGACGAATACGACCCCGAGCGATTCCTGCGCGCCGACACCGTCGCCGAGGTCGTCGCCCGCGCGGTGGCCACCCCGCCCGACGGTCATCTCCACGAGGTGGTGCTCCGCCCCCGTTGAGCGCGAGCAGACACAAAAGCGCCCGACGCGCCGACCAATCAGGTGCTTGCGTCTGCTCGCGATAAATCAAACCACCAAGTTAACCAGCCGCCCGGCGACCACGATCACCTTCTTCGGCGTGGCGCCCGCCAAAGACGTCTGCACCTTCTCATCGGCCAGCGCCGCAGCTTCCACCGCGTCGGCGTCGGCGCCGGCGGGCACCGTGATACGGCCGCGCACTTTGCCGTTGACCTGCACCGGGTACTCGACGGTGTCTTCGACCAGATAATCGGGGTTGGCCACCGGGAACGGCCCGTGGGCAAGCGAAGTCGGGTGGCCCAGCCGCTGCCACAACTCCTCGGCCAGGTGCGGCGCCAACGGCGCCAGCATCAGCACCAGTGGCTCGACCGCTGCGCGCGGGATGGAATCGCGGTGCTGCTTGGTAAGGTGGTTGGTGTACTCGATCAGCTTGGCGACCGCCGTGTTATTCCGCAGTGCCGCATAGTCTTCGGAGACACCGGCGATGGTGCGGTGCAGCAGTCGCAGCGTGTCGGTGTCCAGATCCGGGTTGTCGGCCACTTCGACGATGCCGGTCTGCTCGTCGACCACCAGCCGCCATACTCGCTGCAGGAATCGGTGCGCGCCGACGACGTCCTTGGTGGCCCAGGGGCGTGACGCCTCCAGCGGGCCCATCGCCATCTCGTACACCCGCAGCGTGTCCGCGCCGTAGTCGTCGCACATTTCGTCGGGCGATATCGAATTCTTCAGGCTCTTACCGATCTTGCCGAATTCCTGGAAGACCTCGACCTCCCCGTCGGGACCGGGGTAGACGAACGTGCCGTCGCGTTCGACCACCTCGTCCGCCGGTACGTAGGTCCCGCGGACGTCGGTATAGGCAAATGCTTGGATGTAGCCCTGGTTGACCAGCCGTCGGTATGGCTCGCGGGAACTGACGTAACCCAGGTCGTAGAGCACCTTGTGCCAGAACCGCGAATACAGCAGGTGCAGCACCGCGTGCTCAGCACCTCCGACGTACAGGTCGACGCCCCCCGGATCGCCGGGGCCGTGCTCAGCCGGCCTCGGGCCCATCCAGTAGGCTTCATTCTCCTTGGCGCAGAACCGTTCTGAGTTGTGCGGGTCGATGTAGCGCAGCTCATACCAGGAGCTGCCCGCCCAGTTCGGCATGACGTTGGTGTCGCGGGTGTACAGCTTCAACCCGTCACCGAGGTCCAGCTCGACGTGCACCCAGTCGGTCGCCTTGGCCAGCGGCGGCTCGGGAACGCTCTCGGCGTCGTCGGGGTCGAACAGCACCGGCGAGTAGTCCAGGACGTCGGGCAATTGCACGGGCAACGCTGCCTCACCCAGCGCGTGCGGACGCCCGTCGCTGTCGTAGACGATCGGGAAGGGCTCGCCCCAATAGCGTTGGCGCGCAAAAAGCCAGTCGCGCAGCTTGTATTCGATGCGCGCCCGGCCACGACCGCCGGATTCCAACCGCGCGGTGATGACTTCCTTGGCCGCCGAGATGTCCAGCCCGTTCAGGTATCCGGAGTTCACCAGCACCCCGTCGCCGGTATAGGCGGCTTTGGAAATATCGCCGCCGGCAATCACTTCTACGATCGGCAGCCCGAACTCGTGGGCGAACTCCCAGTCGCGCTGATCGTGGCCGGGAACCGCCATGATCATCCCGGTGCCGTATCCGGCCAGCACGTAGTCGGCGATGAAGATCGGCAGCTGCTCGCCGTTGGCCGGATTGATCGCATAACTGCTCAGGAACACACCGGTCTTGGTTTTGTTCTCCTGGCGCTCGAGGTCGGACTTCGCGTAGATGGTCTGCCGGTAGGCGGCGACGGCCGCGGCCGGTGTGGCGCCATCGAACGTCCAATGTGGGTCCACTCCATCCGGCCATTCGGTGCCAACCAACCGGTCGACCAGGTCGTGCTCAGGGGCCAGCACCAGATAGGTGGCGCCGAACAGGGTGTCCGGCCGGGTGGTGAACACCTCCAAGTCGACGCTCTCGCCGTCGGTGGTGCGTGCCGAGAACAGCGCGGCGGCGCCGGTGGAGCGACCGATCCAGTTGCGCTGCATGGTTTTGACCTTTTCCGGCCAGTCCAGCACGTCGAGGTCGTCGAGCAGCCGGTCGGAGTAGGCGGTAATCCGCATCATCCACTGCCGCAACCGCTTACGAAACACTGGGAAGTTCCCCCGATCGCTGCGGCCGTCAGCGGTGACCTCTTCGTTGGCCAGCACGGTGCCCAGCCCGGGACACCAGTTCACCATCGAATCGACCCGGTAGACCAGGCGGTGGGCGTCGATCACGTCGGCGCGTTCACCTGCCGACAGTTTCGCCCATTCTCGGCCATCGTCCAATTGCCTTGCACCGGAATCGAATGCGGCAACCAGGTCGGTGATCGACCGGGCTTTGTTCGCGGCGGTGTCGAACCATGCGTTATAGATCTGCAGGAAGATCCACTGCGTCCACTTGTAGAACTCGGCGTCGGTGGTGGAGAAGCTTCGCCGGTTGTCGTGGCCGAAGCCCAGCCGGCCCAACTGGCGCCGGAAGTTGACGATGTTGGCCTCGGTCCGGGTGCGCGGGTGGGTGCCGGTCTGCACCGCGTACTGCTCGGCGGGCAGACCGAATGCGTCGAAGCCCAACGCGTGCAGCACATTACGACCGATCATCCGAAAGTAGCGGGCGTAGACATCAGTCGCGATATAGCCCAGCGGGTGACCGACGTGCAGCCCCTCTCCGGACGGATACGGAAACATGTCCTGGACGAACATCTTGTCGTCGGGCACGGGCGAGCCGTCTATTGGTGCCAGCGACCCGACCGGGTTGGGCACGTTGAAGGTTCCCAGCCGGTTCCAGTTGTCCTGCCAGGTCTGCTCGATGCGGCCGGCCAGCTCCGCGGTGTACCGAAACCGCGGCGCATCGGGGTCGGCCTGGGCAGCCGAGCGGGCGCCAGGATGGGGGCCCGTCGCGGCCGTTGGGGAATCGGTCACGTCCAACAGGTTATAAGGGCGGCGATGACGGGCCCGCCAGCCACACGTTTGTCTCGGTTGCGTTGCAGACCGATCAGGGCTTTATCCCAGGTGTATTCCAGGTCGATTCCAAGCCTGGTTGCCACTGGTTGGGCGGGGTTACAGTCCGACTCATGCTTTGCCACTGAGCGACTTGGGAAGGACCGACTCTCATGATGCAGATTGCCCGTAGCTGGCGGGTTACGGTCGCGGGTCTGGCCGTTGGCGTCGTGGGTGTGCTGGGCTTTGCGTGCCCCACCGCATCGGCAGAACCGGTGTATCCGCCCCGGCCTAATCCCGCTCCGGTCCCCGCCCCGCCCCTGATGCCGCAGGCCGTCGCGGTCGCCCCCGGGGCCGTCAGCAACCCCATTCCGGGAACAGCGGCCGCTGCCCCCCCGGTACCCCCTCCCGTCTCGCGGGCGCTGTCCCCGGCAGCCCCAGCAGCCCCGGCGGCAGCGCCGATGCTCGTTCCGGCCAGTTCCGGGACGCTGCGCGATTATTTCGGGAGCAAGAACGTCAAACTGGAGCCGCAACAGGCGCAAAACTTCAAAGCGCTCGACATCACCTTGCCGATGCCGCCCGGCTGGACACAGGTCCCCGACCCCAATGTCCCCGACGCGTTCGTGGTGACCGCCAACCGCCACAGCACCAGCCTCTACACCTCCAATGCCCAGCTGGTGGTGTACCGGCTGGTCGGCGATTTCGATGCGAAGGAGGCCATCACTCACGGGTATCTCGACAGCGCGCAACTGCCCGCCTGGCGCAGCACTAACGCCTCGCTGGCCGACTTCGACGGCTCCCCGTCGTCGATCATCGAGGGCACCTACCGCGAAAACCAGATGACGCTCAACACCTCGCGGCGCCACGTCATCGTCACCTCGGGGCCGGACAAGTACTTAGTGTCGCTGGCTGTAACGACCGACGCCACCACTGCGGTCGGCGAAGCGCCGGCCACCGACACGATCGTCAACGGGTTCCGGGTCGGCCCGCCCGGGTCCAACCCAGCGCCGGCTCCGGCGCAGGCGCCCGCGGCGGCGGCCGCAACCGCCGTGCCGCCGTCGGCGGTCGGTCCGTCGGCAGCCCTCGCGCACTAGTAGCCGCGCGCTGCGGCGTATCGGGCCGCCTCGTATTGTGACCCCATGCTCATCGCCGGAGTGTCCCCTCGCTTCGCTGGGGTTGCCCCAGTGCGTGTGCGCGGCGGTC
>NZ_DASPSP010000256.1:0-45749 GCF_035623875.1 Mycobacterium sp. | reverse complement strand
CCCGGGCAGAGACTTCTACGTCCGACCGGCACCGGGCGCATCCACAACCACCGTGACCGCAACAACAGCGCACAACACCGCCGATCGGGTGCTGACCGGTGTGGCGTTAGAGGGGGCGCCACAGCGATTCACTCCGGTCGCGCTGGCGATACCCGCTGACGTTGCAATCCACTTCGACATCAGCTGGGATTGCGACTGTGAGCATCGCTGAGAACATCACGCAACTGATCGGAAGCACGCCCCTGGTCCGGCTGAACCGGGTTACCGACGGCGCCGGCGCAGACGTTGTCGCCAAGCTGGAGTCCTTCAACCCAGCGGCCAGCGTGAAGGACCGCCTCGGGGTTGCGCTGATAGACGCGGCCGAGGAAGCCGGTCTGCTCAAGCCGGACACCATCATCCTGGAGCCGACTAGTGGGAACACCGGCATCGCGCTGGCGATGGTGGCCGCAGCGCGTGGCTATCGGATCGTGCTGACCATGCCCGAGACGATGAGCATTGAGCGGCGAAAGCTGCTGCGCGCCTTCGGTGCCGAACTGATCCTGACCCCCGGTGCGGAGGGCATGCCGGGCGCTATCGCCAAGGCTGAGGAACTGGCGAAGACCGACCAGCGGTATTTCGTGCCTCAGCAATTCGAGAATCCGGCCAACCCGGCGATTCACCGTAAAACCACCGCCGAGGAGGTGTGGCGCGACACCGACGGCAAGATCGACATCTTCGTCTCGGGTGTCGGCACCGGCGGCACAATCACCGGTGTTGCCCAGGTGATCAAGGAACGCAAGCCTTCGGTGCAGTTCGTCGCAGTCGAGCCGGCCGCGTCGCCGGTGTTGTCCGGCGGCCAAAAGGGTCCGCACCCGATTCAGGGCATCGGCGCCGGATTCGTCCCGCCGGTACTGGACCTCGACTTGGTCGACGAGATCATCACCGTCGGAAACGACGATGCGGTCAACCTGTCCCGGCGGCTGGCCCGCGAAGAAGGACTGCTGGTCGGCATCTCCTCAGGCGCGGCCGCGGTGGCCGCTCTGCAGGTTGCTCGCCGCCCCGAGAACGCCGGAAAGCTCATCGTCGTCGTCCTGCCGGACTTCGGCGAGCGATATCTGAGCACACCGCTCTTTGACGACGTGGCCGACTAACCATGCTCGCGGCGATACGGCGTGACATAGCGGCGGCCAGGCAACGAGATCCGGCCACCCCCACCACACTGGAGGTGATCTTTGCCTACCCGGGCGTGCACGCAATCTGGGGCCATCGGATCAGTCATTGGTTATGGAACCGCGGCGCCCGGGTGGCCGCGCGGACGCTTGCGGAACTCACTCGCATCCTGACCGGGGTCGACATCCACCCGGGCGCGACCCTCGGCCCCGGCCTGTTCATCGACCACGCGACGGGTGTGGTGATCGGGGAAACGGCGGAGGTCGGCGAGGACGTGATGATCTACCACGGCGTCACCCTCGGCGGTAGCGGCAGGGACACCGGCAAACGGCATCCGACGATCGGTGATCGCGTGACCATCGGCGCCGGAGCAAAGGTTCTCGGCGCGATCAAGATCGGTGACGACAGCCGGATCGGCGCCAACGCCGTGGTGGTCAAGGAAGTGCCGTCCAGCTCCGTGGTTGTCGGGGTCCCCGGGCAGATCGTCAGCCGCCCTGGTCGAGGCACCGGGGACGACTCGGCGATGCCGGACCTCGTCGGCGTCAGCCTGCAGTCGTTGCTCACCCGAGTCGCCAAGCTGGAGGCCGAGAGCAACGGCACCCCACAGGCCGGCCGCGTCATCCGGCCGCCGGAAGCCGGGGTGTGGCACGGCGAGGACTTCTCCATCTGAGCCCGCCCAGTTAGGCGGCGCCGGCCTCTTGCCAGGCGCCGTAACCGCCCATCAGGTCGGCTACCTCATGGAACCCCGAAGCCCGAAGAAGACTCGCGGCGACCAGCGAACGGTATCCGCTGGCGCAGTAGGCGACTACCGGCGCCGTGTGATCGAGGCTTTCGATCGAATCGGTAAGGGCCGGCAACGGAATTTCACGCGCTCCGGGAATGATGCCGTCTGCCGTCTCCCCCGGGTTTCGCACGTCCACCAGCTGCAACCCGGGCTCCAAGCTGATCAATTCGGCAAGCTGCCCAGCCGTGAAGCGCAAAGCAGTGTCGAAGAGATCCGGCTGTTGCCTGAAAACACTTGCCAAATCACGCAATTGGCCAACTACCCGGTCAAAGCCGACCCGGGCGAGGCGGGTCTTGGATTCCTGCGCAAGCGCAGGATCGCCGACCAGCACGATGTCACGATCGGGCGGCAACACGATTCCGACGGATTCGGCGAAACGTCCCTGCAGGCCAATATTGACCGCACCACGCAGGTGACCGCGCGCAAACTCGGCCTCGTCGCGACTGTCCAGCAGAATGGCCCCCGCCCAGTTGCGCCGGCAGACGTCTTCAATGTCCAGCAGCGGCGGTGCGCTTTCATCCAGCAGCGGATGCTGCTCACGATTGCGGAGCGAGTCGAACGCGAAGTAGCGCGGTCGCGGGGGCTGGTCCGCGGTAACCGCGGCAACGAAACGCTCGGCGCCGACGATCTGTAGCGCGTAGTTGGTCCGGCGCTGGTCACCGATCGTTGAACTGGTTTCGCTCGACAACTGCTTGCCGCATGCCGACCCGGCCCCATGGGCGGGAAACACCCGCGTAGCATCAGGCAGCTTCAGCAGTTTGTCGTGCAGCGACCCGTACAGCGCCCGGGCCAACGTCTCCGCCGACAGGCCGGTGTCCGCAAGAAGATCTGGGCGCCCCACATCGCCGACAAACAGCGTGTCGCCGGTAAGCACGCCGTAGGGCACCTCATCGTCGGCGTGCTCGTAGACCACGATGCAGATCGACTCGGGAGTGTGCCCTGGTGTTGCGAGAACCTCTAACGTGACTTGGCCGAGCGAGATCCGCTGGCCGTCCCGCAACGGCTCGATCTCGAACTCGACGTCGGCGTCTTCGCCGTAGCAGATCAGCGCACCGGTGGCGGCCGCCAACTCCAAATGACCGCTCAAAAAGTCGGCGTGGATATGGGTTTCGATGACCCTTTCGATACGCAATTGGTGTTCAGCCGCGTCAGTCAAGTAGTCGTCAATGTCGCGACGCGGGTCGACCACGACCGCACGGCCGGTGGTCTCATCGCCGATCAGATAAGACGCTTGCGACAAGCAGTCCAGGTAATACTGTGTGAAGATCATCTCGTCCGTCCCAGGCCGTCCGACAATCACTCCTTATAACTGTTGCGCATCCTTCGGAGCCCCGCTGCGTTGGCGGCGATGTCTCCTCGGCGACTACCGCCGCAATTGCGCAGAACTGGGGTGGTTTTGCGGAAGTAGCGTTCGTCGTCGGCTTTGAAATCACGCTGAGTCTGACAGTTGCGCCACGGCGAGTCAGTGTTCCCGCAGGTCGATTTCATCGAATGAGTGGATCCAACGATGCGGGGGCCGCGGGGAATTCGGCTCCCCGGGGCGGTCGACACCAATCACCGACCAACCCGCGGCGAGGGCTGCGTCGAGTTCGTCAGGATGGTCGGACAGGAAGAGGATCCAATCGGGGGCCAGTCCGATCGTCTTGGCGATCGTTTCGTAGGACGAGCTTTCACCCTTGGCCCCTGCGGTGTTGAGGTCGAACCAGCCGCTGATCAACGAAGCCAGCTCTGCGCCGCGAGCGGTCGCGAACCAATCCTGTTGATTGCGAACCGAACCCGACGAGAATACGTGCAGCGTGATACCCATGTCGTGCCAGGCAGCCAGGGCTGCCGGCACCTCATCGAAGAATTCCCCGTGCAGTTCGCCACTGCGGAATCCCTCCGCGCAGATCAGGCCTTGCGCGGTTTTTAGTGGCCCGGCTTTGACGTCGGAATTCAGCCAATCGCAGAGGATTTGCGTCACTTCTGCCGGGCCGGCGCCGGGTTGCCCGGCCAATACCTGCGTTTCGGCGATCACCGAGTCCGCGGCACCGCCGTGGTTGTCAGCCAGCCACTGCCCAAGGTGCTGCCGGGTGTAGTCGTAGAGTTTCTCTCGCACCGAACTGGTCGGGCTGGTGGTGCCCTCGATGTCGATGACGATCGCCGCGATCATGCCGCGACGAGCTGATCGAGCGTTGGGAAGCGTTCACCGATGACGTCGCCGGTGAAGTCACCGATCCAGCCGTCCTCCTCCTGGAAGAACCGGATCGCTACGAAGTCGGGACGAGCGCCCATGTCGAACCAGTGCCGGGTGCCTGCCGGCACCGAAAGTAGGTCGCCGCCTTCGCACACCACCGCCAGCACTTCCGGCTCCAGATGCAGATAGAAGCAACCGCGGCCGGCGACGAAGAAGCGCACCTCGTCCTCTGCGTGGCGGTGCTCTGCGAGAAACTTCGAGCGAGCGGCGCTGGCCTTGTCATGCCAGCCGGGGTCGCGGTCGTCGGGCTGCAGCGCGGCGACGTCGATGTACTTGTAGCGGCCATCACTATTCAGTGCGTCGACGCGGTCAGCGTATTCGGCCAGGAGCTGGGCGGGCGGCCTGCGTATGTCGAGACCTTGCTTGATCGGCCAACGGTCGAAATCGATATCCCGGGTGGTGAGTTCAGCGCCGATTACGGCCGCATCGTCGGTGCGCAGCCGCACCTCGGTCGCATCGGTTTCGGCCATCACCTGCAGCAATGTCATCTCGGTTCCTCCCGGCTACGACGATGGCGTCGTCAGATCTCGCGGCGGCCGGTCAGCGTCGCCAACTCGCACATCGCCTCCAGGCACTCCGCGCGGTCACGGGCCTGGGCGAGGTCGGCACCCCAGGCCGTAATCCCGTGGCCGGCGATGAACAATACCGGTGGGGCATCGGGGTGCTCAGCCAGGTGTTGCTCGATGTCAGCGCCGATGCGCGACACGTCGGAGTGATTAACAAGAACCGGGATGTCGATTGTTTCTGCTGCGCCCAGTCCTTTGATCAGCTCGTAGCCACTGAACCGAAGCGCCCGCGACGCGCCGACGGACTGACCGGTCGCGTGCGGTGAATGTACGTGGACCACGGCTCCGGCGCTGGTGGCTCGGTAGATGGCAGTGTGGATGGCGGTCTCTGCCGATGGGCGGCGGGTGCCCGAAACCGGCTGGGAGTCAGCGACGGTCACCGTCACTGTGTCACCTGCGGCGAGCTCACCCTTGGACAGCCCGCTACCGGTGATCACCGCGTCTCCCCCGCTACGTACCGAAATATTGCCAGCGGTGCCCGGCATCCAGCCTCGTGCATACAAGCTGCGGGCGATATTGGCAATCTGTTGCCCCACAAGGGTATTCGCGTCAGCGGTCTTTCCGACCACGCCGTTCTCAGTGACAACTGCGGTGATGAGCTCCGGCGGAGTGACGTCGAAGGCGGGGTTGAAGACAGCGGTGCGCTCCGGGGCGGTGGCGACGCCGCCGACATGGGTGATCTCGACTGCCGCCCGCTCTTCCACGACGATCTCGTCTCCGGTCGCCGTAGTGAGGTCGCGAGTCGATTCGGGGGCGACCACGATGAACGGGATGCCGTGCCGATGCGCGGCCAGCGCCAGGGTGTAGGTGCCGATCTTGTTGGCGACCGAGCCGTCGGCGGTGACGCGGTCTGCGCCCACGAGGACGCAGTCGACCTGTTCGGTGGCCATCGCCCACGCGGCGGCGGAGTCGATCGTCAGCCGATGCGGGATCCCGGCCTCGGCCAGCTCCCAAGCGGTCAGCCGGGCCCCTTGCAGCAGCGGGCGCGTCTCGTCGACCAGCACGTCGGCGACCTTGCCGCGGGCGTGCAACACCCGCAGCGCGCCGATCGCGGTGCCGAATGCGGTGGTGGCCAGTCGACCGGTGTTGCAGTGGGTGAGAATACGCAGCGGCCGATCGGGACACAACTCCAGCACCAGGTCCGCGGCGTGAGTGGCGCAGAGCCGGTTGACATGAGCATCCTCGGCCAGCATCTGCTGGGCCTCGGCGAGCACCGCCTCTGAGCCCTCGGGCAGCTTGGCCAGTGCCCGCTGCACGCCCCATCCGAGGTTCACCGCGGTGGGCCGGGCCGACGCGATCCCCGCCGCCTCCAACGTCACCTTCTCGGCATCGCCGGCGTGCGCGAACGCCGCTAGCGCCACACCGAAAGCGCCTGCTACCCCGAGCGCGGGCGCACCCCGAATGGCCAGAGTCTTAATCGCGTCAATGAGCTCGTCGACGGTCGTGATCCGCAGCCGCCGCAACTCGTGCGGCAGCGCGCGCTGGTCGATGGCTAACAATGCGCCATCAGCCCAGGTAATCGAGCTTTCTGCGGGGTGCTCAGATCGCGACCCAACCGATGTCACAACCCACCATTGAAACGCGGCCCAGGCACGGTGACCAGGGTTTGACTCGACCAGACTCGATACCGGACTACGCCAATGAATCGGGCTCGACAGGACAATGGGGCTGATTTGGACAATGATGGTCCGATGCGACTGCACCTCATACTCGCCACCGTCGCCACCATCATCGGCCTGGCCGTGGCTGTGCCGGCGCTGGCCGACCCGAATGACCCCACGCCCGGCCCCGTTCCCGAAGATCCTGCTGCTGATGCAAACTTTCTCGCCTCGCTCAACAAAGCGGGCATGACCTACCGCAGCGGGCCGGACGCCGTCGCGGCCGGCAGAATGGCCTGCAACATGATGATCTCGGGGCGGTCGGAAATGGACGTCGTCAATGAGCTGGCCGTGCGCAATCCCGGATTGAACAACGGCGGCGCCATGAAGTTCGCTGCGCTCGCATCGAGCACTTACTGCCCTGATTACCTGAGTAAGTCGAGCGTGAAGACCACCCAGCCCCTTATCCCCGGTCTTGGTCCCCGACAACTAGGCCAGTGAGTAACGCAGCTAGTTAGATTGACCCCCGCACCATCCGAAACATGCTGCGCGACGGCCGTTTACAAGGCTGGACGCTTGGCCCGCGGGTGCTGCGGATTCGCTTGAGCGACCTCGACGCGGCACTGAGCCCGTACGGGGGGCAACTCCGCAGATATCCACCAGCCAGGCGAACAATTGCAGAGTAGCCGACCTGGTCGGCATCTCAACCGGGGCGGCGATCGCGTCGCAACAGGTGAGCTGGTGGGACGTCCACGAATTCGTCGCGCCGACGCTGGCCGCGGCCGGGTCCTGGCCGATGATCGGCACGCCGGCTAACTGCCTTGGAGAGGAATACACATGGGGTTGCTTGCCATCGCTGCCGTCGTCATCAAAAAATGTACGAGCTCTACACCCCCTTGTTGGCACGCTCCAAAGGAGCGGCGACCGGGGAATGACGGCGAGCATTCATCGAACTAAACTCTGAGTTCATGGACGCAGATGGCGTCCCGCCCGAGAAGACGGCACCCGCAGCGCCCTCGGACGAGACCGAGGCCATCAGCGCGTGGTCGTGTGAGGACGACGGGCCCGACGTCGCGCCCTTCCGGCCGTCCCGATCACGCAGCGCCCTCCTGTGGTGTGTCGCCATCGGCCTGGTGCTGGGGACGGGCGGTGCTGTCGCTTGGTTCGGGGTGAGCCTGTACGGGCAGCGGGGTATACCTGCCGCCACCGCCGAACCACCGTCACCGAGCACCGAGCCGCCGCCGCCGCCCACGCCTGACCAGCAGTTTCTTACGTCGCTGCGCCAAATCGGCGTTAAACCTGAAGCGGACGCCGACGCACTGATCGCCGACGGCCACCAGGTCTGTCAGGACCTCGGCCACCGCGAGCCGCTCAACCAGGTGGTCGCGGACATCCAAGCCAGGGCTTGGGTTAATCCCAGCCAGGCGAATATCGAAACCTCTCAGAAGTTCGCCATGGCCGCCATTGACGTCTACTGCCCGCAATACCAGGCTGGGGGGCCCCCGCCGCTGCTGCGCACCCCGCCGATACTGCTCAACCCGAAATAGGTTGGAAGGGGCTGGGCTTCGCCTGCGGTTGACGGCAAATGTTGATCTACCCACCGGAGTGTTGCTGAGGCATCGAGCCTGCACGGTCGACCAGACACCATCACCGCAGCTTCACATACCCAGCTGCCTACCAGTTTCCATCTGCAACAATTCCTGCTCCCCCGCCTGGACTCGAACCAGGAACCCTTCGGTTAACAGCCGAATGCTCTGCCAATTGAGCTACGGAGGACTGCCCTTTTCCGCGCGCGTGTGGGCGCGGATCGAGGGATGACTCTAGCGTACTGGCTTGCTGAGGCCCAACAGCAATAGATGGCCGACCGAAGGGCGTCTGCTCGCGAGAATGGGGCAGGATGGACTCATCGCACCAACGTCGGGAGGACCGCTTTGATCCGGTATGTCGTCGTGCTGGGACTGGGCTATGTGTTGGGCGCAAAGGCCGGCCGGCGCCGCTACGAGCAGATCGTCGGGACCTACCGCGCGCTGACCAGCAGTCCTGCCGCTAAGTCGGTGATCGAAGGGGGGCGGCGCAAGATTGCGAACCGGGTTTCGCCCGACACGCGGATGGTGACGTTGACCGAGATCGACAACGAAACCAGCGTCGTCGAGCCGCAAAAACCGCGCAGCGCACCCTGACTGCACGCTGCTCAGGCGGTGAGGCCGTCGCCGCTAACCTGCTGCAGCAGGCTGCCCCGATAGGCCTCCAGCGCGACCAGGTCGCCGAACAGGGCGTGGTACTCGTCACCCTGCTCCACCGGTGACATGCGCTGCAGTTTCGACTTGACCTCCGCGATCTGCCGGCCGACCCAGACCTCCTGCAGGCGGGCCAGCACCCCGGCGATGTAGCGCGGCAGCTTGTCGTCGTCGTCGACCCGCATGCTCTCGACGCCAAGCTCGCTGATCAGCCCGGCAGCCGCCGGCGACGGGGCCTTTTGGCGCACCGCATCGAGCCACTCCGCCCCGCCGATGCCGGTCCCGGTGCCGCCGGCCGCCTCGATGGCCGTGCACACCGCGGCGTAGCCGGGATGGGTGAAACTTTCGACGGTCAACGCGTCGAACACCGGCCCGGCCAGCGCCGGGTACTGCAACGCCGACTTGAGCGCCTCGCGCTGCGGCCACAGCGTGGGCTCTTGTGGGTCGGGACGAAGAGCAGCTGACTCGGCCGCGCCGGCTTCGGCTTGGGCTGCGGCGCTACGACGCGGCTTGGCACGGCCCTGGCTGGTGGGGTTCTTCGCCTCCTCACGCACTCGGCCGACGACCTGCGCCACATCCGACCAGCCGACCCAGCCCGCCAGTTGGCGCGCGTACTCGTCGCGCAACGTGGGATCTTTGATCTGGGCGACCATCGGTACGCAGCGGCGCAGCGCGGCCACCCGGCCCTCGGCGCTGTCCAAGTCCACCTCGCTCAGCGCCGCGCGAATCGCGAACTCGAACAACGGAGTTCGCCGCGCCACCAGATCCCGCAATGCGCCGTCGCCGGACGCCAGCCGCAGATCGCAGGGGTCCATGCCGTCCGAGGCGACCGCGACGAAGGACTGGCCCGCCAGATGCTGCTCGCCGCCGAACGCTTTGAGCGCCGCGGCCCGGCCTGCCTCGTCGCCGTCGAACACGTAGATCAGCTCTCCGCGAAAGAAGTTGTCGTCCATCATCAATCGGCGCAGCATCGCCAGGTGCTCGTCACCGAACGCGGTGCCGCAGGATGCGACCGCCGTCGTCACCCCGGCCAGGTGCATCGCCATCACGTCGGTGTAGCCCTCGACGACGACGGCCTGATGCCCCTTGGCGATGTCGCGCTTGGCCAGGTCGATACCGAACAACGCCGACGACTTCTTGTACAGCAACGTCTCCGGCGTGTTGACGTACTTGGCCTCCATCGGGTCGTCGTCGAACAGCCGGCGCGCCCCGAACCCGATCACCTCGCCGGCCGACGTTCGGATCGGCCACAACAACCTGCGGTGAAACCGGTCGATCGGGCCCCGACGACCTTCCCGCGACAGGCCTGCGGCCTCCAGCTCCTTGAACTCAAAACCCTTGCGCAGCAGATGTTTCGTCAGCGAATCCCAGCCCGATGGCGCGAATCCGCAGCCGAAGTGCCGGGCAGCGTCGGCATCGAAATTCCGCTCGGTCAGGTATTGGCGAGCCGGCTGCGCCTCCGGCGATTCCAGCGCCGCCGCGTAAAACTCCAACGCCGCGGCGTTGGCGGCGATGAGCCGGCTGCGACTGCCCCGGTCACGCTGGACACTGGTGGCTGCGCCGGTGTAGCTGATCGTGTACCCGATCCGGTCGGCCAGCACCTCGACGGCCTCGACGAAGCTGACGTGTTCGATCTTCTGAACGAAGGCGTAGACGTCACCGCCCTCACCGCAGCCGAAGCAATGGAAATGACCGTGATTGGGACGGACATGAAACGACGGCGTCTTCTCGTCGTGGAACGGGCACAAGCCCTTTAGCGAGTCCGCGCCGGCGCGACGCAGCTGGACGTAGTCGCCGACGACCTCGTCGATGCGGACTCGTTCGCGGATGGCGGCGATATCGCGATCGGGGATACGGCCGGCCATCGGCTCAGTGTAGAGCGCGCGCTGGCGCCCGGGACGCGAAGATTAACTGTCGGTGGCTAACCGGTGCCGATCACGCCGCACGCGATGCGCTTCTCGGCATCAGGACCATATTCCCCGCCGTGCACCATCAGGGCTGTCTTGTTGCCCGCCAACAGATCGTCCCTGGTGAACGCGTCGGTGGTGGTCACCAGGTATGCGGCGCCGTCCTTGCGCACCTCGAGCGTCGAGAGGTCACCGCTGGGGGGTTCCGCGGTGTGCCCCGGTGCCTGGTAGTGCATGCCGGCCGACATGAAGTCGCCGGGTGGACCGCCCATCGGGTCAACCGAGTTTGGCTCGCATTTGCCGATCTCGTGGACGTGCATGCCGTGCAGTCCGGGCGCCAGGATGCCGTTCGCGGTCGTCTTCACCGTGACAGTGGCATAGCCGTTGGCGAATTCGAAGGCGGCAGTGGCCACCGACCGACCGTCAGCGGTGTGCAGTTCAGCGCTGAGTGTTTGGGCACCGGCTGGAGCGCCGCTCGTTGCGGAGGGCGAGGTACTCGACTGTTGATGGGCGCTGCAGGCGCTGAGCGTGACGAGTGCGGACAACGTGGCGACAACAACCTTGGTGTGCTTGGACATGAACCGCAGCCTAATGCGGTCGGGGCGCGCCGACCATGGTCAAAGGACTCTTGCCTGGGTTGCGTCGATGCGTTCCAGGCGTCCCTCGGTGAACGAGGCGACCTGGTCGACGACGACCCGCAGCCGCTCACCGTCGTCGGCAGCGGAGTTGAAGGCCGGCACGAACACCGGGTCGAGTGTTCGGGGCGCCCCGGCCAGCAGCCACTGCGCCACTCGATGGATACGTTCCCGCTGCGAGCGTTGACGCTCCTGATGACGTGGATCGGACATGATGAACTGCAGCGCCAGTGTCTTGAGTACCGCGACCTCGGCGCGCACCACTTTGGGGACCTGCAAGTCGGTTTGGTAGCGGGCGAGCCGCCCGGGGCCGGCCGCCGCGCGGGCGGCCGCGATCGCCGCTGAGGCGAACCGGCCGACCAGTTCGCTGGTCAACTGTTTGAGCGCGACCGAGGCCGCCAGCGTGGCATCGTATTTGCCGACCGCGGCGACCACCGGTAGCCCGGACAGCCGGTGCGCGGCCGCGACCAGGTCGTCGGCGCGCACCCGGGCGACGTCGCGTTCCCCCAGCTTGGCCAGCGCGGCGGCTTCGTCGTCGTCGGCAAGCACCCGCAAGTCGATCCGGCCGGCCACGACACCGTCCTCCACGTCATGCACCGAATAGGCGACGTCGTCGGCCCAGTCCATCACCTGGGCTTCCAGACAGGCCCGATCTGCCGGCGCATGTTCGCGCACCCAGGCGGCGGCCTCGCGGTCGAAGTCGTAAAAGCCGAACTTGCGTCGATCCCGACCCCGCGTCCAGGGATATTTGGTGACGGCATCCAACCCCGCCCGGGTCAGGTTCAGTCCAACGCTATGTCCTTGCCGATCAAGGACTTTGGGCTCCAAGCTGGTGAGGATCCGGAAGTTCTGTGCATTACCCTCGAAGCCGCCGAATGCCGCCGCGAACTCATCGAGCGCCTGCTCGCCGTTATGCCCGTACGGCGGGTGCCCGATGTCGTGGGCCAAACCGGCCATGTCGACAAGGTCGGGATCGCAGCCCAGCCCGATCGCCATCCCCCGCCCGATCTGGGCCACCTCCAGTGAATGGGTCAGTCGCGTACGCGGGGTGTCGCTTTCCCTCGGCCCGACGACCTGTGTCTTGTCAGCAAGGCGGCGCAATGCGGCGCTGTGCAGCACCCTGGCGCGATCCCGGGCGAAGTCGGTGCGGTGCTGGCCCTCGGTGCCCGGCAGGCCGGCGGTCTTCGGCGCTTCGGAAACCACCCGCTCGCGGTCGAAATCTTCGTAGGGGTCTTGCTGACTCATCGACGCACAGTCTGCCAGTCCCTCCCGCTGGCGCCCCAGTGCGGATTAGATTGTCGAGCATGAGCACAGTCCGCTCGCTCGCCATGTTCATGGCGTTGCTGATCCCTGCATTACTAATGGCGCCGTCTGCCGCCGCGCAGCCGCCCTCCCGGCTGTCCACCTACGTCACCGACGACGCCGGGGTGTTGAACGGCTCGGGTCGCGCCGCGATCCAGTCGGCCACCGGCAAGCTCTACTCCGACCGCCATATCCAGATGTGGGTGGTTTTCGTCGACAACTTCTCCGGGCAGCCGGCCGTGAGCTGGGCGGAGAACACACGGTCCGCCAGCGACCTGGGCGACTTCGACGCGCTGCTTGCCGTCGCCACCGTCGATCATTCCTACGCATTCCTGGTGCCCAACAGGGTGCAGACGATCAACTCAAGTCAGGTCGACGATCTGCGGCGAAACCAGATCGAACCTGCGCTTCGCCGCGGCGACTGGAGCGGTGCTGCGGTCGCGGCGGCCAACGGGCTCGACCGGGGGCATGCGTCGACGAGCCGGAGCGCGCTGTTGATCGCGGCTGGCGTGATCGCGATCGTGGTGGTGGGTTTGCTTGTCGCCGAGGGTTACCGGCGCCGTCGGCGGTACGCGGCCGAACGGGCTGCCGCGCGCCGGGTCGACGCCACCGACCCTGATGCGTTGGCGGCGCTCTCGCTAGGGGCGCTCGACGACCTGTCCCGGTGGAAAGTCGTCGACGTCGACAACGCGGTTCGCACCAGCGCCAACGAGCTGGCGCTGACGATCGAGGAGTTCGGAGAACAGCGGACCGAACCGTTCACTCGTGCCGTCAACAACGCCAAAGCTGCTCTGGCACAAGCGTTCACCGTGCGTCAACAACTGGACGACGCGATACCCGAGACGCGGGCGCAGCGGCGTAACCTGCTGACACAGGTGATCGTCTCGGCGGCGCGGGCCGATCGTGAGCTGGAGTCGCAGCGGGGGGCCTTCGAAAAAATGCGTGACCTGGTGGTCAACGCGCCATCGCGCCTCGACGGCCTGACTCAGCAGATGGTCGAGCTGACGGCGCGCATCACCCCGTCCGAACAGCGAATGACGGAGCTGTACAACGAATTCGACCCTGATGCGTTGACTTCGGTGGCCACCAACGTCGCGACGGCAAAAGACCGGCTGGCATTCGCCGACCAAAACCTCAGCCGCGCGCGTGATCTGGCCGCTAAGCCGGTGACCGGCGAGCAAAGCGGCCTGGTCGATGCCGTACAGGCGGCTGAGTCGGCGCTGGGACAAGCCCGTGCGTTGCTCGACGCGGTGGACAACGCCGCCAACGACATTCACCACGCAGTCGCCACGCTGCCGTCGCTGATCGCCGACGTCCAGACCGGTATCGGGCACGCCGACGAGCAACTGCAGACCGCGCTGAAAACCAAAGCCGCGCACATCCGCGAATTGGCCACCGCCCGGGATGCGGCGAATAAAGCCCTGAACGCTGCCCGGGCGAGCGGTTCGGCCGATCCGCTCGGCGCGTTCACCCAACTGACCAAGGTCGACGCCGACTTGGACCGGCTACTCGCCACCGTCGCCGAAGAGCAGGCAGCCACCGAGCGCCTCAACCGTACTTTCGAGCAAGCGCTCTTCACGGCGCAGTCGCGGATCCACGCCGTCTCCGATTACATCGACACTCGCCGGGGCAGCATCGGACCCGAGGCGCGGACCCGTCTCGCCGAGGCCAGCCGGCAATTGCAAGCCGCCCATGACAAACGCGAGATCGACATCAACGACGCGATCACCCGTGCCAATACCGCAGCGACACTGGCCGCTGAGGCTCAGTCACTTGCCAACGACGATGTGCGATCCGCCCAACTCGCCTACACCGGACGCTACGGCGGCGGCGACAACATGGGCGCGATGATGGGCGGGATCATCATCGGCGACATGCTCGGCGGATCGTTGGGCGGAGGTTTCGGCGGCGGTTGGGGTGGCGGCTGGGGCCCCACGTCGTTCGGCGGGTCGACGGGCTCATCGGACGGCGGCTTCATGGGCGGCGGCGGGCGGTTCTGAGGAACCCGACAAGGGAAAGGCGCGACAGCTCACCACGCCCTAGTGTGCTGCCGCGCCAAGTCCTGAAACGCCGGCCGTCATAATCGTCCGCGTGGCTTGATGATATTGGCCATGTGAGTAACAGTCGATAACGTTGGCGAAAATTTTTTCGCACATTTTCTGCCCCAACTTTTAGCAGGCGCGCAGGCGCGATCCCAGATAATCGGCCACCGCATCGATGGCCACCCGCTCCTGCGTCATCGCGTCACGCTCCCGGATGGTCACAGCGTGGTCCTCGAGCGAGTCGAAATCCACCGTCACGCAATATGGGGTGCCGATCTCGTCCTGGCGCCGGTAGCGCCGCCCGATCGCGCCGGCGTCGTCGAACTCGACGTTCCAACATTTCCGCAACTCGGCGGCCAGATCGCGGGCCTTGGGGCTTAGATCGGCATGCCGGGACAATGGCAGCACGGCTGCCTTGACCGGAGCCAGCCGAGGATCCAGCCGCAACACCGTCCGCTTGTCCAGGCCGCCCTTGGCATTGGGCGCTTCGTCTTCGTGGTAGGCGTCGATCAAAAACGCCATGAATGAGCGGGTCAGCCCGGCCGCCGGTTCGATCACGTACGGCACGTACCGGGTGTCGGTGACCTGGTCGTAGAACGACAGGTCGACACCGGAATGCTTTGCGTGCGTGGATAAGTCGAAGTCGGTCCGATTGGCCACACCCTCCAGTTCGCCCCACGGGTTGCCGGCGAAGCCGAACTTGTATTCGATGTCGACGGTGCGGTCGGAATAGTGCGACAGCTTGTCCTTCGGGTGCTCCCACAACCGCAGGTTCTCGCGGTCGATACCGAGGTCGACGTACCACTGCAGCCGGGTGTCGATCCAATACTGGTGCCACTCCGGCGCTGTCGACGGCTCGACGAAGAACTCCATCTCCATCTGCTCGAACTCGCGAGTGCGGAAGATGAAGTTGCCGGGGGTTATCTCGTTGCGGAAGCTCTTGCCCACCTGAGCGATACCGAATGGCGGCTTTTTGCGAGCGGTCGTCACCACATTGGCGAAGTTGATGAAGATGCCCTGCGCGGTCTCCGGCCGCAGATAGTGCAGCCCCTCCTCGGTTTCGATCGGGCCGAGATAGGTCTTGAGCATCATGTTGAACTCACGCGGCTCGGTCCACTGGCCCGGCTCGCCGGTGTCCGGGTCGCGGATATCGGCGAGGCCGTTGGGCGGCGGATGCCCATGCTTTTGCTCATAGGCCTCGATGAGGTGATCGGCACGATAACGCTTGTGGGTGATCAGCGACTCAACCAGCGGGTCGTGGAAGACCTCCAGATGCCCGGAGGCAATCCACACCTCACGGGGCAGGATGATCGAGGAGTCCAGTCCGACGATGTCGTCGCGGCCGGTTACCACCGAGCGCCACCACTGCCGTTTGATGTTCTCCTTGAGTTCTACCCCCAGCGGCCCGAAATCCCACGCCGATTTGGTGCCGCCGTAGATCTCGCCGGCGGGGTAGACCAGGCCGCGCCGCTTGGCCAGGTTGACGACGGTGTCGATGACTGACGCCACGAGGTGCTGACTCCTGTCTTTCGATGCAGGGACGATCGCGCCGGCCCTGAGCCGGTGAGCATCCGTCATCGTAACGACCGACCCCCGAGCTCTTTGACATGCGTGATCACGCATGTGACAGTGGAACTAGTCGGCAGCATTTTCCAGCGATTCCCAGCAGCCCGCCCGAAAGTGACGGTCATGTCCCCCGCAGCATCAACGGAGAGCCACGGTGACATCGGCTCCGGTTTGAGTGAACGCCATGAGCACGGGGTTTCTGGCTTCACCGAGCTGCCGGCGCCGCCGCCGCGGGAAATTCTAGAGGCCGCCGGTGAGCTGCTGCGCGCGCTGGCCGCGCCGGTGCGGATCGCCGTCGTGCTGCAATTACGCGAGTCCCAGCGCTGCGTCCACGAACTGGTCGACGCGCTGGGCGTGCCGCAGCCACTGGTCAGCCAGCACCTCAAGATCCTCAAGGCCGCGGGCGTGGTCACCGGGGAGCGGTCGGGCCGCGAAGTGCTCTACCGGCTGGCCGATCACCACTTGGCGCATATCGTGATCGACGCCGTCGCGCACGCCGGCGAGGACAAACCGTGACCGCTCGCGCCGGCGAGCGGTCGACCCGACAACGGGCGGCGATCGCGTCGCTGCTGGACACGCTAGACGACTTCCGGTCGGCCCAAGAACTGCACGACGAATTGCGGCGCCGCGGCGAGAACATCGGCCTGACCACCGTCTACCGGACACTGCAGTCGATGTACGCCGCGGGCATGCTCGACACGCTGCGCACCGACACCGGTGAATCGGTCTACCGGCGCTGCTCGGAACACCATCACCACCACCTGGTGTGCCGCAACTGCGGGTCGACCGTCGAGGTAGGCGACCACGAAGTCGAGGCGTGGGCAGCCGAGGTGGCGGCCAGACATGGCTTCTCCGATGTCAGCCACACCATCGAGATCTCCGGCATCTGTGCGGACTGCCGCAGCTAGGCTTAGCCTGTCAGCGCCTGGCGGATCTCGGCGCCCTTGTCGAGCACCATCAGGATCAGCGTGCGCAGCGCGCCGTCGGTCAGGCCGCCGCCCGGAAAGTTGTAGCGCAGCACCACGTCTGCCGTTTTGGTTGAGTTGCGTTTGGCGGTCGGTTCGCCGACCTTCTCCACCAGCACCACCGATCCCAGCAGAGTATTGTGCGCCTGCGCGGCAACGCTGTCACGAATCTTCTTGGTCAGCAGCAGATCCCACGCCAAGATCTGCGTCAGTGACACTAGGTCGAGATCCTCGGTGATGGTCACGACCCGCAACGACGCGATAGTGCCGTCGTGCCGCACGGTCAGCGCTCCGTCGGATTCCTCCTCGACGGGCAGCACCTCGGAAAGCACCGTTACCAATCGCTCCTGCAACGAAGGCATCTAGGCCGTCCCGAATCGTCGATTTCGTGATGCGTACTCTTCGCAGGCTGCCCACAGATCGCGGCGGTCGTAGTCGGGCCAGAGTTTGTCCTGGAAGATGTATTCGGCGTAGGCCGCTTGCCACAGCATGAAATTGCTGGTCCGCTGCTCACCCGACGTCCGCAGTAACAAGTCCACATCGGGAATGTCGGGGCGGTGCAGGTGGCGCGCAACGGTCGCCTCGGTGACCCGCTCCGGATTCAGCCTGCCCGCCGCGGCTTCGCGCGCGATATCCCTTGCGGCTTCGGCTATTTCGGTACGGCCACCATAGTTCACGCAGTAGTTCACTGTGATGACGTCATTGTGCATCGTCATCTCCTCTGCGATCGCCAGCTCGTTGATGACACTGCGCCACAGGCGTGGCCGCGAGCCCACCCAGCGTATCTTCACTCCCATCTCGTTCAGGTTTATCCGCCGCCGTTGCACCACGTCGCGATTGAACCCCATCAGGAAACGGACTTCGTCGGCTGACCGCTTCCAGTTCTCCGTGGAGAAGGCGTAAAGGCTGAGCCATTTGATGCCGACTTCGATTGCGCCGCAAACGATATCGATGACGACGGCCTCGCCCATCTTGTGGCCTTCGACGCGGGCCAGTCCGCGCTGAGTGGCCCAGCGGCCGTTGCCGTCCATCACGATCGCAACGTGGTTGGGCAGCTGTGCCGCGGGGATCCGCGGGGCGGCCACCTTGGAAACGTGTTGTGGGGGCCGGCGCGGGCCGCCGCCGGGTGACGGCGGGAGCGCGGGAAAGACCACCGGCCAGGTGGACTTGTCGGGAAAGGTCGGGTAGTCGTCGGGGGCGGGCGGCAGCTGTGGAAAGTGGGTGGTCTTCCTCGTGCGCTCAGCCTTCCACTCTGAGCGACTCATCCGGCTCGTCCCCATGGGCCACATCCTGCCTGACCAGAGCTATGCGACGGTCGGCGAGGCTCTGATGGACGTGGTCAATCCGGCCCGTCCGCTCGATCAGCGGCAACGTTCGCAGCTGCCGCTCCAAATGCCATTGCAGGTGGGCGGCCACCAATCCGCTGACATGGCTGCGGGCCGATTGCGGTGCGGACTCCGCGGCCTCCCAATCGCCTTCGCGCAGCGCCGACATCAGATCCAGCACACCCAGCGGCGGTGTCGTCGCACCGGCGGGGCGGCAGTATCCGCAGACGCTGCCGCCTGCCGCGATGTGAAATGCCCGGTGCGGGCCCGGTGCAGCGCAGCGGGCGCATTCGGTCAGCACCGGGGCCCACCCGGCGATGCTCATGGCGCGCAGTAGATAAGCGTCCAGCACCAGCTCGCGGGGTCGGCGACCGTCGGCCACCGCCCGCAGCGCACCAACCGTGAGTCGGTGTAATTCCGGGGCCGGTGCCCGCTCCTCACCGGCGAGGCGCTCGGCGGTTTCCAGCATCGCGCACGCGCAGGTGTAGCGGCCGTAGTCGCTGACGATGTCGGTGGCGAACGCGTCAAGCGAGACGACCTGCGTGACGATGTCCAGGTTGCGGCCCGGGTGCAACTGCACGTCGATATGCGCGAACGGCTCCAGTCGCGCGCCGAACTTGCTGCGGGTGCGGCGCACGCCCTTGGCCACCGCGCGGACCAGTCCATGGTCACGGGTGAGCATGGTGACGATCCGGTCGGCTTCGCCGAGCTTGTGCTGGCGTAGCACCACCGCACGGTCTCGGTAAAGCCGCATAGATATCAGTTTGTCACCGCACTGCGACGGCACCTCGCGCACGCGCCGATAATGTCGATACCGATGAGTAACTCTGCCTATCGCCGCTTCCCCACCTTGACCGACCAGCTCTACCAGCTCGCCAGCGGTGAGGTGACTTCCGACGAGCTGGTCCGCCGCTCGCTGCACGCCATCGACCTGAGCCGATCGACACTGAACGCCTTCCGCGCGGTGCTCACCGAGACGGCGCTGGCCGACGCTGCCGCGGCCGACCGGCGGCGCGCCGCCGGGGACCTGGCGCCGCTGCTGGGTGTCCCGATCGCGATCAAAGACGACGTCGACGTCGCCGGAGTACCAACCGCCTACGGCACGTCCGGGTACGTTCGGCCCGCCACCCAGGACGCCGAGGTGGTGCGCCGGCTCAAGGCGGCCGGGGCGGTGATCGTCGGCAAGACCAACACTTGCGAATTGGGCCAATGGCCGTTCACCAGCGGACCCGGATTCGGCCACACCCGCAATCCGTGGTCGCGCAAACACACCCCGGGAGGGTCGTCGGGCGGCAGCGCGGTCGCGGTGGCCGCCGGCCTGGTCACCGCCGCGATCGGCTCCGACGGGGCGGGCAGTGTTCGCATCCCGGCGGCGTGGACCCATTTGGTGGGAATCAAACCGCAACGCGGCCGCATCTCGACGTGGCCGTTGCCGGAGGCGTTCAACGGCATCACAGTCAACGGCGTGCTGGCCCGTACCGTGGCCGACGCGGCGCTGGTGCTCGACGCGGCGTCCGGCAACGTCGAGGGCGATCTGCACAAGCCGCGACCCGTAGCAGTCGCCGACCACGTGGGCATCGCTCCCGGGCCGTTGCGGATCGCGCTGTCAACCGGGTTTCCGTTCACCGGGTTTCCGGCCCACTTACATCCGGAGATCAGCTCGGCGCTGGAGTCCGTGGGCGATCAACTTCGGCTGCTCGGCCACAGCGTGGTTTCAGGCAGTCCCGATTACGGGCTGCGACTGTCGTGGAACTTTCTGTCACGCTCCACTTCCGGACTACTCGACTGGGCCGAGCGGTTGGGTGACGGCGTGGAGCTGGACCCACGCACGATGTCGAATATGCGTATGGGGCGGCTGCTTTCGGAGTCGATACTGCGTGCCGCCCGGGCGCACGAAGCCGCCGATCAGCGCCGGGTGGGCTCGATTTTCCGCATCGTGGACGTCGTGGTGGCGCCGACGACCGCGCAACCGCCCCCGCTGGCGCACGCGTTCGACAGGTTGGGCGGCCTGGCCACCGACCGCGCGATGATCGCCGCCTGCCCGGTGACCTGGCCGTGGAATGTCTTGGGGTGGCCGTCGATCAACGTCCCGGCCGGCTTCACCTCCGAAGGCTTGCCAATCGGCGTGCAGCTGATGGGGCCGGCCAACAGCGAGCCGCTGCTGGTCTCCTTGGCCGCCGAATTGGAGGCACTCGGCGGCTGGGCGGCTAAGCAGCCGGAGGTGTGGTGGACCCCCGGCACCGACACGCCACCGATCTCCAGCGGACCACAGCTGCGGTGAGAGCCGAACCCCGCTAGTCATAGCTCAAAAGCCAAGCCGGCCAAGTTGTTTAGGGTCGCGCTGCCAATTCTTGGCGACTTTGACGCGTAGGTCGAGGTAGACCTTGGTGCCCAGCAGCTTCTCGATTTGGCCGCGCGCAGCGGTACCCACCTCGCGCAGTCGGGCGCCACCCTTGCCGATCACGATGCCTTTCTGGCTGTCGCGCTCCACGTAGAGAACAGCGTGCACGTCGATCAGGTCGTCACGCCCCTCGCGCTGATTGACTTCGTCGATAACCACCGCCAGCGAATGCGGCAACTCCTCGCGCACGCCCTCCAGGGCGGCTTCCCTGATGAATTCGGCCATCAGAATCTCCTCCGGCTCATCGGTCAGCTCACCGTCGGGGTAGTACGCCGGCCCGGGCGGCAACGCCGCGGCCAGCACGTCGATCAGCACGTCGATCTGCTCACCGGTGACCGCCGAGACGGGGACGATCTCGGCTTGACGGCCGTCGGAGATCCCGACCAGTTCGCCGACCGCGGCCAGCTGCGCGGCCAACTTGTCCTTGGCCACCTTGTCGATCTTGGTGACGACGGCAACCAGTGTCGTTGTGGGCGCAACGGATCGGATCTGCTCGACGATCCACCGGTCCCCCGGGCCGATCGCCTCGTCGGCGGGTATGCACAAACCGATCGCGTCGACTTCCGCATAGGTGTCGCGGACCAAGTCGTTGAGCCGCTTACCCAGCAGGGTCCGCGGCCGGTGCAGTCCCGGAGTGTCGACCAGGATGATCTGGAAGTGCTCCCGGTGCACGATGCCGCGAATCGTGTGCCGGGTGGTCTGCGGTCGGCTCGAGGTGATCGCCACTTTTGAGCCGACCAGCGCATTGGTCAGGGTTGACTTCCCAGTGTTGGGTCGCCCGACGAGACAGACGAAACCGGAATGGAATTCGGTCACTGCAGGACGTTGCCTGCGCCGTCGGCGATCATGACGGTCATCGTCGCCGATATTTCGCGAACGGCAGCCTTGCCGGCATCGTCGGACACCTCAGCCGTCATGGTTTACCTCCTGACCGTCGGGGTCGGCGCGGCTGAGCAGTACGGTGCCGATCCGCACCCGCCCCCGATGGTCCGGACCCCCTTCGGCATGCAACCGCAGCCCATGTGATACCACCTCGGCGCCGGGCAGCGGGACGCGGCCCAGTTCCAGCGCCAACAGGCCACCGACCGTGTCGACGTCGAGGTGCTCGTCGAATTCCACGCCGTACAGTTCGCCGACGTCTTCGATCGGCAGTCGTGCCGATACCCGGAACCTGTTGTCGCCCAGTTCTTCTACCGGCGCAACCTCGGCGGCGTCGTACTCGTCGGCAATCTCACCGACGATCTCTTCCAACACGTCCTCGATCGTCACCAGCCCGGCGATCGCGCCGTACTCGTCGACCAGCAGCGCCATGTGGTTGCGGCTCCGCTGCATCTCGCGCAACAGCGCGTCGAGAGGCTTGGAGTCCGGCACGAACACCGCTGGGCGCATGACCTGCGCAACGGTGCTGTCCCGGCCGTCAGGATTCGAGTAATACGTCTGCTGCACAATGTCTTTCAAGTACACCACGCCGACGACATCGTCGACGTTCTCACCGATCACCGGAATGCGGGAATGCCCACTGCGCACCGCCACCGATATCGCTTCGTCGGCCGATTCGTCGCTTTCGATCCAAATCATCTCGGTGCGCGGCACCATCACCTCGCGGGCCGGTGTATCACCAAGTTCGAATACCGACTGAATCATCCGACGCTCGTCGGCGGCGACTACGCCGCGCTGCTGCGCCATGTCGACGACTTCGCGCAACTCGATCTCGGATGCGAACGGCCCATTGCGGAAACCCCGGCCCGGCGTCAGCATGTTCCCCAGTACCACCAGCAGTCTGCTGATCGGGGCCAACAGGACCGAAATCGCTTGCAACGGTAACGCTGCCACCAACGCTATCGTGTAGGCGTTCTGACGGCCGAGGGTGCGCGGACCGACGCCGATGACGACGAAGCTGACGACCACCATGGTCGCGGCAGCGGCGAGCAGCCCCCATCCGTGGCCCAGGTTGTGGCGGAGATGCACCACCAGCAGCGCGGTTGCGGTGATCTCACAGATGATGCGGAGCAGCACCACTAAGTTGATGTAGCGGGGCCGGTCGGCCATCACCTTGGCCAGCCGCACCGCGCCCGGCCGCTCGTCACGTACCAGTTCGTGGACTCGTGCCACTGACACCGTGCTGATAGCGGCATCGACCGCTGCGAACAAACCGCCCAGACAGATCAACACGATCGCGCCGAGCAGCGGACCGGCCCCATTCAATTGTCGAAATACCTTGATTTATCCAGCAGCTGCTGGTCTCTCGCGCTCTGGCGTTCGTGGTGGTAGGCCGTGACTTGGTCAGCGACCCACTCTTCGAGCAGGCGGCGCTGCAGGGTGAACATCTCTTTTTCCTCGTCCGGCTCGGCGTGGTCGTAGCCGAGAAGGTGCAGTACCCCGTGGATTGTCAAGAGCGCCAACTCGTGGCCCAGCGAATGGCCGGCGGCCGCGGCCTGTTCGGCGGCGAATTCGGGGCACAGCACAATGTCGCCGAGCATCGCCGGTCCCGGCTCCGGAGCGTCGGGGCGGCCGCCCGGCTCGAGCTCGTCCATCGGAAAGCTCATCACGTCGGTCGGTCCGGGTAAATCCATCCAGCGCATGTGCAGATCAGCCATCGCCGCGGTGTCCAACAGCACCATCGACAACTCGGCGGCCGGGTTGACGTCCATCCGGGCTATGACGAACCTTGCGACGCTGATCAATTCGGATTCGGAGACGTCGATTCCCGATTCGTTGGCGACCTCGATACTCACGGCGCTGTCACCGACGGCTGCGTGCGTTCGACGCCCGCCGCGCTGCCCGGTTCATCGTCAGACCGGGTTCCTCGTACCGTGCGTAGGCATCCACGATTTCCGAGACCAGCCGATGCCGGACCACGTCGACGCTGGTCAACTCCGCGATGTGGATGTCGTCGATGCCCTCGAGGATGTCGACTGCGGCCCGCAACCCCGACCGGTTGCCGCCCGGCAGGTCGATCTGCGTAACATCGCCGGTGACAACGACTTTGGAGCCGAACCCCAGTCGGGTGAGGAACATCTTCATCTGCTCGGCGGTGGTGTTCTGCGCCTCGTCGAGGATGATGAACGCGTCATTCAGGGTGTTGTGGGTAAGCAGAAAATCCTCTGTGACATAGAGCGAGTCCGCCGCCGCGACCCTGATGCACACTGCCTCCTCCGTGCCGGCAGGCTCAATACGCTCGACAAACCGCATCGGACGACCGCCGCCACTGGCGTCGTACTTAGCGGCCTTGCGAGCCAGGCGGAACGGGACGACTCCCTCGGGGAGGCGGATATCGAGGATGTGTGCGTCAGAGCGATGGTGTACGTCTCGACCATTCGCCAGTCCCGGCTTGCGTCCAGCGGCCGGCCGAGTGCGCTGGTAGACGATGCCGCCGAGCGACTGCACCAGGAAAACCATGTGGTCACGCAGTTGATCCGAGACCGTCGTGAACTGGATGCGGCAGGTCCGGCCGGACTGAGTCACCGGACCGCCATCAGAATCGAGTAGACCCTGGAGCACCGCCAGTCGCACGTCGGACGAATTGAAAAGATAGTTCTCAGGAATGAACTTGGTGTTCGAGCGGGCGCCGCTAAGACCAAGTTCACGCATGGCACCGGTGACCGGGTTCGTGATCGTAATGACCTCGCCGGGGCGCCTAACCCGGTTCAGCACATAGTCGACGTCGGAGGTACGTCGAACTTTGATCCCAGGAATGAGCTGCTCCAGAGATGCAGCGAGTTCGGGATCTACCGTCGCGAAACTAGGTGTGGCCTGGCAGGAGAAACAGCCATCGCCTAATAGAAGACCAAGTGCGTAAGGATCGAGCGGCACCGGCCGCGGCGCAAAATGCACCGGCGCTGTCAAGAGCGGCAGCTCGTAGCGGTGATAGTGCGCTGCACGGAGATTGCCGATCATCTCCTTCGTCTGTAGCACCCGCGGCGGCCTGCTACGCCGCCGATCTGCACGGGTATAGACGGCCCAAAGGTGGTCACCAGAGGCGAGTGTGGAGGAACGGTCCTGAGTGTGGACTCGATAGATTTCCTTAAAGCCCTGCGGATAAACGCCAAGCACTTCGGTCGGGTATCCGTCTGAGCCGATAACTTTATCCCCGACTTGAAGTTCACCGATCGGTCGAAAGCCGTTGGGAGTCAATACCTTCGTGAACACCGGCTGCGCGCGTCCCCGCATGTACGCCAGCGGTGCCACCTCAATGACGCCAGACGCCATCAGCTTCGGGATCAGCTCGGGATCCATCATGTCGTGCAGCGCGTCGTAAAGCGGACGGAGATAAGGATCGATCTTCTCGCTCAGTGTGCCGGGCAGAAAACCAAGCCGCTCACCGGCTTCCACTGCCGGGCGAGTCAGGATGATGCGGGTGACCTGTTTGCACTGCAGCGCGTTGACCGCCTTGGCCATCGCCAGGTAGGTCTTGCCTGTCCCTGCCGGACCGATGCTGAAGACGATGGTGTGGGCATCGATGGCGTCGACATAACGCTTCTGGTTGAGCGTCTTGGGCCGAATCGTCTTACCGCGGCGCGACAAGATGTCCAGGGTCAGCACCTCGGCCGGCGACTCGTTGCCAGTGCCGACCAACATGGCGACACTGTGGCGCACCACCTCGGGGGTCAACGGCTGGCCACCGGCGACGATCGCGACGAGTTCGGAGATCACCCGTTCGGCAAGCGCGACATCGGCGGGCTCGCCGGAGACGGTCACCGCGTTGCCGCGCACATGCAGATCGGCGGCCAGAATGCGCTCGAGTGCGCGCAGGTTTTCGTCAGCGGAACCGAGCAGGCCCACGACGAGGTCGGGCGGAACGTCGATGCTGCTGCGGACTTGAGAGGTCGATGATTCAGCAGCGTTGGACTCGCGGGGCGTCACGTGGTTTCTGTTGCCTGCTTTCTGCGGTTTGTCCAGCGGGTTAGCGTCTCGAGTCTACCGCCGGGTGGTTACCCGACCCAATAATTAGCCGCTACGCGAACAAGACTTCACGCCGGCCAACAGCATGTCGAGGGCCCGGTGGAATTCCGTGAGCGCACTGGAGCGTTGGCTGGTCTGGGCCAGCGCCGCGAGCCGAGGATGTTCGGCGCCGGCCAGCCGGCCGATGTGCGCCGCCACCGCGACCTGCTCGATATCCCGGTCGGGCCCGGCCAGCGGCCCCGCAAGTTCCACCTGGGCGCTGCCCATCACCAGCGCGAGCACAGCTCGGAACGCAGCCAACAGATCGACGTCGTCGAGACCGCCACGGGCGAGCGCCTCGACGAGCCGCTCAGCGGGGGCGTAGCTCGACGACGACACGGTGCGCCGCGTCAGCACCAGTGGCACGACATTGGGGTGGCGGCGTACGGCCTGCCACAACGCCGTCGCGACAGCTCGTACGTCCTCCAGCCAATCCTGCGATGGCTCAGGTAATTCGACGTCGGAAATGACCGCTTCGGCGACCAGCTCTTCAAGCTGGCCGCGGTCGTTGACGTAGTTGTAGAGCGTCATCGGTCCGGTGCCCAAGGCCGCGGCCAACGTCCGCATGCTCAAACCGCCGAGCCCGTCACGATCAACGATCTCCAACGCACGCGCCGCAATCTCAGCGACGTTGAACCGCGCCCGCATGGTCTGTCCCGATCTCATCGCGTAGTTGACACGTACATCGTACGTATTGTACAACACGTACATCGTACGTTTGAGGAAAGTAGGCGAGGGTGGGACCAGGCACGACAACATCGACGTCATTTCGTTCGGGCGGTCAATGCTGTGCGGCGTGGCTGACCCTGCCGGATGGACCGGGGCCACACCCGATCGCGGTACTCGTACACGGGTTCGGCGCGAACCACAGCATGTCGCTCGGCCGCTACGAACAACACTTCGCCGCGGCCGGGATCGGGACGCTGGCCTTTGACTACCGACACCTCGGCGACTCGGAGGGCCTGCCGCGACAGCGGCTGAGCCTGCGCCGGCATCGCCACGACCTCAACGCTGCGGTCGATTTCGTGCGGGAACTCCCGGATGCGGACATCAGCCGGGTGGCGCTGTGGGGAACCAGCCTTGGGGCTATGCACGTCCTGAGGGTCGCCGCCGATCGGGCGGACATCGCTGCGGTGGTGGTGCAGTGTCCGATCGTGTCCGGCGTGGCCACCCTGCGACGACTCAGGCCCACCGCGATACTACGGTTGACACCCGCGATCATCGAGGACGTCGCTCGCGCGGCGATCGGTCGCGGCCGCCGGTATATCCCGATCGTGGGGCCGCCGGGAAGCCTCGCCGCCGTCACCGTGCCCGGGGCCGAAGACGGCTGGTATTCCACGGTCGATCCGGGCGGCGGGTTTGACAACCGGGTAGCGGCGGCGAACACGATCGGGATCGCGTTGACGAGCGCCAAGCGCGCAGCCCGCAGCATCTCTGCGCCGTTGCTGGTCTGCGTGTCACGCCGGGAAACGCTGATGGACCCGCGGCATGCCGAGGATGTCGCCCGCAGCGCTCCGCGCGGCGAAATGCGCCACTACGACGGCGACCACTTCGAGATCTACCACCGGCCGCTGCTCGATGACCTGCTGATCGACCAAACCGCTTTTCTACAAAGGCATCTTCATGTTCGACGCGCGTGAACAACTGCGGGCCAACGATCTTCGATTTCTCGCCTTCGCCCGCGACCTGTCAGATCGGGACTGGTTCCGCCCCAGCCTTTGTTCTGAGTGGAGCAATCACGAAGTGCTGGCCCATCTTGTGATCGGTTATCGCGCGTCACCGGCCGCGATCGCAGCCCAAATGATCAGGCATCGGGGATCGTTTGACCACTCCAACGCCGGGCTGGCGCGGACTTTGGCGGCACGTCACGCGCCCGCAGTCCTGATCGGCGAGTTCGCCGCGTTGGTCGATAGACCACGAGGCGTGGGCCGGGTCTTCCCCCGACGACTGCTATTGGGCGACCACGTGATTCACGAGCTCGACATCGCTTTGCCACTGGGACTGCGACCAACGGTCAGCCAGGAGGTTCTGGCCGCCGTGCTGGACACCCAAGTGCGGGTAGCCAATCCATTCGTGCCCGCGGCGGCCCGGGCCCGGGGCCTCACTTTGCGGGCGACGGATGTGGACTGGACCTACCCGGATGGCCGGCGCTGCGTCACGGGCAAGGCCGCGCACCTGGCTTCGGCGCTGGCCGGGCGTCCGTGGGCGCTTACCCACCTCAGCGGCGACGGCCTGGCGCAACTACGCGAACGCGTTTGACCGCCGGCGTCAGCGCTGCAGCATTGTGTTAGCCGGGAGGTCCTTGTCGAGGACCTTCAATGCCTGGTCAACGCCACTGACAGGCAGCAATTTCTCGTCCAGCAGCCCGATCTGGGCCAGCAGCGATGCCTGATCCCAGTAGATCCGTTCGTGGGCCACCTTGTCCGCCTCGAACCCCACCACGACCACCACCGCCAGCATCACGGCGCGGCCGGTCGGCGCAACGCCGGGAAGGAACGCCGGCATGGGGATGTCGTGGGTAAACGACATGATCATCTCGTCGACGAGTCGCTCTGCCCCAATAGTGCGACAGACCGGGATGATTCTGGTGTCAGCGGGCCAGTGCCCGATGAAGTACTTGTCGTAGAAATCCGTCAGCGCACTGACGCCGGCTCCGCCCATCATGGTGGGCACGTGGTTCACATATGGGTCCGCGGTCATCGTCGCCATAGTCGCGGCCACGTCCTTGGCGACGAACTCATCGGCGATGTGCTCGTCGAAAATCGCACTCAGATCGTAGGTTTTGTTACTCATCCGACACGCCCCTTTCGGCCCGGGTCGAGGATCGCACCTCAGTCGGCGCGGCGGATAAAAATCAGCAGGCCAGGACTTGACCACTACGACGCCCAGATCGACACCAGTGCGAAACGGCGAAAATGCGGCGCCGGCGGCGATCTCGATGCCAGGCTACGTCGCTGGGCGGTCCCACCGCGGCGTCAGCACGCCCAGCGCGCCCAACGCGACCGCAGCCGCCGTCGACGTTCGCAGCACGGTCGGGCCCAGTCGGACCGCCACGGCACCTGCGTCGGTCATCGCGGTGAGCTCGTCGGGAGCGATGCCGCCCTCGGGGCCCACCACCAACGTCACCGATTTCGCTTGCGCCAGGCCGAGATCCGTCACCTGACCGGCAGCCGACTCGTGCAGCACCAGCACCATGCCGCCCGACGCGACCAGGTCGCCGATCCGCCGGGTCAGCGCTGCGGTGGTCAGCACACCGTCGACCGACGGGATGTGCGCCCGACGGGATTGCTGTGCCGCGGCGCGAGCGACCGCGCGCCAGCGCCGGAGGCCCTTGTCGGCACGGCCCCCCTCCCAGCGGGCCACACAACGCGCGGCCTGCCACGCCACCAATGCATCAGCGCCGGCTTCGGTGGCCAACTCGATCGCCAGCTCGGCGCGCTCGGCCTTGGGCAGCGCCTGTATGACGGTCACTGGCGGCTGCACCGACGGCACCTGCCAGCGGTCCAGCACCCTGGCCTGCAGCCCGTCGCGGCCGGCCTGCTCGACCACGCAGCGGGCCACACCCCCCGCGCCGTCGCCCAGAACTAATTGCTCGCCGCATCGGATGCGCCGCACGGTAGCGGCGTGGAAGCCTTGGTCACCCTCGACGACGGCCAGCTCACCGGTCTCGGGCAGCGCGTCGATATAGAACAGGCCGGGCATCCGAACTCAGCAGCCGGTTAGCGCCCCGTGAAGCTCTCGCGCAGCCGGCTGAACAATCCGCCGGTGGCGGCGTGCGTCGACCGGACTTCGGCCACATCACGGTCGCGGCGGCTCTTGAGCTCACGCAGCAGTTCGGTATCGCGATGGTCGAGTCGATCCGGTACCACCACTTCGACGTGCACATGCAGGTCACCACGCGCACCGGAACGCAGGTGCGGCATCCCGTGGCCGCGCCGGATCGTCACCGAACCGGGCTGGGTTCCCGCGGGGATGGTGATTTCGGTCAGGCCGTCGAGGATCGCGTCCACGGGCACGGTGGTGCCCAGGGCCGCGTCGACCATCGGCACCGAGATCGTGCAGTGCAAATCGTCGCCGTCGCGGACGAAGATGTCGTGCGGCTGCTCGTGGACCTCGACGTAGAGGTCGCCCGCCGGTCCTCCCCCGGGCCCGACCTCGCCTTGAGACGCGAGCCGGACCCGCATCCCGTTGCCGACGCCGGCGGGGATCTTCACCGTGATCTCGCGGCGAGCCCGCACCCGTCCGTCGCCGCCGCACTGGTAGCACGGGTCGAGGATGACTTCACCGACCCCGCGGCAGGTCGGGCAGGGTCGCGATGTCATCACCTGACCGAGCAGCGAGCGCTGCACGGTCTGCACCTCACCGCGCCCACCGCAGGTGTCGCAGGCCACCGGTGCCGAATTGCCGTTGGTGCCGCGTCCCTGGCATCGGTCGCACAACACCGCGGTGTCAACAGTGACCTGCTTACTGACGCCGGTCGCGCATTCGGTGAGGTCCAGCCGCATCCGCAGCAACGAGTCCGAACCTGGGCGGACGCGTCCGGTCGGTCCGCGCGAGGTCGAGCCTCCCCCGAAGAACGCTTCAAAAACATCACCCAAACCGCCGAAGCCACCGAATCCGTTCGCGGCCGACGCCGCGTTCTCCAGCGGGTCGCCGCCCATGTCGACGATGCGTCGCTTATCCGGGTCCGACAGCACCTCGTAGGCTACGCTGATCTCCTTGAATTTCGCCTGGGCGACCTCGTCGGGGTTGATGTCGGGATGCAGCTCACGCGCCAGCTTGCGGTAGGCGCGTTTGATCTCCGCATCGCTCGCGTTCTGGTTCACGCCGAGCAGCCTGTAATAGTCGCGTGCCACGCCTGACCTTTCTTAGGCTCTTAGGCCATTCGAAGCCGCGTTACCACGGCCATCCATAAATTCTGCAACGAGTGCGCGTTCAACGGGCACCCAGCACTTCGCCGATATACAAAGCAACCGCAGCGACACTAGCGATAGTTCCCGGATAGTCCATTCGGGTGGGCCCGAGCACACCCATCCCGCCGTAGACGGTGCCGGTGGTGCCGTAGGTGGTCGACACCACTGATGTGCCCGCCATCTGCTCGGCCTCGGTTTCGTGCCCGATGCGCACCGTCACCTTGCCGGCCTCCTGCTGGGCGGCTAGCAGCCGCAGCACCACGACCTGCTCCTCGAGCGCTTCCAGAATCGACCGCAACGAGCCGCCGAAGTCAGCGGCGTTGCGGGTCAGGTTGGCGGTACCGCCCAGCAGTAGCCGCTCCTCGCTGTGCTCGACCAGCGACTCCAGCAGCACCGTCGCCGAGCGTCCGACCGCATCGCTGAGGCTCTTGGGCTGTCCCGCTCGGCCGTCGAGCTGTGCGGCAAGCTCCGCGACCGCGATCGATGCCGCCGAGAGCCGTTTGCCTTCCAGCGCTTGGCCGAGCATCTCGCGCAGCTGGGACAGCTGGTGGTCGTCGATGACATCACCGAGTTCAACGATGCGTTGGTCGACCCGGCCGGAATCGGTGATGACAACCATCAGCAACCGGGCCGGGGTGAGCGCGATCACCTCGAGATGCCGCACCGTCGACGTCGACAACGTCGGGTACTGCACGATAGCCACCTGGCGGGTCAGCTGCGCCAGCAGCCGCACCGCGCGTCGCAGCACGTCATCGAGGTCGACACCGGACTCCAGAAAGCCTTGAATGGCACGCCGCTCGGCCACCGACAGTGGCTTGACGTCATCGAGTCGGTCGACGAATTCGCGGTAGCCCTTTTCCGTCGGCACTCGTCCGGAGCTGGTGTGCGGCTGGGCTATATAGCCCTCGGCCTCCAGCACGGCCATATCGTTGCGGACCGTGGCGGACGAGACGCCGAGGTTGTGGCGCTCCACCAGCGACTTCGAGCCGATCGGCTCCTTGGTAGCGACGAAGTCGGCGACGATCGCGCGCAGCACCTCAAAGCGACGCTCGTCGGCACTAGCCATTCCAGTCCATCCGACATCCACCTTTCCGACCTGGCCCATTTTACGGTGATCACCAGCCGCTATCGCTTCCAGCACCCACACCCCACCGGCCGTTCCGCCCCGCATCGTCGCCGCACAAGCCAACGGCGCGGCTCCTCCTCGGGCCATTTCGCCCCGCATCGTCGCCGCGCTAGCCTTTCCTGCATGGCCACGTCCAACAGCGGCGATGCGCCGGAGACGATCCGCGGATGATCTTCAAGGGCGTGCGCGAGGGCAAGCCGTACCCCGAGCACGGTCTGTCCTACCGGGACTGGTCGCGGATCCCCCCACGGCAGATCCGACTCGACGAGATAGTCACCACCACGACAGTGCTGGCACTCGATCGCCTGCTGTCCGAAGACTCCACCTTCTACGGCGACCTTTTCCCCCACGCGGTGAAGTGGAAGGGCATCGTCTACCTCGAGGACGGCTTGCATCGCGCGGTGCGTGCCGCACTGCGCAATCGCACCGTGCTGCATGCCCGGCTACTCGATTTGGATGCGGTTACCCAGCAGGCTTAGCGCTCGGTCACGTTCTTGCGCCGCCCAGTGTCGAGGTAGGTAAGACCGCACAGAACGCTTTGAGGAGGCCGCCATGCCACGACTTACCGGAGTATCCGACCGCGACGCCGGACTAGGCGCCAAGATCGCTTACTTCTTCACCAAGCGGCGCTTCAAGCAGATGACCGGACTCGGAACCGCAACGATGCTGGAGCCGCTGCGGATGTACGCGTATATCCCCAAGCTGCTCAATGCTTATGGCCGCTTGGAACTGGCGGAGTCGAAAATGGACATGCTCAGCCCCCGGCATCGCGCGCTGGCCGAGCTGAAGTCGGCGACGACGGTGCGCTGCGAGTACTGCATCGACCTCGGTTCACAGATAGCGCGCGGCTGGGGGCTTACCGACGAGGAACTGCTGGCGCTGTCGGATTACCAGAACGCCAACTGCTTCTCCGACCTTGACAAACTGATACTGGAATACGCCACGGCGATCAGCCGCACACCGGTCGAGGTGACTGACGAGCTGTTCGACGGGTTGCGGGCACATTTCGACAACGCTCAACTCGTCGGACTGACCCACATCATCACGCTCGGCAATCTGCGGGGGCGCTTCAATCTCGCGTTGGGTATCGGGGCATCGGGTTTCAGTGACGGCAGGGTGTGCGCATTGGCCGACGCCGGTCGACGGTGACCGCAAACGCCGACCTGGCAGCACGTTTCCAGGCGGCGCGGCCGCATCTGGGCGCGGTGGCGTACCGCATGCTGGGCTCGGTCGACGACGCAGAGGATGCCGTGCAGGAGGCCTGGCTGCGGCTGACCGGCGGCGACCACCGGGATGCTCGGGAGATAGCCAACCTCGACGCCTGGCTGACCACCGTGGTGGCCCGGATCTGCCTGAACGCCTTGCGCACCCGCCGGGCACGACCACGCGAAGAACTCGTCGCCCGTCTGCCGGACCCGATCGTCGATCCGGTCGGCGAAGTCGATCCCGAGCACCAGGCGATGCTGGCCGACGCGGTGGGGTTGGCGTTGTTCGTGGTGTTGGACACTTTGCCGCCGCCGGAGCGGCTGGCGTTCGTGCTGCACGACGTGTTCGCGGTGCCGTTCGACCAGATTGCGCCGATCGTCGAGCGGTCACCGGAGGCCACCCGCAAGCTGGCCAGCCGGGCGCGGCGCCGCATCCAGGATGCCGCGCCCAACCCGGACACCGACCTGGCGGCCCAGCACGCCGTCGTCGACGCGTTCTTCGCCGCCGGACGTGCCGGCGACTTCGATCGGCTGGTTGCCGTACTGGACCCCGACGTGTCGCTGCGCGGCGACTTCGGCCCAGGCCCAGCCGGGCTGCGCTCGGTGCAGGGCGCGTCCGCCGTGGCCGGGCTGGCACGCGGCTACGCGGACCCAGAACGCGAGGTCCGCACCGCCGTCGTCAACGGCGCCGCCGGCGCGGTGATCTTCGTCGCCGGCGCGCCGACCGCCATCATGGGCTTCGTGGTACGCGGTGAGCGTATCGCCGCGATCGACGTGCTGGCCGATCCCGAGCGCATCGCGCGGATCGACTTGCGAGCGGTTACCGGCTAGCCGGCATCAACCGGTGGCCGCCTGCACCAGCGCGATCGCGGAGTCGTGCTGGATGACCCAGGTGCCACCTTGATCGATGAACGCGAGTTGCTTCGTGACCGGCCCGGCGAACTTAGGACCTGTGATGGCGACGTCAGCGCTGACCGCGTTCGGAGCAACCGGCTGAATGTTCGTGACGTTGAACTGCTCCGGGAATTTGCCGTCCCGGTAGGCCTTTCTCAGGTCGTGATCGGCCACATGGCCCTCGTCTCCACTGATGCCGTTTTCGACCAGACCGAACTTGTTCTCAAACGACACGCCAGGATCGGTGACCTGGGTGCAGAGGCTGGACAGCTGTTCGGGGCTCGGCGGAGGTGGCGCGCCCGGCGGGGGTGGCGGCGGGGGGTCCTGGGCGAACGGCACGCCCAAGGCTGCAGGCTGAACCTGCAGGGCGGCCGGGTGGCCCAACGTCACGCCGGCGGCCGCGGCTCCGATTGCGGCGACGGCTGCCGCCCCGGTGGCGAGCAATTTCACGGTCATGGCTGTCCCTTCGATTCGGACTTCGACATCGGTGTCATTCTGCTGGTCACGGCGTGTTCTGTAGCGATGTCGCTACGGGCGTGTCGTATTACTGGTTGTCTTACATCAAGCCACTCGTGTGCCGCGCTGACAAGGGGCTGATGGCTAGCCGGCATGGATCCGCCACTCGGCGGCGTCCTGCTGCTGTCGCCAGAATTCCGCGAAACGTCCGCCCGCGCTTAGCAACTCATCGACCGGACCATCCTCGATTACCCGACCGTTGTCGAGAAAAAGAACCCGGTCGGCATGACGAATGCTCGCCAGTCGATGGGCGACGATCACCCGGGTCCGCGATTGTGGATCCGCAGTGAGCGCATCCACCACGGCGGCCTCGTTCTCGGTGTCCAGCGCGCTGGTCGCCTCGTCGACCAGCAAAATCGGTGCGGATTTGAGCAGGGCACGCGCGATGCTGACACGTTGCCGTTCACCACCCGACAACGCCGAACCAGCCTCGCCGACGATCGACTCGCCACCGTCGGGCAGCCTGTCGGTGAGCTCGTCGACCCGCGCCAGAGCGACCGCCCGACTGAACTGATCGTCGGCGGCCGCAGGATCTCCGGCGAACACGTTTTCGCGGATCGTCCCGTGGAATAAGTAGGGGTGTTGGAACACCACACTGCTTGCGGCGCGCCGAGTTTCGGCATCGAGTGTCGCGGCGTCGACGCCGTCGAGCAGGACACGGCCGCGGGTCGGTTGGTGCAAGCCGGCGATCAGCGCCAAGATGGTGCTCTTGCCCGAGCCGGACGGCCCGACGATCGCTGTCGTAGTTGCCGGCTGCAGCGCGAAACTCACCCGAAAGAGCACCGGCGTGCTTGCGCCGTCGTAGCTGAACGCGACGTCTTCGAACTCGATACCTGATGCCGTGGCGCGGGCGCGCAGCGTCGCGGTACCGGCATCCACGACCGGCGCGGTGAGCACGGCACGAATGCGGTCGAGCGTGGAACGCGTGCTCTCCAGGGCAGGCGCCAGTTCACTGATCGTGGTGAAAGGCTCGAGATAACGGGCGATCACGACAATCAGCGCGATGGCCACAGGCACGCTGAGCCTGCCCGTTACCGTCAGCGCGGTGGTCGCACCGGCAAGCAGGATAAGGGCCAGTTGGCTGGCAATACTGAACAGGAACTGGCCCGGGATCTGCATGCCCAGCAACCGCATCGTCGCGCCGTGCTGCGCGGCCAGAGCGTCACCGACCAGGCTTCGGGCCGGCTCGACGCGCCGCGCGGCCCGCAACGCCTGCTGGGTACGGGCGAATTCGATAATGCGCTCGGTCAGCGCGGCGTTGGCCGCACCCGCCGCAGCATCAGCGCGGCGCGCAAGCCGTACCGAGGCCCACAACGCTCCCAACAGCAGTGGCACACCACCCATCGCGGCCATGCCAAGCTGCCAGGAGACCGCCAACAGCGCCAGCGCGATAGCTGCCGGCAGCAGGACTGCGGTGACGAGCGGCGTCAACAGGTTGACCACCAGGCCGACGAGTTCAGGCCCCGTTGCGGCGATCGCTTGTCGCGCCGTCGCGGTGTGGTCGGCGCTGAACCAATCCAGCCGCACATCCGGAAGCCGGTCCGCGACGTCATGCTGGGTGTGGTCGAGCACGGCGAAACCCAGATTGAAACCGATCCGCGCGGTCGCGGCGTCGATCACCCACCCGGTCACCGTCGCGGCGGTAAGCCAGGCCAACCACAACAGCGCGCGTTGCGGTGTGTCACTGAACAACGCCGCCACCAGTGGAACCAGCAGCACGGTGGCTATCGCCCGCACCGCCACGGAGACCAAAGCGAGCACGGTGTAAGCGATCACCTTGCCGCGGCGGTCGGCCGGGACCAGGCCTAACCAGGTGCGGATCATCGCGTCGCCTCCTGACCTGCTGCGAGAGTCACCGGTTCGCGATGGCCGCTTTCCCAAAGCCGTCGATATCGGCCATCCGCGGCGAGTAATGCGTCGTGGGTGCCGCGTTCCGCGATCCGGCCGTGGTCAAGCACGACGATCTGGTCGGCTCCGGTGACGGTGTGCAGTCGATGAGCGATCACCAGCACGGTGCGGTCCCGGGTCAGCCGGTTGAGTGCTTGCTGCACAAGGTATTCCGACTCCGGATCGGCGAACGCCGTGGCCTCGTCGAGGATAAGGACTGCGGTGTCGGCGAGGATGGCACGGGCGATGGTGAGCCGTTGCCGCTCCCCACCCGAGAGCCCAGTGCCCGCACCCAACACGGTGTTGTAGCCACCCGGCAATCGCATGATGCGATCGTGGATTTGCGCCTCACGGGCAGCAGCCTGGACTTGTTCGGCGGTGGCATCCGGGACGGCCAGCGCGATGTTCTCGGTGACGGTGCCGTGCACCAGCTGGGTTTCCTGCAGGACGAAACCGACTCGCGTGTAGACTTCGTCGGCCGTCATGGACCGGATATCTTGCCCACCAACGCGTATCGCGCCGTGCTGGACATCGTGGAATCGGGCCAACAGCGCGGCCAGCGTCGATTTTCCGGATCCGGACGGGCCGACGAGCGCGGTCACCGTGCCCGGCCGCAGCGTCAGTGAGACGTCCTTGATCACTGGTACGTCAGGGCGGTAGCCAAAGCTGACATGGTCGAACACCACGGTCGCGCGTGTGTCATCGCCTGACGCGTCACGCGGCTGTTCACGCACGGAGAGCTCCGGCTCGTCGAGCGTGATCTGCAGGCCGCGGGCGGCCAACATCCCGGCGCGGATACCACCGATGCCGTAGGCGATATTGAGCAGCCGCGCGCCGAATGTGGTGCCCAACAACATAAACGGCAACATGTTGACCGGATTCATCCGATTCGTGACGACCAGCAGGGTGCCGGTGACGGCGATGAGCCATAGGAAAGTCGCCGGACGGGTGGCCAGATCCATCAACGTTTTCTTGCCGGCCAGCGGACGCTGCCAGTCGACCAGGAATCGGATGTACTCGTCGAGCCGGCGCCGGAAGCTCGACGCGGCGGCGCCGCCGAACACGCGGATCACCGGCTGGCCTTCGAGGTAGGCGCCAGCTTCGCCGTTCATCTTCTCGGCCCAGCGTTGCGATTGCGGGATACGCGGCCCGGACTGGATCGTGATCGACGACGTTAAGACCAGGTAGAACAGGACGGGCACGAACAACACCAGCGCCACCCGCCAGTCGACGACAAACAGGTAGACAAGCACCGCGAGCGGGGCAACGACCGCGGCAACCGCGTCCGGGATGGCGTGGGTGACCAGATAATGCAGCGACAACGTGTCGTCCTGCACCAGCTGCTTGATCGACCCCGACCCGCGGGCGGTGAACCAGCCCAGCGGTAACCGCGACAACTTGCTCAACAGCCGCGACCGCAGGTCGCTGGCAAACCGGGCGTCGACAACGTGCAGCCACAGCGTAAGTGCGGCGCCGAGCACGGTACCGACCCCCAACAGCGCGACGGCCGCAATTCCGATCTCCCACAATCGTGACGCTTCGGCGCCGCCCGCCAGCAGCCGCGCCAACTCGACCAGAAGTACGAACGGCGCCAGCTGCAACAGCGTGATCACCGCCTGCAGCACACCGGAGGCGATCAGCGCCGAGCGCAACGGCGCGAGCAACCGGCCAGCGGCCTGGGCGCGCCAACTGCCAGGGGATATCGGCACCGGCGCAACCGGTTCCTGCTGCGCCACAGCGCTTTCCGGCTGAATTTCATCGGCCGCCAGCGCGACGTTTTCGGTGGCGTTCGGCTCGTCGCCGCGGCGGGTACCCATCGCACGCCCGGCACTCCAGTACGCCTGAGCGTGTATCTCGGACTTGGGAAAACCGAATTCGTCGCGCAGCCGTGTCCGCACGTGCTTGAGTGTTGTGGCCTCGGGTGTCGCCCAGGTGTACCAGTTCGACCAGTCCCGGTTCTCGATCGCTGCGGCGAGTGATTTCTCGTCGCGGCGCCTAATCCAGTGCACCTGCAACCGGGGGTGCTGCCCGAGCGGGATCAGCGTGTCGTTGTCGTGGTGCTGCTCGAGATACATCTCGATCGGGACATCGTCGGGGACAACCCCGATGATCCCGTTCATCCCCGGGATCGACGCCGAGTCACCGATCAGCAGATAGCCAGCGGGCTGCTCGTCGAGTATGTCGAAGCGCGACGAACCCATCAGCGACATCACGGCGATCGTCGCGCCGGGTTCGACAGTGCGCGCCCACGATGACGCCGGGCCGGCCGGGCCGTGCAGCAGGATATCGACCGCGAAGCGTCCGGCGGGCACGTCGGCCTCGGAAATCGTGTATGCGCGCTGGAATTCGGTCTTCGACCCTTCCGGGTCGGGAAACCAGAACCGCAGCCAGGCCGCGGGTTCGGCCTGCGCGTCTTCGAACAAGGTTGGGGATTCCATCCGTATCCGGACGAAATGCGGTGCGATCTGGACGGTTTCGATCACTGCCGCGGTGTGGTCGCGAGCACCGAAGCCCCGCAGCATCGCGCCCTGGAATCCGCGTGCCATCAGCGGCCCATCGCCTCGCGGAGGCTCTTGGGCCGGATGTCGGTCCAGAGCTCCTCGACATACGCCAAGCGCTCCGCACGACTTGCTTCACCGAAGACATTCCGCCAGCCCGCCGGAACGTCGGCGAACGTCGGCCACAGGCTGTGCTGGCCTTCGTCGTTGACCAACACAAGGAAGGCGCCGGTCTCGTCATCGAAGGGATTGGTGCTCATCATTTCTCCTAGTCGAGGGGTCGGTGTTGGGGCCCAGTTCGGCACCTAGCACCCGGTCGGACAGCAGTCCCAGACAGCTCAGGTTGGGGAATCCCGGACCCTGGTTGAGTCCGGCGAGGTTGGGCAAGAACAGCTTTGGAGTGACATCGATGACGGCGAGATCGTGCCCGATCGACTCCTGCAGGCGATCGTCGGTCAGCGGGCCGCCCAACCCCAGCTCGAGCAGGTCGAGTGCGTCCTGGCTGAACAGCGTGGTGAACCACAGCGGGTCGGCACCCGATCCGTCGATGACCAAGTCGAAACCGTGCACGGTCTCGACGTTCTCGCTGCCCCGGTTGGTGGACAGCGTCAGCCGGATCTGCTCATCGCGGCCCACCGCATGAGCAACCCGTCCGCGCAGATGACGGATGCGGTCGTCGGCCAGCAAGGCGTCCTGGACGTTCGACGAGAACACCCCGCGGTCGGTGCGGGCAATCGCGTCGCGGCGTTCGTCCCGTGTCAGGGCCGTCCAGTCGGTGGGGTCGGAGAACAGCGTGTTCTCAAAGAAGCTCTCACCACGGGTGAACAGCGTGACCTGTGGCGAGATCACGGTGATGGTCGAAACCCGGTGTCGGAAAAGCTCGTTGAGCATCGCTGCGGCGGTCTCGCCGCCCCCGATAACCGCGACCCGCTCGGCGCTGATCCGCTCGTGCTGGCCGGCACGATGCCAGAACTGAGCGATCGAGAGCACCCGCGGATTGCCGGGCAGCAGGGACCGTTCGGCCTGGCCCGGCCCGGTGATCATCAAACTGTCAGCGTGCAAGGTGTTTTCGTTGGTGTGCAGCGCCCAACGGTCGCCGTCGACGGCGAGCTGCTCGACGTCGCCGTACACCATTGTCATGTCGATCTGCTCGGCAACCCAGCGCAGGTACTGGCTCCACCGCCGGTGGGTGGGCGCCGGTCGGCCCCGGTCGATCCATTGCGCGAACTGGGCGGTGGCGATCAGATACGACTGCCAGCTGAAGCGAGTCATCCGCTCGTCGAGTTCGGCGTTGCGACGCGGCACCAGCGACGAGCGATACGGGAAGCCGACATCCTTCTCCGGGCTCGTCCCCAGCCGTTGCGCCCCGTCGGTCCAGCCGCCGCTGGACTGCCAGTTGGCGCCCACTCCGATCCGCTCGACGGCTACCACTTCGGGCGCGTCGACTCCCATCTGGCTTAGCACGTATGCCTTGGCGGCGACGGCCACCGCCTTGACGCCGGCACCCAGCACCGCAAGTGTGGTCATGTCACCATCTCCTCGAGCGCTTCCGTCCAAAGTGTCTGCAACGTACTGATATCTGAGTCATCGAGAATGCCGGGAAGCGCGCGCCACTGCGAGGCCAGCATCTGCCGATCACCGGCGCGCACAACGAGGGCCAGGATCGTCAGCTCGTGGCGCACCGCGAGTTCGGGCTCGGGCACCGGCGACATCCCGGCGAGTAGGTTGCGGTCCAGCCGCAGCCCGGTGCCGGACGAGTGAGCTGCGCCAAGATAATTCAGCAGCAGTTGCGGTCCAGGGAACGCGGCGAGCTGCTCAGCGGTATCGGTGCGCAGATAGCGCAGCAATCCGTAGTCGAGGCCGTCGCCCGGGATAGCGGCCCGCAGCTCCCCGACGCGTCGTGGGTCAGCCGAGTCCACCCGCAGCGGGTAGATGGAACTCAGCAATCCCACCGTGTCGCTGGTATCGACCCTCTGCACCAGCGCGTCGGCGCGGCCATGAGTTTCCAGCGCCAGCAGCGGTACAGGAGTGGGCTGGCCGCGTGCTTTTCGCCAGCGGGTCACCATCGCCGACGCCGCGGCGACGAGTAAGTCTGGCAACGGTACGCCACACTCCAGCAGCCTGGCGCTGATCTCGGCGTCGGTGATCGCCGTCCGCACGAGCAGATCACCGGCCCGGTCGCGGCCCTGGCGGACCCGTCGCGCGCCCAGATCAGGATCGTCGCCCGTCAGCTGGGCGCACCAGAACGGCGCTGTGTCAAGCTTGTTGGCTCGCTCAGTCAGGGCGGCTGCCCAGCGGCGGTAGCTGGTGTGCTCGCGCACCGCGGCGGGCGGGTGTCCGGTAGTCAGTGCTTGCAGCGCTGCCGCCAATTCGCCGAGCACCACCCGCCACGACGCCGGGTCCATCGCCAGGACATGCGCGGTGAGCAGCAACACGCTCTCGCCGACCGGAGGTCGCAGCCACAGCGCGGCCAACAGCACGCCCCGTTCGGGATCGAGGCTGTCGACGGCCGCCGCGGCGTGCACGGTGACCGCCGCTTGCAGATCGTCGGAAACTTCGACCTCGGTGAGGTATTCGGCAGCAGAGACGTGGTGCAGCGTCAGGGTGGCGCGATGCAGCCGGGTGTGCAGCACTTCGTGCCCGTCGACGATGCCGGCCAGCGCGGCGTGCAAGTGCTCACGGGTGACGTTTTCGGGCAACCGGATGGCTTCGGTCTGTGCCAGTCGGCGCGGCTCGCCGTATTCGTAGAGCCAGCGGCCGTTGGGCAGCAGCGGGATCGGGTCGATGGTGTCTTCCAAATCCCGGGTGATGTCGGCGGCTTCGGAGTCGATCGCCGCGGCAAGTTCGCGGATGTTTATGCACTCCAGGATCAGTCGCGCGCGGAGCGCTATCCCCCGTGCGCGCGCTGCCTGCACCACCGACAACGCCATGATGCTGTCCACGCCGAGGTGTAGAAAGTCGGCGGTGACGTCGACCCGCGCGGCGTCGGGGGTCCCGAGGACAGCTGAGATTAGTTCTGCGAGCGCTGATTCCGTGGCAGTTTCGGGCTCGGATTCACCCGAGACCTCTGCGGCCGGTGCAGCAGTGGGATCGGCGGCGGTCAGTGCGGCTTCGTCGAGCTTGCCGTTGGGGGTCAGCGGGATTTCGTCGACTATGACAATGCGCTGCGGAACCATGTAGCGCGGCAGCCTGTGCCTGAGCATGCTGCGCAGTTCGGCGGCCGACGGCTGCGGGCCCACCGCGTCGGTCGTCGCGACATAGCCGGTGAGCCGCGGAACTCCCTGACGCTGGTGCACTACGACGACCGCGTGCCGGACGCGCGGGAGCGACTCGAGTGCGGCGCCGATCTCGTCGGGTTCGACACGATAGCCGCGGATTTTCACCTGGGAATCCGCTCGCCCCACGTACTGCAGTGCGCCGTCGCGGTGGCGGCGCACCAGGTCGCCGGTTCGATACATCCGCTCACCCGCAGCGAACGGATTGGCGACGAAACGCTGGCTGGTCTCCGCCGGGCGGCCCAGGTAGCCACGAGTCAACTGGGCGCCAGCCAGGTACAGCTCACCGACTGCGCCGCATGGCACCAGCCGCAACGCCGAGTCCAGCACGTAGCCGTAGGTGTCCCGGGTCGGCCGCCCGATCGACGGTTCGCCGTGCTCGGCGATGGCGGCCACCACCGCCTCGACCGTGGTCTCAGTGGGGCCGTAGCAGTTATAAGCCGCCAGCTGGGCGCTGGCGCACTGGTCGCGGATGAATGCCCACGCCGCTCCGCCGACCGCTTCGCCGCCCAGTGCCAGCACGGCCAGCGGTACTGGATCCAGCAGACCAAACGACTTCATCTGGGCGAACATTGACGGGGTGGTGTCGATCATGTCGATGCGTTGCTCGGCGATGACTTGAACCAGCGCCTCGGCATCGGTCTGGGTGTGCTCGTCGACGACGTGCACTGTATGGCCGTCCAGCAGCGCAATCAGTGGCTGCCAGGCTGCGTCGAATGCGAACGACCAAGCGTGTGCGATGCGCAGCGGGCGGCCCAGGCTCGCGGCCGCGGGCCGCAGCACGTGGTCCAGATGATCGTCGGCATAGGCGCATACTGCGGCATGAGTCCCGATGACGCCCTTGGGTTCTCCCGTCGTCCCGGACGTGAAGACGACGTAGGCGGCCTGCTCGGGCGCCACGTCGACCGGGCGAAAGTCACGGTCTTCGTCTGCACCGGCCTTTAGCAACTGCTCGTCGACGACGATCGTCGCACCGCTTTGGCGCAGAATCGAATCCACCCGTTCCGGTGGCATCCCCGGTTCCAGCGGCACGCACATGGCCCCGACCTTGAGCACAGCGAGCATCGCAATGATGTACTGCGGGCTACGCGAAAGCTGTACCGCAACAGGAGTTTCGCGGGCGGCTCCGCGGGCGGCCAGCGCGGCGGCCAGTCTGTTGGCCGACACGTCCAGCTCGCGGTAGCTCAGCGTGCCACCCGCCCAGCTGATCGCGAGGTTGTCGGGCATCCGCTTCGCGACCGTCGCGAACCGCGCGTGAATGCTCAGCGCCGCAGGCGGTGTCACCGCGTCGATGGCACCGAGTGGCGACGCTTCGTCGTCGAGCAGCACGCTGACCTCACGCAGCGGGCGCTCCCACATCTGCAGCAGCCGCTGGGCGGTGGACAGCACCCGGCGACCCAGCGCCGCAGCCGTCGTGACACCCAACGCGCCGTCGGTTACTTCCATCTGCACAACGAGTTCGTTGCCGGCCATGTGGGCGGCGAGCACGACCGGGAAATGCGTCAGGCTTTCCAGCGCAGCAGGCCGGAAGGTTACTCCGGCACTGGTCAATTCGCCGCCGGCGGCCATCCCGCCCAGCGGGAAGTTCTCGTAAACCAGCAATGTGTCGAACATCTCGCCGACACCGCCCAACGCCCGCAGCTGCGCGTGCCCGAGGTATCCGTGGTCGCGCAGCATCGCCGAATCACGTTGCACGGCCCGGCATTGCTCACCGACCGCGATCGTACCGTCGAGCCGCACCCGCAGCGGCACGGTGTTGATGAACAGTCCGATCATGGTTTCGACGCCGGCCAGTTCCGCCGGCCTGCCGGACACGGTTACCCCGAATACCACATCGTCGCGGTCCGTCAACCGCGACACCACCAGCGCCCAGGCCAGCTGCAGCAGCGTATTGATCGTGACGCCCCGAGAACGGGCGCCGTCGACCAGCTGCGCGGTGTCCTGCGGGCCCATTCGCAGTTCGGTGCGCCGTGGGAGCCGGGTGGAGCCCGAATCGACCGAGCCCTCGTCGCCCAGGGCAGCCGATAGGAAAGTCGGGCCTGGCAGGTCCGCTAGATGTTGACGCCAGATCTGTTGACTGGCAGCTTGATCGCGGTTGGCCAGCCATCCGATGTAATCGCGGTAGGGCCGCGGGTTCCCGGGTAGCGCTTCGAGGTCTCCGCCGGCCTGGTACAGGGTCGTCATCTCGTTGACGAACACCGGCAACGACCACCCGTCGATCACGATGTGGTGGGCGGTGATCACCAAACGCCATTGTGCGCTGGGCAATTCGATCAGCAGGAAGCGGATGGCCGGTGCGCGTTCGAAATCAAACGGCCGTCGACGTTCCGCGGCCTCCAACATGTCGACCTCCTCGGGCGCCGCGGTGATGTGCCTCCACAGCAGCTCGACGCGCGACGGCACGATTTGCACCGGCCGCGCGATTCCTTGGCTGAAAAAGCTGGCCCGCAGGTTCGGGTGTCGTGTCAACATTTTTGCCGCGCAATCGCGGAGCAGGTCGGTGTCCAGCGCACCGCGGATGTCTGCGGCCATTCCGATCACATACGGATCGTCGGCGGGTTCGTCTAGGACAGAATCGGCGAACCCAGAAAGCACAGTCAGCGAGTACAAGCCCTCTTGCAGTGGGCTCAGCGCCATGACGTCCTCGATGTCGGGGGCGATGTCGGGACCAGAGCCGGTTTCGGTTCCAGCGGCTGTCATGACGCACCGTCGCGCGATGTTGACCAAAGCCGCGTAACGGCGGCCAGATCGGCAGGTGACAGCCCGGAGGTGCTCATCGGCTCGAAGCTGGTGTCGGCCGGCTCGGGGACCTGCGCGATCAGAGCGGCATCCTCGCCCAGTGCATCCAGCGCAGCCGCCAGCTGCTGTAGGGTCGGGTTCTCAAACACCATGCGCGGGTTGACCGCAAGGCCGGCCGCCCGTGCTCGCGCGGCCAGTTGCACCGACAGAATGCTGTCACCGCCGAGGGTGAAGAAGTCGTCAAAGCGACCGACTTCGGCGGTCGACAGGAGCTCGGCGAACACCGCGGCCAAAGCGCGCTCAGTATCGGTGCACGGTGGTTCGGTCGCGCCGCTGGTACTGACCGCCGGCCTGGGCAGCCCGGGCCGATTCAGTTTGCCCGAGTCGGTTTTTGGCAGCACGTCGAGCACGGTCAACGACGACGGCACCATGTATCCGGGCAGCGTCGCAGCGACCGCAGCCCGGACCGACCCCGCGAATGCCGCCTTCTGCGCCTCATCAGTGATCGGCCGTTGCGGCACAACATATCCGGCCAGCGTGCTGCTGCCCTGCAGCTCCCAGGTGCGGGCCGCTGCGGCGCCGACACCGTCAGCCGCCGCCAGTGCGGCCTCGACCTCGGCCAGCTCGACCCGGAAGCCGCGCACCTTGATCTGGTGGTCGGCACGTCCGACGAACTCCAGTTCACCGTCCTCAGTCCACCGGGCCAGGTCGCCACTGCGATACAACCGCGTACCCGGCTCGGTGGCATACGGATTGGCCACAAATCGTGAGGCAGTCAGGCCGGGCCGCTTCCAGTACCCCCGGGCCAACTGGTGACCGGCATAGTAGAGTTCGCCCACCACACCGACCGGCACCGGCCGCAGACCGTCATCGAGCAGATACGCATCCGCACCCGGCAACGGCTTACCGACCAGCGGGATCGGTAAGCTCAGCCGCCCGCGTGACACAGCGCCGGAGGTCTCGGTTGAGCCGATATTGTTCAGCAGCTCCGGGCCTTCGCCGGCATCATCGACACACACTGCGATCAGCCGCTGTAGTAGCG
>NZ_DASPSP010000247.1:0-15060 GCF_035623875.1 Mycobacterium sp. | reverse complement strand
GACCGCCGGCGCCGCAAGCAACCTCGGCCCCAGCGATCCCAGGCTGCTCGCTGCCATCGGGGAACGAGCCGCCGCCTACCGCGCGTTCAACCACTTGCCCGCCCACACCACGGTGCCCGTCGATGCGGTTACCGCCTCGGGGTCGGGCCTCGATCCGGACATCTCGGTGGCCAACGCCGCCCTTCAGTCGGCGCGGGTGGCTGCTGCTCGGCATCTGGCACCCGAAGCGGTTGCGGCACTGGTGCGTGACAACACCGCCGGCCGCCCTTTGGGGTTCCTGGGGGAGATCGTAGTCAACGTCGTCGAACTCAACCTGGCGCTTGAACAGCGGCGGCCACGCTGATGATTACTGTCGGCGCGCTGTCCGGGCCTTCCGTACGCAGCGACGCGTCGATTGCTTCCAGCAGGTCGCGCGCGGCCTCGACAGTAAAATAATCGCCGCGACCTTTGGCAGGCACTTGCTCGAGACAGATTGTCTGGAATCGGATTTCGACTCGATCGCCGCACAGGGTCGCGGTGATCTTCGGCGTACCGCCCGCGGGACTGAGCCGGATCGCGTTGGCGGCCAATGCCGTTATGACGCGGGTCAGCACCGCGGCGTCGGAAAGCACGTTGGGAACGTCTTCCGGCACTACGACATCCACGGCATGCCTACCGGGCCCGAGTTCGTCGAGCGCCGCGGCCACGACCTCGGCGACATCGACCTGACGTATCCGCACATCGAGCGCACCAGCCCGTGCCCTGGCCACATCTTCCAGTTGGTTCGCCAGCACACCGATCCGGTCCACAGCGCGCTCCAGTGTGTCGATCGGCTCACCCTCCCGCGCCGCGGTCGGTATGGCACGTAGGGCCGCGACAGCCCGCTTCGCGGAGTCGACGCCGTCGACAAGGGCACGACCGGCGGCGGCCGCCATTGCGGTTCGCATGCGCTCACTCTGAGCCTGCTGTTCGGCGCCGGCAGCCCGCTGGCTGAGCGTGCGCTGGCCCAGGTACTCGGCGATCTGCGCCGCGCACGCAGTGAAAATCTCCAGGTCAGCCGCCGATAGGGCCGGACCGCGCGCGCCCAGGATCGACGAAGCATCCAACTCAGCCTGCACGGTGGCCTGCGCGGGCAACTCCGGGAAGCCGGTCCCGCAACTGGCGCCGACGATCCAGCCACCGTCATGCGTCCCATCGGTGCGACGTTGCAGCACGCTCAACCCCTCCAACCCGAATGTCTCGCGCACCAAATCCAACAATTGGGGAAGCCCGCCTTCACCGCGCAACAGCGCCTCGGCCATCGACGTCAGCACCGCAGCCTCCGCGCTCGAACGGGCAGCCAAGCGCCGGCGCCGAGCGCTGACTTCCACTGTCCAGCTCACCAGCAGCGCCACCGTCACATATACGACCAGGGCCAGGGCATTGCTGACGAGCGCGGCTCGGAGCGGATCCACCCGTGGGGTCAAGAAAAGATCTGCGGCCGCCACGGAAACCACCGCGGCTATCAGCGCCGGATACCACCCGCCCACAACGGCTATCAGGACAATCACGAGCAGATACACCAGCAGATCACTCGGCAGGCTCAGCCGCGACCGCAGCAGTCCCAGCAGGATGGTCACTGCCGGCAACAACAGCGCCATCAGGACCAGCGCCCGGAACCGCCGGCGCAGTCCGACACCGCGTAGCTGCGGGAGCCGCGTCGCAAACCTTGCCGGGGTCTTATCGGTTACCAGGTGCACATCCAAGGTGGCGTCTAGCCGAGGCAGCCGACGGGATACCACTTCCCGACCGGTCAGCACCCTCCAGCCGGCGCTGGGACGGCTGACGCCGATCACCAGTTGGGTGGCATTTTCATGCCGCGCGAACTGAGCCAATGCACTGCTGACGTCGGCGCCGACTACCTGATGCCAACTACCGCCGAGCCCTTCGACCAACGAGCGCAGCGTGGCCAATCTGGCCGGGTCGGCCCCCGGACGTCCGTCGCTACGCGCCACGTAGGCGGCCATCAGATCGGTTCCGGGGGTGCGGGAGGCCAGCCGCGCCGCCCGCCGAATCAGGCCCTCGCTTTCCGGTCCGCCTGATACACCCACCACGATGCGCTCCCTGGCTTCCCAGCCAGCGTTGATCCCGTGCTCGATGCGGTAACGGCGCAAGCCTTCATCAACCCGACCGGCTAACCACAGCAGCGCCAGCTCGCGCAGTCCGGCCAGATTGCCCGGCCGAAAATAGTGCGACAGCGCCGCGTCTATGCGATCCGGTGGATAGATGTCGCCGGCAACCATGCGGCGGCGCAATGCTTCTGGGGACAAGTCCACAAGTTCAAGCTCGTCGGCGTGGCGCACCACCGCGTCGGGCACCGTTTCGCGTTGCTCGACTCCGGTCATCTCGGTCAGCACATCGCCCAATGACTCCAAATGCTGAATGTTGAGCGTAGTGAGCACATCGATACCCGCGTCGAGCAGTTGCTGGACGTCCTGCCAGCGTTTCGGACTGCGGGAACCGGGAGCGTTGGTGTGGGCCAGTTCGTCGACCAAGGCCAGTTGCGGACGGCGAGCAAGCACCGCATCAACATCCATCTCCGGCAGCACCCCGCCTCGATGTGGGACATAGCGCCGGGGCACCACCTCCAGCCCCTCAACCAGGTCCTGCGTCGCCCGTCGGCCATGCGGCTCGACGAACCCAATCACGCAGTCGACCCCCTGTCTGCGCTGGCGGTGACCTTCGAGCAGCATCTCGTAGGTCTTACCGACTCCCGGAGCAGCACCTAGGTAGACACGAAGCCGTCCCCGTGCCATCAGCAGCCGGCTTCTCCGACTGCGCGGGCGCGCCCGTCCACGCGCTTCAGCCTAATCCCGGGCGATGCGGTAGTACCGGGATTCAGCTGTGCTCGGTAGCCGAAAAGTAGTGCCCGGCTTGGCGTCAAAGAGAAAGAGGCTGTCGCATCTAGTATTTCGGAACTTGCCGACAAATTTGAGCAACGCCTGTGTCGGCGCAATCCTCAAGCACGCAATGACCGTCGACCGTTTTCCCGGTGACCTTCGGCCCTACGGCGTCGATTCGGGGCAGCGTAACAACGCAACTATGGGACACAGAACTGATTTACCGGCTGCCATCCACGTCGACGTGACCGTGCAAGGTCAGCCGGTCGGTATCGAAGATTACATACAGGAAAAGATCGGCGGGCTCAGTCGGCTCGCACACCAACCCGTGCTGCATGCCCGTGTCAGGGTGAGCCGGCATGCCGATCCGGCGGTGGCGCGTCCGGTTATCGCCCAAGGCAACTTGGATCTCAACGGCCGGCTCGTCCGCGCCCAGGTCGAGGGCGAGAGCGCCCGTGAAGCGGTCGATCGGCTCGAGGAGCGACTGCGGCGTCGGCTCGAACGCATTGCGGAACGCCGGGAAGGCAAACGAGGCAATGCCTCTCAAGCTAACCCGCACGAATGGCGTCATCAGTCTGAGCCCACGCATCGGCTGAGCTACTTCCCGCGTCCGGCCGATCAACGTCGAATCATTCGGCGGAAGTCTTTCACACTGGGCACCCGCACGGTCGACGAAGCTGCGCAGGAGATGGAGCTGCTCGACTACGACTTCCACTTGTTCACCGAGAAGGGAACGAAACAGGCCAGCGTCTTGTACCGGACAGAGCCGGCCAGATACCGCCTCGCGCAGGTCAAGCCCTTGCCTGCGGAAGTTGCGCCATACGAGCTGCCCCTGACCATCAGTCCGCAGCCGGCACCGCGACTCACGCTCGAGCGGGCGAAGGAGCGGCTCTCTCTGCTCGGGCTGCCATTCCTGTTCTTTGTCGACGTTGACCAAGGTCGGGCCGCCGTGCTGTATCACCGATACGACGGACACTATGGGCTGATTTGTCCTGCCGGGTGAGGTGGTGAGCAGCGACCAACGGCCTTCTGCAAGAGGGACTTCCTACTCTGCCCCTCGGACGCTGCCGAGTGGTCGGATCAAAGGGGCAGTTGGTCTTCGAAGGAGTCTGATATGGCGGTGGTAGCGATCAACGGCCTGGGGCGGATTGGCCGGGCCACGCTGAAAGTTCTGACCGAGATCGACGGCATTCGCGTTGCGGCTGTCAACGATGTGGTTCCTCTCGATGATCTGGCTTACCTGCTTCGCTACGACAGCGTCTACGGCCGCTACCCTCGGCCGGTGTCCGTCGAGGACAACGCCCTAGTGATCGACGGTCAGCGAATTCCGGTGTATTCCTGCCGCAATCCCGCCGAGCTGCCATGGTCTGAACTCGGTGTCGACCTGGTTTTTGAATGCACTGGCGTGTTCCGCCGCGAACCGGAGCTCGCCGCGCATCTGACGGCAGGCGCCAAGTACGTGCTGCTATCCGCACCGGCGAAGACCGAGGGCGTCGCCACGGTTGTGCACGGCACCAGCCCTGCGGCCCAAGATCAACAGATCATCTCCTGTGCGAGCTGCACCACCAACTGCATCACCCCGGTGATGGAGATCCTGCAGCGCCGGATCGGGGTGGCCCGCGCCGTGATGACCACGGTGCACGCCTACACAGCAAGTCAGCAGCTGATCGACGGGCCGAGCAAGGACATGCGGCGCGGTCGCGCGGGCGCACTGAACATGGTGCCCGCGTCTACCGGCGCCGCACTCGCCACCACCCGTGCGCTACCCGAGTTGTCCGACCGGTTCGATGGTGTGGCGGTGCGTGTACCCATCCCGGTCGGCTCGATCGCCGACATCGTCGCGGTCACCACCCGGCCCGCCAGCGCGGACGAGATCAACGACATATTTCGTAACGAGGCTGACAGCGATCGCTATCGCGGAATCGTCGGCGTCGCAGAGGATCCGATTGTGTCGACCGACATCGTCGGTGACCCGCGTGCCTCGGTGATCGATGCGGCGATGACCCGGGTCGTAGACGGCACCCTGGTCAAGATCATGGCCTGGTATGACAACGAGTGGGGATTCACCAATCAGATGGTCCGCACCGCGTTGGCCCTGTTAGGCATCGAACACACGCTTTGAGCGTGGCAACGCATCGCGTTGCGAACTACGGAGGGTCCCAATGACTTCCACCATCGCACAAATGGCCATCGACGCACCGAACTTCGCTGCGCTTTATGCCGATCGGGTCCAGGCGACTCCCGATAAGGAAGCATTTCGCTACTTGGATCACGGAGAGTGGGTTTCGGTCACCTGGCAAGACACTGCCATTCGCGTGGAGGCGCTGGCGGCTGGGCTGTTGGCCGTGGGCATCGAGCCAGAACAGCGGGTCGGTATCGCATCCAGCACGAGATATGAGTGGATCCTGGCCGATCTCGCGATCATGTCCGCCGGCGCAGCTACCACCACCGTCTATGCGAACACCAACGAGACTGACACTGCCTACATCCTGGCCGACTCCGAATCTCGGATCGTTTTCGCCGAAGACGCCGAGCAACTGGCCAAGCTGGCCGCACGCCGTGCGGAATTGCCCGCCCTGACCAAGGTGGTGATGTTCGACGGTTCAGCCGATGGGGATTGGGTGCTGACGCTGGATGAGCTAGCCGAGCTTGGTGAGAAGTATCTGGTTGAGGAACCAAACTGTGTGCGCGCAACCGTCGCGGCCATTGCCCCGGAGCGGTTGGCGACGCTGATTTATACGTCCGGAACTACCGGCCGGCCCAAAGGTGTCCGGCTGGACCACAAGGCATGGGTGTACGAAGGCGCGGCGGTGGCCGCTCTCCATGTGATCGGCGAAGAGGATTTGCAACTGCTGTGGTTGCCGTTGGCGCACTCGTTCGGGAAGGTCCTGCTGGCTGCCCAGCTGGCTTGCGGGTTCGTCAGCGCGGTGGACGGCCGCGTCGACAAGATCGTCGACAACGCTGCGGTGGTGAAACCGACTTTCATGGCGGCCGCGCCGCGGATCTTTGAGAAGGCGCACGCGCGCATCGTCACCACGGCGCGGCAGCAAGGCGGGATCAGGGCCAAGCTGTTCGAAAAGGCGTTCACAGTGGGTCTTGACGTGGACCGGCGCCGACGGGCAGGCCATCATTCAGGACCGCTAATGAGCCTGCAGTACAGGCTGTTTGACCGTTTGGTGTTCAGCAAGGTGCGTCAGGTTTTCGGCGGCCGCATCCGGTTCTTTGTGTCCGGCTCGGCGCCACTGAACCGCGAGATCGGCGAGTGGTTTCACGCGGCGGGTCTGCTCATTCTGGAGGGCTACGGACTCACCGAAACTGCGGGCGGAGGCTTTATCAATCTGCCGGATCACTTCAAGCTCGGGACGGTCGGCCTGCCCTTCGAGGGCACCGAGGTACGCATCGGCGCCGACGGAGAAGTCCAGGTTCGCAGCCCCAATGTCATGGCGGGTTACCACCACATGCCGGAAGCCACGGCAGCGTCCTTCACCGAAGATGGGTGGCTGCGTACCGGAGATGAGGGCGAGCTCGATGACGAGGGCTTCCTCCGCATCACCGGCCGCATCAAGGACATGTTCAAAACCTCGGGCGGCAAATATATTGTGCCGCCGGCGATCGAGGAGAAGTTCATCGCCTTGTGCCCTTATGCCAGCCAGTTCCTGGTATTCGGGGAGGCGCGTAATTTCTGTGTCGCGCTCATCGCGCTGGACCCCGACCTGACTGCCAGCTGGGCCGCTGAGCAAGGGTTACTTGCCGAGTCATACGACGAGTTGATCGGGTTGCCGGCGGTGCGCGACTTGGTCGAGGAGCATATTGGCAGACTCAATGCCGAGCTCAACAGGTGGGAAACAATCAAGAAGTGGGCCTTGCTGGATCGCGACCTGACCGTCGAGGGCGGCGAACTCACACCGTCGCTGAAGGTAAAGCGGGCGGTTGTAGCTGAGCGGAACAGGGAACTCCTGGACTCGTTCTATACCTAGCGACGGTCATCCGACCGAGCTTGGGTTCCTAGCGGACGATAAGCAAGGCAAAATCGCTGTGGCGCAATGCGGGATCTGCAGCCGGACTGACAAGTTGCTGCACCTCAATGGTGTGGGTGGCTCCGACGATTACTAATTGAATCGATCTCGCGTGCTCGGCGAGGTAGTTGAGCAGCGGACCGTATGCCGCAATGGCGCGCACGCGGACTTCCGGATAATGCGGCGTGCAACGCGCGACGTAGCGATCGAGGGTGGCGCGCATCCGGCGCTCATGCTCGTTGATAAGGCTGTCGTTCTGGAGGTCATCGAATCCGGACTGCCACGCCGTCATCGCCACCAGTGGAGCGTTTCTCCGGTTGGCCTCCTCGAACGCGCGCTCCAGGACGATCTCGTCGTCTGCTGGCCCAGCAACGTGGGCTAGGACCCAGCGATTCTCCGTTGGCTCCTGGTTCCGGTCGCCTCTGATGATGGCCACCGAGCAGTGTGCAGAATGTACCAACGCAGTTGCGGTGGAACCGAATCCAGCGGGCGAGGCCTGGCCGGCACCGGTGTCCCCTACGCACAGCAGTGCAGTCGATTCGGAAGCCTGGATCAGCGCCGGCACCGGACTGCCCTCGACGATCTCCATCTCGACCTTCACCGGCTTCCCCACAGCATCGATGGCGTTGTACGCGTCGTATACCGCCTCCTCCGCCGTCGCCGTTGCTGCTTGGGTCTCACCGCCGTCGGCAGTAGGACTTAAGTCCCTGATGTAGAGCAGCCGCAGCGGGACGTCTGTGCCGGCCACCTCGTCGACAGCCCACAGCGCAGCCCGAAGAGCAGCTTGCGACCCGTCGATACCAACGACCACCGACTTCGGTGGAAAACCCTCCAACATCGGCACTCCTAAGCATCGACGGTCCGAAAATCACTACCAGGAACGCTATTGCGTGCGTCGCAACTGATCAGGAGGCGATAGTCCTCGCTTGAGGGTCCAATGTCCCTTTTTTGGGCCAGTCCGCTTCGGCTGTTCCCGGGTTGGCTCAGGCAACGGGGTGTCGTCGAGGACCAATGGCCCTGGTGACAGCATCCCGTCGCTACGCAAACTGGTGTGATGAGACCTGCCCCAAAACGAATCACGCAGCTCGCGGCGCTCGTCGCAGTTCTGTATGCCGCACGACGGTACTACCGCAACTGGGGCACCAGTAAAGAGGAGTGCCAGCTGCGGTTGCCGGGTGACGAATTGGTCGGCGACCCGGTCATCCAGGTGACCGAGGCGGTCTGGATCGATGCTTCGCCATCGTCCATCTGGCCGTGGCTAGTGCAGATGGGTCAGGACCGTGGCGGCCTTTACAGTTATCAAGCACTGGAAAATGTGATCGGCCTCCGGCTTCACAACGCCGATCGCGTTCATCCGGAATGGCAGCAACTGGCAGTGGGAGACGCCTTGCGCCTCGCACCGAAAGGCTGGATGGGGCTGCCCGATGGGCTGTCTTTGTGCATCGACGCGATTACGCCCGAACAGAGCCTGGTGCTTCGGACCACTTCGCCGAACCTGCCGCAGGCGGTGTGGTCGTTCCACCTTCAGCCGCATTGGGCAACCCATACCCGACTCCTCGCACGTGCACGGGTTGGCCTGCGGCACCCGGGCGAGGTGGTTGCTGTCGAGCTGGCCAGACCCGCAGTTGCGCTGATGACACGAGGAGTGTTGCTGGGCATCAAACGCCGGGTAGAGCGGCAGATGAACGTGTTCATCACATCGGATTTCTCTTACTAGCACGGGCATGCGGTGGGCTGGCCGATTCGGGAAAATCACCCACCGCCGGTCAAACGGAAAGGAAAACAAGACGATGACGGATGACAATCGTGGTAGAAAAGCCTGGCACCTTGACGCGGTAGTCGATGAGCACGAAAAGCGCACCAGGGCAAAGGTGCGAATGTCGTGGCACGGCAACGAGTTGGTCGGTGTTGGTCTGGCGCGACTCGATCCAGCCGACGAACCAGTGGCCGTGATCGGCGACGAGCTGGCGCTCGCTCGAGCGTTGTCTGACTTGGCGCACCAGCTGTTTGAGTTGACGGTCGCCGATGTCGAAGCCGCCACCCACAAGCCCGCCACCAAGTTACGTCTTTAGACGCAGGCGCCATCACCATTTCAATGTGAGCTCATTCAAATATTCTGGCCCACAGTATCTTCCAAGCAAACATTCAGGGTGTTCGGGTCATTGCTGGCGGGCAACGATGACTGGCGTGGGGGCGGCGTTGTGTCACCGACCATCACCGCCCAAAGGGACGGTCTTTGACTTCGATCGCCGCCAGCGCATTGCTGTTCATCTTGCGGCACCCGATTTGTCGGTCATGTCCAGTGCCGTTGTACGACGCAGTCTTTCAAGTTCGCATGCAATACGCGGACTGACGTCCACCGGATAACGCCAGTCAGTCTTCTCAAGCGAACGAAGCTGAGGCGGAAGCGCTTTCAGCTGCTGTCGTGCCCACTCCCGCGCCATCGGCAAGGTCGGTTGGTGCTGCGAGAGGCGCTTGCCATTCTTCATTACCGGCACGAGCAACGGCTCGCCGTCGAGTTGCTCGTTGTGCGCCCCGATCACATCGCCGGCGAAGACTCCGTTATCGTGCCTGCGAAAGACTTGCTTGCGTCCCGGGTAGATCACCTTTCCGCTGGAGAACTTGGTCCGGCCGGTGCCCTCGTACTCTACAAGCTTGTAGGCCATGTCGAGCGTGGGCGCGTCTTTGGCGACAACGAGTTTGGTGCCCACCGCGAAGCTGTCGATGGGGCAGTCGTCATCTAGCAGCGCCGCAATCCGATACTCGTCGAGACCTGACGAAGCGATGATCTCGAGCTGGCTCAAGCCCGCGGCGTCGAGCTTGGCGCGGGTAGCCTTCGACAGCGCACCCAGATCGCCCGAATCGAGCCGGACCGCGCGCACATCGAAGCGGTCCCCTAAACGATCGGCGAGTTCGATGACGTGATCGACACCCTTCAGCGTGTCGTAAGTGTCGATCAGTAAGGTGGTACCGGGATAGAGTCGAGCGAATGCTTCGAACGCGTCGACCTCATTCTCGAATGCTTGAATGAAGCTGTGGGCCATCGTCCCGTAGGCGGGGATTCCGTACTCGCGGGCCGCGAGCAAGTTCGATGTGCCCGCCACGCCGGCAAGGTAACTGGCCCGGGCAACCTTGAGCGCCGCGTCGGTGCCGTGAGCGCGTCGGGCTCCGAAATCCACGACCGCGCGTCCGCAAGCGGCGTCAACCACCCGTGCGGCCTTGCTCGCGATCACGCTCTGCAGGTGAATTTGGTTGACGACGAACGTCTCCGCGAGCTGAGCTTCCAGAATTGGCGCGATGACCTGGACGATCGGCTCGTTCGGAAAGACGACGGTTCCTTCCGGCACCGCCCAGACATCTCCGGTGAAGCGCACTTCGGAGAGCCGCTGAACGAACTCTTCAGTAAACAAGCCTATTCCGAGCAGATACTCAAGATCTTCCTGGTCGAAGCGCAGCGCTTCGAAGAAATCGAGCACGTCCGAAAGTCCGGCCGCCATCACATACGACCGCTCATCGGGGAGTTTGCGGAACAATGTTTCGAAGACGGCTGTACCCGACATCCGTTCTGCCGCATAGGCCTGCGCCATCGTGACCTCGTAGAGATCGGTGAATAGTGCGGTGATACGCGGCCCTGGCGACATGGCAGGAGTCATAGACCCACGTTTGGCCGCGGATGCGAGCGAATCCGCAGATTCCGGCGACGCGGCATGAACTCCAGCGACAGCAGAACTACCAGTGCGGCAGGTATATGCCGTAACGAGAGCAGTACATAGCGGCGTTCGCCGAACGAGTGGAACTTGCGCAGGTACCGGTACAGCGACTCCAGTCTGATCAGCGAGCGACCCAGATGAATAAGCGTGTAGTAGGTGCCTTCGATGAGGTTGCGGTTCTCATTCTCAAAGATTTCCGGGAAAGCACCGAATGCCAGCGAAAGCCGCTGTCCGCCAGACTCTTTACAGTCCGAGAGCATGTCGACGCTCATTCGCTCGTCGATCCCGTTTGGCGCTCCCGGGCGGCGCCAAGGCACGTCAAGGGTCACGTCGGTACCCCCACCGGCCGTTGCGTATCGTTGAAACCCCTGCACGCGCCCGCGACGATCTCGCGCGACGATCAGCCTGATTCCCGGGTAACGACCTTCGAGGGCATGGTCGAGAATCATTGAAAACCCGCGTTCGAGACGCGCCCCGCGGTGCGATGCGTAAAGCACTTCTGCCAACTCGTCTGCCAGCGCATCGTCGAGTTGCTGTTCAGCGACTATCTCAGTGGTGATTCCGACGTTGTGTGTGCGTTGCACTGCCTGACGCAGGTTGCGGTATTTCCGCCCGGCCATGTCGAATCGGCACATATCGATGACGACATCGCGCCCAATGGGCACCGGCCGCAGCGGTTGGCCGGTCAGCGCGCGGTTACCCCATAACCCAAGCCATTGTTCACCGCAGCCCAGCACGACGATGCGCCAGCCACGGCTGCGACACATCGCCGCGAAGTCGCTCACGAGCTTTGGAAAATGCCTGCGCTGCCCGATGGGGTCGCCGCTGACGACGGCGAGGCCAAGCCGCGCGCAGTAGGCGATTGCCGCGGTCCCTTCGGCATTGAAGTAGTAGCTTTTCAACGATTGCATGGCGAAAGGGGCAAGCGGATCACCGTGAGTCGCTTCGATCAGTGCCCACACTCGCGCCAGCGCAGTGGGATCCCGCCGCGACGGCACCGGCCACGTCAGCACCCATCCAGCGCTCGCAACAAGTCCGTCGCCGAGCAACTGAAATGACAGCAGGTGGCTAGCTAAGCCGGTCGCCAGCACCATCGCCGCCGCAGTGGCGTGGCTGATGGTCACCGGTCGGCCCCGCAGAATGCCGCGCGCAGCCAATATCACCGCCAGCGAGAGTGACAGCGACCAGGTCAGCCGGTTCGTCGCATACCAATCGGGAGCGTAATGGTCGCGCACCACCAGCAGGATCAGCAATCCGAATGCACCGACTAAAGCCGCCAAGCCGATCCCGCGCACTCGTTGCGACTCGGAGCTGACCACTACGCGATCGCGGACGCTGACCTTGGCTTCGCTCACCGTCTCATTCATCGCCGTTCTTTAACTGTGGCCGGCTAGCTGGTTAGGCGTCAGTGCTGCGCGGCATGCGTGAGCGCCTCATGCCCTAGACCATTAGGCAGGGTGGTCTGTGAGGCGCTCGACTCGCGGGTCAGGAAGCCGGTGAGTTCTCCGATTGCGCTCATCAGCGGTGCGGGAAAGACGACCGTGGTGTTCTTCTCCACTCCGAGCTCAGCCAGTGTCTGCAGATTTCGCAGTTGCAAGGCAAGCGGGTGCTGCATCATGGTGTCGGATGCGTCCCCGAGTGCCGCAGCGGCGCGTGCTTCACCCTCGGCAGCAATGATTTTGGCTCGCTTCTCGCGTTCGGCTTCAGCCTCACGGGCCATCGCGCGTTTCATGCTGTCTGGAAGTTGAATGTCCTTCAGCTCGACCAAGGTGACCTCGATACCCCATTCCACGGTGGTGGTGTCGAGGATCTGACGGATGCTGGCATTGATCCTTTCGGTCTGAGCGAGCACCTCGTCGAGAGAGTGCTGCCCGACAACGTTGCGCAAGGTGGTCTGGGCAATCTGATCAATGGCGGCACGGACGTTTTCGATCACGACGACTGATTTGCGGGCATCGATGACGCGGAAGTAAGCGACCGCCGCGATGTCGACGCTGACGTTGTCGCGGGTGATAATGCCCTGCGACTGAATCGGCATTGTCACGATGCGCATCGAGACTCGCCACAAACGGTCGATGACTGGAATGATCAACCGCAGGCCGGGTTCGCGAACGGCGACGACGCGACCGAGGCGAAAGTGCACGCCTCGCTCATACTGCCACACCACCCGAATAGAGGCGATCAACACTAGGATCAGCACGACAAGGGCCGAAACCGTTGCAGCTATCATGCTTTGGCTCACGACTTCATCTCCGATCTATGCTTTTAGGTCACGCGGTGCGCGGCAGATCCGCAGTTGCGCTCGCCGCTTGCGATGTTGAGTGGTGAGATGCAGGCATCCAGCCGACGTAGGTGAGGTACAGGCCGATCACGGCCAAGACGATGCAGATCGCCCGCCACAGCCCGCCCATGCCGATCACCGAGTTGGCCATCGAGACGAAGGCCGCGGGGAAGGCCAGCAGCAAGAACCCGCGTAGCGCCACGAGCCAACCCAGAATTGATACGACAATGGCGGCTGGGCTGCGCCAGTACGAGTGGAGCGCGATCACCACAAGGCCACCTAAGAGTACGAACGAGCCCGCCACCCATGACCACAACGCGTTCGCGGTGAAATCTGACAACAGCGCCCGCATCTCGGAGGCGCGTGCCGCGGCGGTGATGCAAGCGATGACCAAGAATGGGCCGAGCACTCGGGCGAACATACGCGTCCTAATCTGCGGCTGGTGAGAAGGGCTCATTTCTATACCTCCAGGTGGGGGAGCAGTTAATCTCCTGGGATTATCCGACCATTGGGCACACCTCGTCGATAGGGACAGAAGTCCCGGCACCTCGGGCCGTTCGTCAATTCAACTGTTAGTGGCGCACCAATAAAACCGAGCAGTCTGGGTAGGCAGCCAGGGCGTATCCGTGAGGACCGACCAGCCGGGTCAGCTTGTTGGCGTCAGCGGTACCGGTGACAAGTAATTGGATAGGTTCGTTGCGGGTCACCAAGTACTCGGTTGCGGTGTCGGTGATGCACTTGTGCACCGCCACATCGGGATAGCGTGGCAGCCAATTGCCGAGTCGCCGGTCGAGTTCATGCTCGGAAATCGGCCCGACCTTCCATCGCCTTACCCCCAACGCCAGGACGGAGGCCTTACGCAGCAATGCTTCGTCGAGGGCGTGGTGTATGACGTCGTCGCTGTCGGGGTACCGATCAACCACTGCCACGATCTGCTTTCCATGCGACGGTTCGCCGTCTGAGCGGATGATCGCGACGGGGCAGTGGGCATGCTTGGCCAGGGCTACCGCACTCGACCCCAGCAGGCGGCTGGCCGCATGTCCAATCCCGACCGACCCGACGCAGATCATCGCGGCCCGGCGAGACTCCTCAATCAGGATGAGGTCAACGTCGCCGCGACGAATTGCTGTGTCGACGTTGACCGGTCTGCCGCCGGCTCGGATTGCGGCATGAGCCGTATGCAGGGCTGTTTCGGCGTATTGCATCGCCAAATGATCGTCTTCGCCGGAGGCGCTTGACGCCTCGTCGGCACGCAGCACCTCAACCAGCCGCAGCGGAACTGCCCTGCCGATCGCTTCGTCGATCGCCCAGCGAGCCGCGTTGATCGCCGCGTTAGATCCGTCTATCCCAACCACGATCGGAAGCGCACGCTCTGTTGGCTTCATCGCACGAGCTTGCTCTGTCGCGATGGGGATTACGACTGCCTGGCCACGATCACCGGCATGCGCACGGATTGGACGACGGCGTTGCTGACCGAACCCAAGAGCATGCCGGCGAATCCACCACGTCCGTGACTCCCGAGGACGACAAGCTGTGCGGCTTCAGATGTTTCGACGAGCACGCGGGCCGGACGGTCGCAAACGAGGAGCCGGTGCACGGTCACGTCGGGGTAGCGTTCTTGCCAACCCGCCAGCCCTTCGGCCAGAAGACGCTCCTCTTCGGCCTTCACCGCCGACCAATCCAAACCCGGAAGTTCGAAAATCTCGGTGTCACTCCATGCATGTACAGCTACCAGGTTGACGCCGCGCCGCGACGCTTCGTCGAATGCGATCGCGGTAGCAACCTCTGAGGCCGCTGAGCCGTCGATTCCCACCAGCACGGGAGCCTGGGCGGGATCCGGCATCCGCGGATCCTCGTCCCGGATCACAGCGACGGGGCAATGTGCCTGCCGCACCAGGCTCGAACTGACCGAACCGAGTAAACCGCGCGCCAACGCTCCCCGTCCATAGGTGCCCACGACTATCAGGTCGGCTTCTTTGGACAGATCAACGAGCGTTGGAGCGGTGGCCGAAAAAATCAACTCGCTCTCGATTGGTAACCGCGGATTGTCGTTCGCGGTGTCTCGGGCGAGCTTTAGTGAATCAGCGAGGATCCGGCGCCCCTCGTTTTCCTGCCATACCGCAACTCCGTCCGGCAACGGGCTATGCGGCCACGCGGTGACCACGGGATTGACCACGTGGACCACGGTTAGCGGA
>NZ_DASPSP010000234.1:0-49544 GCF_035623875.1 Mycobacterium sp. | reverse complement strand
CGACGCCGACCACCAGGCCGGCGATGATCAGTACCCATTGGTCGGTGTGCCGGATCTTGATCAGTGTGGCCGTCACGGCGAGCGCCATGCCCACCGCAGCGATCAAGTTGCCGCGCACCGCCGTCCTGGGCCCGGTCAGGCCCATCAATCCGTAAATGAACAGCGCGAACGAGATGACGTAGAGGCCGATCACCAGATAGTTCATTTGGCGGCCGGCTCCTCGGTCTTGCCGGGCGCAACGGCCTTCTTCTTGCCCTTGAACATTCCGAGCATCCGGTCGGTGACGATGAAGCCGCCGATGACGTTCAGCGTGCCGAACACCACCGCGACGAACAAGATGATCTGCACTGCCAGCGATGGATGCTCAACCTCGCCGAACACCACCAAAGCACCGATAACCACGATGCCGTGGATGGCGTTGGTCCCCGACATCAACGGGGTGTGCAGCGTGTTGGGCACCTTGGAGATCACCGCGAACCCGACGAATCCGGACAGCACCAGGATCGCCAGATTGGACAGAAGTTCGTCATACATACCGTGCATTCAGGAATCCTCTCCGATCTGGCGCCGCTCTCCCCCACAAGCGGGAGGTGCCCCCACCGCATCGCTGCGTCCCCCTCGCCGCTGCGCGGCTGGGGGTAACCCCACTGCAGCGTCGCCGGCGCGGCGGGTAACACATGATTCCGCGATGACTTCGTCGTCAAAGTCCGGGGCCAGCTTGCCGTCGGTGATCAGCAGGTCCAGCAGGGCCGTGATGTTTTTGCTGTAGAGCTCGCTGGCGTGTTCGGGCATGGTCGCGGGCAGGTTCAGCGGCGACGCGATGGTGACGTCGTGTTTGACCACCGTCTGCCCGGGTTCAGTGAGCTCGCAGTTGCCGCCGGTCTCCCCAGCCAGGTCCACCACAACACTGCCCGGCTTCATGGCCTCGACCGCCGCGGCGGTCACCAGCCGCGGCGCAGGGCGACCCGGTACCAGCGCGGTCGTGATCACCACATCGAATCCGCTGATCGCCGCTTCCAGCGCCTTCTGCTGTTGCGCGCGTTCGTCCTCGGTGAGCTCACGGGCGTACCCGCCCTCACCGGCAGCCTCGATTCCGATATCCAGCCACTGCGCTCCCACCGAGCGCACCTGGTCGGCCACCTCGGGTCGCACGTCGTAGCCGGTGGTACGCGCGCCGAGTCGTTTAGCCGTGGCCAGCGCCTGCAACCCGGCCACGCCGACGCCCAGTACCAGCACGGTGGCCGGCTTCACCGTCCCCGCAGCAGTGGTCAGCATCGGGAAGAACCGGGTCGACTCCGAGGCTGCCAGCAGCACGGCCTTGTAGCCGGCGACGTTGGCCTGCGACGACAGCGCGTCCATCACCTGCGCGCGCGAGATCCGCGGGATGGCCTCCAGGGCGAAGGCCTGCACGCCGGCCTGGGTCAGGGCACCGATCGAATTGTCGGCGTCGCGGGGCGCGAGGAACCCAATCAACGTCTGTCCGCTGCGGAGCTTGCCGACCTCGTCGGCGGTCGGCGGGGCGACCTTGACGACGATGTCAGCCGCCCAGGCATCACCGATCGTGGCACCGGCCTCGGTGTACAGCTCGTCGGGAAGCAGCGCCCTCTCGCCGGCACCGGACTCCACCACGACCGCGACCCCGCTTTTCACCAGCGGCGCGACCGCCTTCGGCACCAGTGCGACCCGTCGCTCGTCGCTTCCCGACTCGGCGACCACCCCCACCGTCGTCTGCGTATCTGTCATGACACGTATATCTACTTTCTTGTGCGCCCTAACCCCGCTAGATCGGCCCCAACCCTAACCTGACCGACCCTGTCCCCCGTCGGCCCGCTACCACAGGGTGAAGTCGTGGCCGTGCTCCGCCTGTGGGCGAGGCCCGAAGTAGCGTCGCTGCGACTCGTCGATCGCCAAGTCGTTGATGCTGGCCTCGCGGCGGGCGGTGAGCCCGCCGTCGGAAAACTCCCATAACTCATTGCCGTAGCTGCGCCACCACTGCCCGGCAGCGTCGCGGCACTCGTACTGGAACCGCACGGCGATGCGGTTGTCGTGAAAACTCCACAGGCCCTTGCGCAGCACGTAGTCGTGCTCCCGCTGCCATTTCCGGGTCAGGAAAGCCACGATCGCGTCGCGGCCGACGACATGTTCGTCCCGGTTACGCCACTCCGAGTCGACGGTGTAGCCCAGGCTCACGCGCTCGGGGTCGCGGGTGTTCCACAGATCCTCGGCGGCCTGCACTTTCTGGATCGCTGTTTCGAGGGTGAAGGGCGGAAGCGGGGGACGGATCTCGGTCATGGCATCTATCGTGCTCTGATCGGCGGTGTCATATCGTGGCGGGCATGGAGTTCGCGATGTCGGCCAAAGCCAGCGACTACCACAAACGGCTGTCCGAGTTCATCACCGAATACGTCTTTCCGGCCGAGGCGGAATATGACCGCTACCGGCACGAGGCCGGCCCGAACGATCACACCGTTCCGCCGATCATCGAGGAGCTGAAGACCAAGGCCAAGACAGCCGGCCTGTGGAACCTGTTCCTGCCGGCCGAGTCGGGGCTGACCAACCTGGACTACGCCCCGCTGGCCGAGCTGACGGGCTGGAGTCTGGAGATCGCGCCCGAGGCGATCAACTGCGCGGCACCGGACACCGGCAACATGGAGACCCTGCACCTGTTCGCCACCGAGGAGCAGCGCAAGCAGTGGCTGGAGCCGTTGCTGAACGGCGAGATCCGTAGCGGCTTTTCGATGACCGAGCCGGCGGTCGCCAGCAGCGACGCCCGCAACATCGAAACCTCGATCGTGCGCGACGGCGGCGACTACGTGATCAACGGCCGCAAATGGTGGACGTCGGGTGCGGCCGATCCGCGCTGCAAGATCCTGATCGTGATGGGCCGCACCAACCCCGAGGCGGCCAGCCACCAGCAGCAGTCGATGGTGCTGGTGCCGATAGATACACCGGGCGTGACCGTCGTTCGCTCGACATCGGTCTTCGGTTACCAAGATCAGCCCGGACACTCCGAAATCGTCTACGACAACGTCCGGGTACCGGTCAGCAGCCTGCTCGGCGAAGAAGGCGCCGGCTTCGCGATCGCCCAGGCCCGGCTGGGACCGGGCCGCATCCACCACTGCATGCGCGCACTCGGCGGAGCCGAACGCGCGCTGGCGCTGATGGTGTACCGAGCCAACACCCGGATCGCATTCGGCCGCCCGTTGGCCGACCAAGGTTTGGTACAGCAGGCAATTGCCAAGTCCCGCAACGAGATCGACCAGGCCAGACTGTTATGCGAGAAAGCAGCGTGGACCATCGACCAGCATGGCAACAAGGCTGCGCATCTACTTGTGTCACAGATCAAGGCGGTGGCCCCGCAGGTGGCCTGCGATGTCATCGACCGCGCCATCCAGGTGCATGGGGCGGCCGGCGTCAGCGAGGACACGGCCCTGGCGCGGCTCTATGCCTGGCATCGCGCGATGCGCATCTTCGACGGGCCCGACGAGGTGCATATGCGTTCCATCGCGCGCGCCGAGATCGGCCGGGAGCAAAGCGCTTTCGCTGCGGCGGTCACCTGAAATGGTCGCAGGTGTGCGGGATCTGCAGGGGGCCTGGAATTTTCGCGACGTTGCTGATAGCACTGGTGCGCTGCGGCCGGGACGGCTATTTCGTTCCGGCGAGCTGAGCGATCTCGGTGACGACGGCCGCGATGAGTTACGCCGTTTGGGCATCAGCGATGTCGCTGATCTGCGCTCGCGCCGTGAAGTGGAGCGCCACGGGCCGGGCCGGGTGCCGGACGACGTGCTGATTCATCTGCTGCCCATTCCGGATCTCAGGCCCGAAGAGCTCAATCCGGACGGGGACGCCCCGCACGAGCACGCGTTCCGGCGGCTGCTGGAAGACAAAGCCGACGACGAACCGGTCAGCGCTGCGTCCGCCCGCTTCATGGTCGACGAGTACAGCAGGTTTCCCACCTACAACGGAGCCCAGCAGGCACTGCACCGCGTCGTCAGCTTGCTGGCCGACGGGCGCGCGGTGCTCACCCACTGTTTCGCCGGCAAAGACCGCACCGGCTTCATGGTGGCGCTGGTGCTGGAGGCCGCGGGCGTCGAGCGCAACGCGATCGTGGCGGATTTCCTGGGCAGCAACCGGGCCGTTCCCCAGCTGCGGGCCCGAATCCTGGACGCGGTCCGGCGGCGAACGGACGTCGAGGTGACGCCGGAGTTGATGGCGTTCACCGAGGCACGGTTGTCCGACGAAGTCCTCGGCGTCCGCGCGGAATACCTGGACACCGCACGGCGGACCATCGACGAAAACTTCGGCTCGCTGGATGGATACCTGCGCAGCGCGGGCATCACCGCGGCCGACGTGACGCGGCTGCGCGCAGCGCTGCTGGGCTGACTTATCCACAGCTGCGCCTTTATCCACAGGCGGCAGGACGAAGTGCGACGCCAGTCTGTTCGTGGACAACCTCGAAGCCGGTGACTTGTTGGCCGCGATCGGCGACCTGATTGCCGGAGACATAGCGTTGGTCCCGTTCTTGAGCGTGTTCGGAGTCCTGCCTATCGGGGAGGCGCTCGCGACGACTGCTTACGACCTCTTCGGAGGCCTGTAACTCGCCGGCTGTCGCTGGCTTAGGGCTCCAGCACGAGCTTGCCGAACACACCCCCGTCGGCCAGGGCCTGCAGCGCGGCGGGTGCCTCCGAGAGCGGATAGCGCTGCGGCGGTGGCGGTTTCAAACCCAGCGACACCAGCTGGCCTAGACCCCAGGCGAACAGCGCCGCGGAACCGGGCACCTGATGCAAGTACTCACCCCACGCGACGCCGAGCACGCCGACATTGCGCAGCAGCAGCCGGTTCACTTTGACCGTCGGAATCGCACCCGCGGCAAATCCGATCACGAGCAGCTTGCCGTCGATGGCCAACACCCGGATGGCGTCATCGAAGGCCGACCCGCCGATCGGATCGACCACGATGTCGACGCCCCGACCGTCGGTATGCTCGCGGACCGCCTGAGTCCAGCCGTCGGTCAATGGCAGCACCACGTCAGCGCCCAGCGACTCGACGAATTCCGTTGCACCCGTGCGATGCACCACCGCGATGACCTTGCTCGCACCCATCGCCCTGGCCACCTGGATCGCCGCGGTGCCGACGCCACCGGCTGAGCCCAACACCAGCACGCTGTCCCCCGGGCGCATCGCAGCACGCCGAGCCAGCGCGAAGTACATAGTGTTGTAGTTCACCAGCAGCGAAACCGCTTCGGCGTCGTCGAGCTCCGCCGGACTACGGGTCACGTTGGCCAACGGAACGATCACCCGTTCGGCGTAGCCGCCGAGCAGACCGAACGCCGAAACCCGTTCACCCACCGTGAATTCCGAATCTTCCGGCGCCCAGTGCACTACACCGGCGGCCTCCATGCCGGGGATGAACGGCGGCGGCAGCTTGAGCTGGTACTCGCCCTTACTCAGCAGCAAATCCGGAAAGCACACCCCAGCGGCACGCACGTCGACGACGATCGTGTCGTCGTTGCCGGTGACGTCGTCGACGTCCGTGTACACCAGGCCGGAGGGTCCTGAAAGCTCCTGTACTACACAGGCTTTCATTCGCGATTATCGGATCGAGAAATTCGCCTGCTTCGCGGCGGACAGGTCATCGATCTCGGACCAGTGCGCGGCGATCTCGTCGACGGACGGCGGCGTCTTGAAGTTGACGCCCTCGTTCTGGAACAGCGCGGTGCGCTGCACCTTGCCACCACCGACGATGAAGATCGAGTCGGTGTCGGGCACCTCTTCTGAGCACAGGTAGGCCACCACCGGCGCCACGAAGTCCGGGGTGAGGTTCTTCAGCACCTCGGGCGGCAGGATGTCCTCGGTCATCCGGGTGGCCGCGATCGGCGCGACCGCGTTGGTCTTGATGTTGTATTTGGCGCCCTCTTGGGCCAGCGTGTTGATCAAACCGACCAGGCCCAGCTTGGCCGCGCCGTAGTTGGCCTGGCCGAAGTTCCCGAACAGTCCGCTGGTGGAGGTCGCCACAACCACCCGCCCGAAGCTCTGCTCACGGAAATGCGGCCACGCGGCGCGGATCACGTTGTAACCGCCGTAGAGATGCACCTTGAGCACCGCGTCCCAGTTCTCGAACGACATCTTGTGAAAGGTGCCGTCACGCAGAATGCCGGCGTTGCTCACCACGCCGTCGACCTTGCCGAACTCATCGAGAGCGGTCTTGATGATGTTCTCCGCGCCCTCGGGCTCGGCGACGCTGTCGTAATTGGCGGCTGCGCGGCCTCCGGCAGCCTTGATCTCTTCGACGACCTTGTCGGCCATGTTGTGTCCGGCGCCGGTTCCGTCGCGGGAACCGCCGAGGTCGTTGACGACGACGCTCGCGCCTTCCTTGGCGAGGGTCAGCGCGTATTCGCGGCCCAGTCCCCCACCTGCTCCGGTGACAACAACGACGCGATCCTGCACTCCAGGCATGGGCTTCCTCTCTTTCTCGGGCTTCATCGCCCGACTCTTCTCAGGCCGGTTGAAGTCAGTTTGGTGCCGCGGCTAGAAGAGCCGGCGCGCCAACTTCCACGCCTTCTCTGTATACGGCGGGTAGATCATTGCCGCTAAGTCGGGTCGGGTCGGCTTGGTCAGCACGGACTTGCGGTGGCTGAACTCCTCGAAGCCGAACTTTCCGTGGTAGGCGCCCAGACCGGACGGGCCGACGCCGCCGAACGGCAACTTGTGGGTGGCGAAGTGGAACAGCAGGTGGTTGATCACCATGCCGCCTGCAGGCACCTCCTTGATCACTCGTTCACGCGCGGCCTTGGCCTTGGTGAACAGGTAGGCGGCCAGCGGCTTGGGCCGCGAGTTCACGAATTCGATTGCCTCATCAAGGTTTCGAACGGTCACTACCGGAAGTATGGGGCCGAAAATCTCGTCGGTCATCAACGGCTCGTCAACGGCGGGATCGACCACCACGGTCGGCTGAATGTTCAGACTCGACGCGTCCGAGCCGCCGCCGATCGCGACCTCACCCTTTGTCGCGGCGAGTGCGGAGGTGAGCCGGTTGAAGTGCCGCTCGTTGACGATTCGCTTACCGCCGGTGGCGTTCTCCGCTTCGAACGCGGTAACCGCTTTCTTGATCTCGTCGACCAGCTTGTCGCGGATCGGCGCCTCAGCTAGGACGTAGTCAGGCGCGATGCAGATCTGCCCGGAGTTGATCAGCTTGGTCCATGCGATCCGCTTCGCGGCGACCTCGATATCGGCATCGGCCGACACGATGACGGGGCTTTTGCCGCCGAGCTCGAGGGTCACCGGAGTCAGGTGCGATGCCGCACCCTCGTATACCTTGCGCCCGATCTCGGTGCCGCCGGTGAACAGCAGGTGGTCGAAGCCCTGCGCGATGAGCTCCTGGCTGACGGCGGCGTCGCCCTCGATGACGGCGATCGCGTCGTTGTCGAGGTAACGCGGCACCAGCTCGGCCATCAGCGCCGACGAAGCGGGCGCCACCTCGGAGGGCTTGAGAACCACGGTGTTGCCCGCCGCGATGGCGCCGACGGCGGGGCCCAGCGTGAGCGCGAACGGGAAGTTCCACGCGCCGATAATCAGCACGGTGCCGTACGGCTCATATTCCACCCAGCCGCGGCCCGGCAGCTGCGACATCTCCAGCAGGCGGTGGCGGCGCTTCATCCACTTGCCCACGTTCTTCGCCGCGTATGCGGCCTCGGCGGAGGTGCTGGCGACATCGGCGATCCACGCCTCGAACGGCGACCGTCCCAGATCCTTCTCGAGGACGTCGGCGATTTTGGTTTCGTTCTCGGCCATCAGCCGCTCGAGCGCGCGCAGCTGCTCCTTGCGCCACTCGACGCTGCGGGTGCGGCCACTGGCGAATGTCTTGCGGAGCCGCGCGACCGTCTTCGCGACGTCCGTGGCCGAGGCGGCCGAAGGAGTCCTAGTCGTAACCGCGGCATTTGCGGTGGTTTCGGTGGTCATTAGTGTTCCCTTCCTAACCGGGGAACCCAATCCTAATCAACCACCCGGTTGCGCAACAGGCTGCGTCACCGACGCCTATGGCTTCTCGGCAGAGACGAAAACAGCACGGAATGTTGCCACAACGTTGGGTTCCTCCGGCAACGGACGACCGACCTGGGTCAGGTAGTCGCGACCGGTCACCGACTCGACGCGCCAGGAGTGCGTGTCGAACCAGGCCGCCGGATCGCAGCGCTCGTCTTCGGTGTACCACAGGTCGCCGGGGTCGAAGACGTTCTCGTCGCCGAGCCGCCGGCGCAGCTCGTCGGTCTTGGCGCGGCGCTTCTCGTATGCCTCGCGGGCCGCGTCGTCGAAGGTGAAATCCTCGATGCAGGCCCGGCTGCCCGGTGCGCTGAGCGCGTCGATGTCGGTGAACAACCGGTCCTCGGCCTCACCCGGCAGGAACATCAGCAGGCCTTCGGCCAGCCACGCGGTGCGCTGCGCGGGGTCGAACCCCTTGCCCTGCAGCGTTTTCGGCCAGTCGAAGCGCAGGTCGGCCGGTACCTCGTGTCGGTCGACGACCGGCTGCACGCCATGGGCGGCCAACGTTGTGGCTTTGTACTCCAACACCTTCGGCTGGTCGACTTCGTACACGCTGGTCCCGGCGGGCCAGTCCAGCCGGTAGGCCCGCGAGTCCAGCCCGGCGGCCAGGATGACGTGCTGACGGATGCCGGCCGCTGCCGCCGCCTGGAAGTAGGCGTCAAAAAAGTGGGTGCGCGCGGCCTGGTAGTTGACCATGTGGGCACGGACCGCTGCCAACTCGGGATCGGCCGTGTACGTCGTCGACATCTTGGCGACCAACTGCGCGAGTTCCGGGCCGTCGATCAGCAGCTGCGCGAACTCGTCGCGGATCAGCGGCTGCTCGCTGGCCGTCTCGGCCGCCCGGGCGGACGCCACCATGACGGCGGTCGCGCCGACGCTGGTCGCGATGTCCCAGGTGTCGCCGTCACTGCGACTCGCGGAACTCATATGCGTTCGGCGGTCACGAATTGCGCGAATGCGTCCTTGTCGTCGGCCATCGGCACGCCGTCCACCCAACGGTCCAACCGGCGCATCTCATCGCCGGAGTTCTGCGCCGTGGCCTGCCAGCCGTGGTCGTTGAGCCAGTCGACGACGACCGCGCGGTTCTCGTCGTGGTAGATCAGATCCTGGATGTCGACGGTCTGCTCGATGCCGAACTGGTCGGCCACCCGCTGGAACCGGTCGCGCATCTCTTGCCGCCGCTCGTCGGCGTGACTGGCCGCGGTTTCCACCGCGATCCGGCTGCCCGGTGCGCTCAACTCGGTAATCTGCGCGAACAGCCGGTCCTGGGCGTCGGCGGGCAGATACATCAACAGACCTTCGGCGAGCCAGGCCGTCGGCGCTCCTGTGTCGAAACCCGCACCGACGAGGGCGGCCGGCCAATTCTGACGCAAGTCGATCGGCACCTCGTGGCGGTCGGCCGACGGCGTTGCGCCGTTTGCCGCCAGCGTGGCCGACTTGTAGGCAAGCACCTTGGGCTGGTCGATTTCGTACACCCTGGTGCCGGCCGGCCAGTCCAGCCGATAAGCCCGCGAGTCCAGCCCGGATGCCAAGATCACCACCTGGCGAATGCCGGCAGCCACCGCCCCGGTGAAGTGGGCGTCGAAGAAGTGCGTCCGCACGGCCTGGTAGCTGCGCATGTGTTGGAACACCGCGGCCGCCTCGGGGTCGAACGACTCCACCTTGGCGACCAGCGAGTCGTCGAGCATGCTTTCCCACACGCCGGTGCCGGCCTCGCTGACCAGCAGCTTCGCGTAGGGATCGCGGATCAGCGGATCGGGACGATCGGTTTCGACCGCTCGGGCGGCGGCCACCATCACCGCCGTGCTGCCGACACTGGTGGCGATGTCCCAGGTGTCATCGTGGGTGCGCAAGGTGCTCATCGTGGTGGTTCCCGCCTCCTGCAAAATGCGTGTGGTGATCAATCAACTGCGGCGAGTTGGGCGCGCAGCAGCCTGGTGGTGAAGGTCTCTTCGGCCAGGTCCGCGGGGATCGGCCGGCCCAGTCGGGCCATTTCGTCGGCGTTGCTCACGGCACGCACCTGCCAGCCGTGCGCGGTCAGCCATTCGGCGGCGTCCGCACGGTCGCGTTCCTGGTAGGTCAGCGTCTCGACGTTGATGTCGAGGCCGAGGCGTTCCCGCATCCGCTCGAAGCGAACACGTCGCGCCGCGCGGCGTTGCTCGGGGTCGCCCGAACCAAGGCTGAACACCTCGACGGCCACCTGGCTGCCGGGCGCGCTCAGCTCGGTGAGCATTTCGAACAGCCGGTCCTGAGCTTCGGCCGGCAGGTAGGGCAGCAGGCCCTCGGCCAGCCACGCGGTGGGTTGAGCCCGGTCGAAACCTGCGGCGGTCAGCGCCGCCGGCCAGTCGTCGCGCAGGTCAACCGGGACAGTACGGCGGGTGGCCTTGGGAGCGGCGCCGGCCGAGTCCAAAGTGGCGGTCTTGTACTCGACCACCTGAGGCTGGTCGATCTCGTAGACCGTGGTATCGGCCGGCCAGTCCAGCCGGTAGGCCCGCGAATCCAGCCCTGCGGCCAGGATCACCACCTGACGGATGCCGGCGGCAGTGCCAGTAGCGTCGGCGAAGTAGCTGTCGAAGAAATGCGTGCGCACCGCTTGGTAGTCGCAGGCCAGCCGGTGGGCGCGTCGTCCGTGCTCGTCGTCGCCGATCCACTCGAGGCCGGAGCTGGCCAGCCGTGCCCACGACTGACCCGCCGACGACACCAACAAATAGGCGAACTCGTCTCGAATCAGCGGCTCAGCTGTTGCGGTCTCCACTGCGCGCGCCGCGGCGACGCTCAATGCGGTGGCGCCGACGCTTTCGGTGATGTCCCAGCTGTCCCCGTCGGTGCGCACCGAACTCGCATCGTGCAAATCATTCATAGCGCGACCCATGCTACCGAATAAGTTAGGTAAGCTATATGGTTCTGTGCGCTACATCACTGCCCTTATTCGGGGCGCCGGGTGAGGTTGCCGGCCAACAACCGCCGCAGCTGGGCGTTGACCGCGTCGATTTCGTGCCGGTTAACGACAAAACCGGCGTAAAAGCCGACTCCCAGCAAGACCGCGATCAGCATCTCGGTGAGTACCGAGGCGTCGGTGTCGGCAGCCAGTTCGCCACGCTTGATCGCGTCGTCGATGGCCCATGACAGAAAAACCCGGGTGGCGCGAACCGAGTCGGCTTCCTCATGGCTCAGGTCGGGGTGCCGCTGCGACTCCAACGCGACGGTGATCAAAAATGCCGCCGCTGTTCGGTTTTCGATGTCAGCCTGAGTCGCCGCCTCGATGAACGCGGCCACCCGTCCCGCCAGTGTCGTCTCGCGCTGCGCCCGCTGGATACTAGCGGCGACAACCACGTCGTTGGTTTCCTTCGCCACTTCCCGATACAGCGCACGCTTGTTGGAGAAGTAGTGGTTGATCGCGGGCCGAGTCAGGTCGGCGCGGATCGCGATCGCCTGGAAGGTGGCCGCGTCGTAACCGCGTTCGCTGAACACCTCGCGAGCAGCGCGCAAAATGCGCTTCCGCGTCTCGGCCGCCTTCGCCGCAGGGGGGCGACCCGGTCCCCGACTCGCGGGCTGGACCACGGATGAATTGTGCCATAGATCACAATTTCGGCCGCTGCGCCTAACCGAAGGTGCTTGTTAGCTGGCCGGCGGCCGTGCGGCGGTGTGGGGCATCAGACCATCGGGTGGAATGCGGCCGAACTTGCCGGCCTGGAAATCCTCGAGTGCCTGGAGCAACTCCGCCTTGGTGTTCATCACGAACGGGCCGTAATGAAAAACCGGCTCGCGGATCGGCCGGCCGCCCAGGAGCAGCACCTCCAGCGCGGGTCTGCGCGACTCCTGCGACGGCGCCGCGGCGACGGTGATCCGGTCGCCCGGACCGAGGACCGCCAACTGGCCCTGCTGGATCGGGTGTCCGATCGGGCCGACCGATCCGCGCCCGGAAAGTACGTAGACCAGCGCGTTGTGATCGCGGTTCCACGGAATGTTCAGCCGCGCACCAGGTTCGACGGTGGCGTGCGCCATCGTGATCGGCGTGTGCGTGGCGCCGGGCCCGCGGTGACCCTCGATATCCCCTGCAATGACACGGATTAGCGCGCCGCCGTCATCAGAGGAGAGCAAGACGGCGTCGGTACCCGCAATGGCCTGATAACGCGGTGCGGCGAATTTGTCCGTCTTCGGCAGGTTCACCCAGAGCTGGATGCCGTGGAACACACCCCCGCTCTCGACCAGATCGGCCGGTGGCGTTTCGATGTGCAGGATGCCGGCGCCTGCGGTCATCCACTGGGTGGCACCATCGGTGATCAGCCCGCCGCCGCCGTGCGAGTCCTGGTGCGCGAACCGCCCGTCGATCATGTAGGTGACCGTTTCGAAGCCGCGGTGCGGATGCCAGTCGGTCCCCCGGGGCTCGCCGGGCTGGTATTCCACCTCACCCATCTGGTCCATGTGCACGAACGGGTCCAGTGCGGCGGTGCTGACCCCGGCGAACGCCCGAACCACCGGAAATCCCTCACCTTCGTAGCCGTGCGGCCCGGTGGTGATCGACCGAACCGGACGTTCGGTGTCAGCCGGAGCGGCTGCGGACACCCGCTCCAAGGTCAACGTGTCTGCGGTTACCGCGGGCATCTGTACCTCCTAAAACTTGGCTACACGACATAACCGGACCGCGGTCCGATTATTCCCCGGACGGCCACTGCTAACGTCACTGGCGATGCTGGAGGCAGACGACGCGGATTCAGGCCGCGGCGGGCGGTTGGGCCGCTTCATCAGGAATCTCGAATATCTTTATAAATGGCTCTTGCTGGGCATCATCATCGGCGTCGTCGCCGGTCTCGGTGCCGTCGGTTTCTACCTGGCGCTGAGATACACCACCCATTTTTTGCTGGGCTATGTGGCCGGATACCACCTGCCCTCCCCGCTCGTCGAGGGCGGAAGTCCGGGTTCCCCCCATTACCAGAGGCCGTGGGCGAAGGCGTTCGGCGCCGGTCGCGAATGTCAGCCGGGTCACAGCGCGCGGATGTCCTGGACCGGCAGTCGCGCGCCGCGGCGCGGTTCATAGGCCAGCCCGCTGGCTTCCAGCAGGCGGACCACCCGGTAGCGGTGCGGCCGCATCGGCTCGAGCAGCTCGATCATGTCGGCGTCGTCGATCGGATGTCCCAGCAACGTCCAGCCAACCATCTTGGGGATGTGATAGTCGCCCACCGACAATGCGTCGGGGTCGCCGAACGCACGTTGCGCCGTCTCGGCCGCCGTCCACACACCGACCCCGGGCAGCGACGTCAGTGCCTCTCGGGCCTGCGCGGCCGGCCATGACGTAAGCCGTTCCAGCGACGACGCCCGCTGTGCACAGCTGGCGATGGTCCGGGCCCGTCCGGGATCGACGTTGGCACGGTGAAACTCCCACGACGGGATGTGCCGCCACACGTCCGCGGACGGGGGCACCCGCATCCGCGCCGGCGCGGGTCCTGGCGCCGGCGCGCCGAATTTGGTCACCAGCAGCCGCCAGGACCGGAACGCATCGGCGCCCGGAACCCGCTGCTCGATGACCGCCGGAATGAGGGCTTCCAATACCTGACCGGTGCGCCCCAGCCGCAGGTGCGGCACACGCCGATGCGCGGCCGCCACCGTCGGGTCGGTCGGGACGAAATCCGATGAATCGTCTTGCGCGCCGAGCATGGCCGGGAGGCCGTCGAGAAACTGCTCGGCACCGCTCCCCCATGCCGTGCACTGCACGGCATCGGGCGCAGCGCGGCTGATCCGCGCCGTGACGGATCCACTGAGCAACAGGCTGGTCCGCCAGGTGGCGCCATCATCACCCACCTGAAAGCAGGGATCACGAGGACCGCGGCGGAGCGGGAAAAGGGTGAGCGCAGGGCTGACCACACCTGCGAACCTGACCGTGCGAGCCCTACTCACCATCTGCTCCCACCGGATGCCGCAACTGCTCGATCCCGATGATCATAGGTTGGGTTCGGCTCGCGCCTGCTCGCCCGAGCACGATTGACCGGTAATGGTGCTGGGGGTCAGGATGGCGATGTGACCACCCCGTTCGACGATCCGCAGGCCGAACTTGCGTGGATGTTTTTGCAGTGTTTGTCCGACGGCGGAGATATCGACGAATGCTTCGGGCTGCTGAGCGACGACTTCACCTATTGGAGCATTCAGAGTCGCGAAACGATCGACAAAGCGGCGCTGCGCCAGGAGGTCGAGCGGCGCAAACGCCGAGTTGAGATGAACCTCGACTTCATCCGGTGTTTCAATGACGGCGAAAGCGTGGTGATCGAGGCGCTGACCAACGGTGTGACCGCCGACGGAGTGCGCTACAGCACCCCCACGGTTTTCATCTTCGAAACCCGCGACGGACTTATCGTGTCGTTGCGCGAATACGGTGACACCCAGCTCAATGCGCAGGTGTTCGGCCCAGCGGGTTCTTAATCGGGCTCGACGGCGATCTCAGCTTTGTCGGCATAGAACGCGACGTGCCCGGCGATGGCCGCCACCGCGGGGTAGGGCTGCTCGTACGTCCAGATCGCGTCGTCGACGGTGTCGCCGGCCGCGGTGGTCACGCTGTAGTAGCCGGCTTCGCCCTTGTACGGGCAATAGGTGCTGGTGTCGGTGCGGGTGAGCAGCTCTTGCGCGACATCTTCAAGCGGAATGTATTGCACGGCAGGGTAAGTGGACTCTTGTAGCTGCAGCGCGTTGCGTGTGTCGGCGACGACCTCCCCGTTGACACGGACGACAACCCGCGCCCCGGTCGGGTTAATCGTGATCGGATGCTCGGTAGTGGGTTCCAGAACAGGCCGACTGGTCATGGTGACATCTCCTCAGGTGTGAATAGCTTATGCAACACCGCGCGGCGCGCAAGATTCCCGTCCCGGATGAAGTCAGGCCGTTCCAAATGCATAGCGGTGGTATTGGGACATATAACGCAGAGCGGGCAGCCATGACATGACCGTTGCCATCAGCCGGTATGCGGCCGGTACACGGTTGAACGCGTCGGAGTCGAAGGTCGACACCCAGGTCAGCAGCCGGGTGCCGGGCACCGCGCGCAGAATCACGTCCGGCCCGTCGATTCCCCAGTACAACGTCGCTCCCGCGCGCCGCACGATCACGTTCATCCACTGCGACTTGATACCCAGCCGACTGAACGCGTCGAATTGCAGTTCCCCGGAGGGAAACCGCTCGACGATTCGCCGCAGCAGAGCGATGCCTTCTTGTTCGGTGAGATACATGGTCAGCCCTTCGCCGATCATCAGCGCCGGCCGGTCGGCGGGAATGTCGGCCAGCCAGCCCGGATCGGTGACCGAGGCGGCGACGACGTGATAATGCTCGGCGACCGGGTAGAGCTGGGTGCGAAGCGCGGCGACCTCGGGGTAGTCGACGTCGTACCATTCGACACCCGGACCCGGCTGCAGCCGGAAGAACCGACTGTCAAGACCACAGCCCACGTGCAACACGACGGCTTGCGGGTGGGCGGCCAGGAATTGGTTGGCCCATGCGTCGAAGTGCGCGGTCCGGGTAGTCACCGACGGCGCGCGGCGCGGGGTGATGGTGGTCTTCTTCCAGTCGTAGTCGATGCGCTCGACGATCTGTTTGGCGAACCGATCACCCAGAATCGGCTCCTTGAAGTCGGCGTCCAGCGCCTTCGCGTACAGCGTCGCCAGCATCGTCTGCGGCGCCCCGCTCAGGTCGACGCGCACCCGGTCGGTTGTCACTCGCCCGAGGCTAGTCCGCTAGGTCGCCACACTGGGGGTCAGCCGGCGGGCGCGAGCATGTCCTTCCAGCCGTCCTCGCCTGTGTGGCTTGAGTTTTCGAGGGTGTAGTTGGCCCCATCAGGTCCCACCACTTCGCCACCAGACGGGATGTAGATCGCACTCGGGCCGGCCGGAGTGTAGATACATGGATTGGGCTGCTGCCCATTGCATTGCACGGTGCCCGATCCGGGCCGTTGCAGCGGATCGCTGATCGGGGGTGGTGTTCCGCGCAGCCGGTCAGAGGGTAGCGGGTTGAGACCGTTGTTGACCGATGGCGCCGGTATCACCTTGCCGGGGTCGACGGGTTGATCGCAGCGAGCGCCGGGCGCCGGGCAGTTTCGGATCTGATTCGGGTCGCCGTACCACGGGTTGGTGCCTAACGGGACGTACGGCTTGTTGTCGCGGCACTCCTGCGGGGTCGCCGCCCGTTTGCCGGGAACGTCGACGCACGGATAGTTGCGGGCGCCGCGCACCACGTTGGCCGGAGTGTCTTGTGGGATCTTGCAGTACGTTCCGGCCGGCAACGGAGCAATGCTGGTGTCCGCCGGCGCCCGCCACTCCGACGCCGGGAGGAATCCGGTCAGACATGGCGGCGGATTGTTGATGTTCAGGTTGAGATCCAGCAGCACGGAACCCGGGGCGGAGGCGACCACCGTTTGTGCCACCGAGCCGATCTCCGGCAAGAACACCAGCAACTGCTCGAGACCTTTGTTGTACCGCTTGAGCATGTCGGCAACGATCTCGAGGTTCGCCAAGGTCTGCGGCAACGACTCCCGGACGTCGGCGAACACCTGGTTGACCTGATCAGCGGTCGGCGCCGCTTGCGACAGGATGCTTTGCACGTGCTGGTCGTTGTGCGCGGCTTGGGCAATAAGGACATTGAGGTTGTGCGACCACCGCTGGATCGAATCGCCGGAATCGACTTGACTGTCGATGATCGGTGCGGAGTTCTCAATGATGTCGTTGACGTCGGAGATATTCGCCTGGAAATCACCGACAATCGACTGCGTCGAATCGACGAGTCGTTGCAGCGCCGGTCCCAAACCGCCGACCGCTTGCGCCGTTTCGTCAAGCAGCGAGGCGATCTTGGCTTTGGGTAGCACCGACAAGCTGCGGTTGGCGGCATCCAACGCCGGGCCTATCTCGCTGGGCACCATGCCTTTGGTGATGGTCTGTCCGGGCGAGAAGAACTTTCCCGGGTTGCCGGTGGACACCAGATCCAAGTACTGCTCACCGATCGCGGACACCGAGTGCACATTGGCTGATGCATCAACCGGAATTTTGTAGCGGCTGTCGATGCTGAGCGTCGCTTTGACACCATTTTTCGTCGGCTCGACCTTGGTGACTTTGCCGATCTGGATTCCCCGATACGTCACATTCGAGGTGCGATACAAGCCACCCGACGCCGGCAGCTGCACCGTCAACTGGTACTGGCCGACGCCCAGCAAGCTTGGGATACGCAGGTAGTACCAGCCCAGCGTGATCAGCGCCACCAACGTCAGCGCGGCGAACACGACCAACTGGGTCCGGATGAAGCGGGTCAGCATCTATTCGCCCCGCTCTATCGGCGCGTCGGCCGGGTTGGGCGTGAACCGGATGTCGGGGACCATCGTGGCGGGGTCGCGGCCCCACGACTGTTCGAGCGCGCGCAGGGCTCCGGAAAAACCGGTGCCGGTGAAGACTGCGTTGTCGACGGCGCTCAGCGTCAGGTCCAGTGCTCCTGACACGTTGATGTAGTCGCCGCGCACGATCTTCGGGACGCTGTCGATGGCGAACGGCGGCGAGAGCAGAAGCATGAGTGCGTCAACCAAATACGGTGAGGCGCGGCCGAGTTGCTTGAGCGGCCGCTGCAGATCTTGGAGGTCCTGGTGGAGATTGCCCTGCGACGCCGACAACGTCTGATCGGTGACGTTGCTGATCCGGCCAACCGCATCGACCGTGTTCGCAAAGAGGTCGCGTTGGCCTGCGAAATGCTTTACCAGCGGCGGGAATTCGGTCAGCACCTGATCCAGGGTGTCGTCACGCGTCGCCACATACGACAACAGCCGGTCGGTGGAGTCGATGGCCTGGGTGATGTCGTCGCTCTGGTGATTCAACTCGCGGCTGAACGTGCTCAGCTTGCCCAGAAAATCCCTGATCTGCTGAGCGCGTCCGGTGACAATGTCGTAGACCTCGTTTTGAATAACCTCGAGATTCGGCAGTCCGCCGCCGCGCAGCACCATGGCCAGGCTGGCCAACGTCTGCTCAGTCGACGGATACGCCGACGAATTCCGCAGCTGGATCGTGTCGCCGGCCGTCAGCGGCTCCGGCGACGGATCCAGTGGGGCCGCGAGTTCCACGTGCTGGGAGCCCAGCAGGCTGGTCTGGCCGATCTTGGCGGTGGCATTCTTCGGAAGCCGGACACCCTTCTCCAGGTCGATGGTCAGCGTGGCGACCCAGTTTTTCAAGGTGATCGCGCGCACGGTGCCGACAAAGACGTCGGCCACCAGCACTCGGCTATTCCCGTTGAGCGCCAAAGTGTTTGGCATCTGCACATAGACCGTGTAGGACCCGGCGCCGCTGCCCGGGCCGCCGGGCAGCGGGACATTGGCAATACCGTGCCAACTCGCACAGGACGTCAGCACCACCACGGCCGTTGCCAAAGCCAATGCCTGCCTGACTCTTTCGCGAATCAGCCGTGCCGCGCGCGTCACTGGCCCGGTCCCGTCGGTGGCTGCGCCGTTGGGGAGGGCAGGGGTTGCGGGTACCACGGCGGTGGCAACGGGCTGTTCTCGTTGTAGGCGTCCGGCGGTCCGGCCATGTTCTGCCCTGGCGGTGGCGGGGCGATGTTCGGACCACCCACCAGTTCGGCCAACGACGCGGGCGTCAACAGGTTCGCCGTGGCCGGCTGGACCTGCACCCCCTGCATCCCGGGCGCGACGACCCAGCCTGGTTCGGAGTTGCGGTGCGACCACTGTGTATCCGGCGAGAAGATCCCGGGCACGGTGGTGTCCTTGTAGCCGGGCGGTGGCTGCAGCCGCGGCTCGGAGTAGGCAACGTTCTTGGGCAAGGTGTCGGCGGTGCTGAACACGTTCATCCCGAACGGCAGGTAGTTGAACTTCATCGCATCCAGAACCGGCGCCAGATACTGCGCACACAGTTCCGCCGAGTCTTGGTAACCGAGTCGGCTGCCGGCCTGAATTGCGCTGCAGATGAACTGTAATGGGTTGGCGAAGTTGACAATCGCGGGTGCGCCGGTAAGCGAGCCGTGCGCCGGTTCATAGATCGCCAGCACGTTGGCGGCCATGTGGGGCAATATGTGCAGCGCAGTCTCCAAGCCGTCTCGCCCCGTCGGTTGCACGATCGCGGTCGTCGCTTCCGCGAGGTTGTTGACGTCGTGCACTAACACGTCGCGGTTTTCGGTCAAGAATTTGCGAGCGGTGGAGAGCAGCTCGTCGGTCTGCTGTATCGCGTTGGCAGCGGACTGATCTGAGCTGTTGAGGTTGTTGGTGAATTGGGCCAGGTCTTTGTTCAAGGCAACGAACTGCTGGTCATCTTGGTGCAGCGCGTTGACGAACAACGCCAGACTGTGCAGCACCGCGAAGAAATCGCCGCGACCTTCGTCCAGGGTTGTCAGTGCGGTTGACAGGCTGTCCAGCGTGGTATTGATTTGTTTTCCTTTGCCCGACAGCCCGTCTGCGAAGGATTCGATGATCTCACCGAAAGGCCCCTTGGGCTGCTCTTTGGTCGGGCCGAGGTTGGAGATGATGTGGGTGATGTCGTTGCGCAGGTCGTCCCACTCCACCGGCACCTGGGTGCGCTCTTCCGGGATGACCGCGTCGTCGGGCAGGGTCGGCCCGCCCTTATACGCTGGCTCCAACTCAATGCTCCGCGAGGCCACCAGCGTCGGGTTGAGGATCACCGCCGATGCGTTAGCGGGCACCTTGTACTTGTTGTGGTAGTGGAAAGTCACCTTCATCTTGTCGCCGGCGGGTTCGATCTTGTCGATCGCGCCGACGCGGATTCCCATGATCACGACCTTGTCCCCGGCGTAGAGCGCATTGGCCGCCGGAAAATAGGCGATGACGGTGTTGTTGGTCAGCTTCTGGTAGAGCTGCCAGCCCACAAAAGCAGCGACCAAACCACTTGCCACAATTAGTGATCCGATGATCACCGCGGCCCTCGACAGCCGCGGCAACTGCAGCTTGTGGATATCGAAGATCGTGCTCATTGGCTGCTACCTCCCGTCCCGCCAGGCGTGATGAATGGGGCCGGCAACTGCGGGCCAGGGCCCGGTGGCGCCGGCGGTCCGGGTGGCAGCCCGGGCGCGAACGTCGACGGCGGCGGAACCGGGCCCGCTGGTTGCAAGCCTTCGGTGCGGGCGCCCGGCGGCGCGTTCGGCGGCAACGGCACCGGTGTGCCCGGCAGGGCGGGTGCCGGAGCCCCGGGTCGCCCGGCGATCGGGATGCCCGGCGCCGGTGGCAGACCACGTGGGTTCGGCGGCGACGAGAGCACGTCGGGCAACACCGGGTACGGACCGTTAGGTCCAAACGGGCCTTGCCCCTGATCGACACCCGCGCAGGGCATCGGATTGCCCGGCCGCGGCGGCAATTCCGGCGGCGGCGTGTAGGAGCACGGGGAGCCCGGCGCCACGGCCGGTCCCGGATGATCCGGGGTTCCTTCCAGCACCGGTGGCGCCGGCGGCGGCGCACCATTGGGGAACCGGGTGCCATTCGGGTCGGGCCACCGGAACGCTGGCAATCCCGCGCTGCGCCAGAAGTTTTCCGGGTCGATGCCACGCTTCTTGAACGCCGCATCGACCCAGGGCTGCATGATTTGATATGGCAGCAGGTTGGCGATCATCACCTTGAAGTACGGTCCAGAACCGACCGCCTCACTGAGCGCCGCGGTGTAGTTGCGCAGCGTGGTCAGCACAGCGACAAGGTCATTCTTGTGCGCGACCAGGAGGTCGGTGACCGTGCTGAGTTGCTCCAACAGATGGTGCAGGTTGGGGTTGTCGTTGATCAGCCCGCGCACCTGGGTCGAAAAGGCTGAGACGTTCACCAGCAGCGCCTGAATGGCCCGGCCACGTTCGTTGAACGCGGCCAGCAGCTCCTCGGCGTTCACCAGCAGCGTGTTGATCTGCTTGCTGCGGTCGCCGAGGACGCCGGCCACCTTCCTGGCCTCGGTCAGCAGGTGCTTGAGCTGCGCGTCGCGTTTGCCGAGGGTGTTGGAGAACTTGGCCACCCCGTCGAGGGCCGCGCCCAGATGCGGGTAGGTCTGATCGATGGTGTGCGACAACACATTCAGCGACTTCTTGACCGTCTCGATGTTCCAGCCGGCAGCAGCCTTGGTGACGTCGAAGAACGCGTCGTAAATCTGATACGGCGTGGTGCTTTGGCCAAGCGGCAACATGTCGTTCGGCCGTAGCGGCTGGGTGCCCCGCGGCTCGATCTCCAGCACCTTCTTGCCCAGGATGGTGTCGGTCTTGATCGCCAGCCGGCTCTCGGTGCCGATGGTGCGTGTCCCCGTCGTGAACTTCATCACGACATGGTCGCCGTCGATCTTGACGTCCTGCACCGTGCCGACGTCCATACCGACGATGCGGACCTTGTCGTTCTTGTTCAATCCGCCCGAATCGGTGAACTGCCCGTAGTAGCTGGCGGTGGCGAACAACATCGGCAGGCTGCTAAAGCTTTGGCCCACACCAACAACGAGCACCACCACCGCGATGGCCAAGGCTCCGGTCCGCACCCGGTTGGCGGGTTCCAGTGTTCTCATTGCAGCGTGCACCGACCCGTCGGCTGCTGGAAGAGCTTGACGGAGCGAACCGGGCCGCCCGGCTGCAGTCCGTTGACCTTGATCGAGAGGTCGCAGAGGTAGAAGTTGAAGAAGTCACCGTAGATGCCGCTGGCGCGGCCGATCAGATTGAATGCGGTAGGCAACTGGGTCAGCATGTTGCCAACCCTGTCGCGTTGGTCGACGAGCGGCGTTGCGACGGTTTCTAATCGGCTCACGGTGTCGTGCACCAGGGCCCGGTTGTCGGCCAGCAGGTCAGCCACCGTTGCTGCGGCGTTGCTGATGTGCGCGGTGCCGGCAGCCAGCGGATCGGCCCGCTCCTTCAAGCCGGTAACGAGCAACTCGAAGTTATTGACCGTGTCATCGAACTGTTTTCGATGCTTGACCGTTGTGTCCAGCACCGTGTTCAGGTTCGCGATCACCTCACCGATTGCATGGTCGCTTTCGGCCAGACGTGAAGTCAGTTGCGCGGTCTGGTCGAGGATGTCATTGATGGTGCCGCCCTCGCCCTGGAAGACGGTGATGATCGACGAGGCGATCGTGTTCACCTTCTGCGGATCGAGTGCTCGAAAGAGTGGTTTGAAACCACCGATGAGCGCGTCGAGGTCCAGGGCCGGCTGGGTTCGTGAGAGCGGAATGAATCCGCCAGGCGGCAGGACTCGGTCGGCGCCTTCTCCCGTCCCGCGATCGATTTCCATGTAGCGGTTACCGATCAAGTCCTGGTAGCGGATTTGCGCGGTTGTCGCCTGGGACAGCTGTACGGTGCGGTCGACGGAGAAGTCGACGCGTATCCGCTTGTCTCCTTCGACCAGATCCACCTTCTTGACCTTGCCGACCTCCACGCCTGAGGCACGGACGAATTGGCCGGCGCGTAAGCCGCTCGCGTTGCTGAACTCAGCGGAGTAGCTGTTGGTGCGGTCGAAGCGCACCTGGCCGAAAACCACGACAATGATTGCGGTGAACAACAATTGCACGGAGACGACGGCGGCGAGTCGAAGAACCGTTCCAGTGATTTTCATGGGTTAATCGTGTTCTCCCCGTACTGGCGTCCCCATACGTACTCGCTCGCGAGGGGCTGACCGAGTTCGAAGTGGTTATAGGGCGCGATGCTGTTACCCGAGTCCATGACCAGATACGGCGCGGGCCAGAGATCGCGGGTGATCGGCTGCCAGCAGCCCGGTGCGCCTCCGGGCCCGCCTCTGGCATTCGCCCGGGGCAAATTGTCCGGATACACATACGGGTTCTCCGACCCGGCGATCGCCGCGCCGAGCTGCGCGGCGTAGTGGTTGGCGCTTTCCACCGCCGCGATTTTGGGGGCGACATTGGCGAAGTTACGGAAGGTGCAAAACACCTCGGGGCTGTAAGTGTCGAGCAGGTGGGCGGTCGGCCCGAGATCGGCCAGCACGCGTTCCAAATACGGCCGAGCGCGGGTGAAAATGTCGTCGCCGGTGTTGGCGAAGCCGATCGCCGCCAACAATGCCGCGTCCAGTTCGGCCTGATGTCGGTTGAGGGTGCGTGCGGTGATGACCGCGCTGCTGAGGGCATCGAACAGATCCGGCGCGGCGTTGGCATAGACATTGCCGAGCGCCGCGATCTGCTGAATGTCGTGGCGGATCGTCGGCATCTTCGAATTCACGTCGTCGAGAATCTTGTTTCCGTTCACAATCGACTGGCCGAATTTGTTGCCCAACCCGCTCAACGCTTGCGCGGCAGCGCTCAGCGTGAGATTCACCTTGACCGGGTCAACACTCTCCGCAATCTGGATGATCGTCTCGAATACGGTGTTGAACTCCGTCGTCACCGACGTCGCGTCGATCAGGTTTTCGGATGTGATCCGTCGCGGTGAAGCATCTTCCGGTGAGGTAAGCGACACATACTTGTTGCCGAAGACCGTGGTGGCCTGGATTTTCGCGATCACGTTGGCCGGGATGAGGTCGACGTACTTCGGGTCCACGTCGAGCGTGAACCTGGCCGCCGGCTTGCCGTCATGCTCAACTTCGGAAATGCCGGCCACCCGACCGATGCTCACGCCGTTGTAGGTGACCTTCGATCCCTGATCCATCACCAAACCGGCACGGGTAGCCAGCATCGTCAGCTGGGTCTTGGGGGTGAAGTTCCCGCGAAACTGCCCGTATACCAACGCAAGCAGCAGCCCGCATGCCAGCAGTAACCCGATACCCGCCAAGGTGTCGGGCCACGTTCTGGGCTTGCGTACCTTCTGCGCCTTTCTGGGCATCGTCATCGCGGCTACACCGTGAGGTTGAAGTTCGGGTCGACGCCGTAAAGCGCGAGCGAGGTCAACAGGACAACGATCACCGTTGAGACCAACGAGAAGCGCATCGATCGGCCCACGGCTTCTCCCACGCCGACCGGCCCGCCGCTGGCGTTGTATCCGTAGTAGCAGTGGGTGATCATCACGATCACGGCCATCACGATGACTTCGGCCCCCGACCAGAACACATCCTCGACGCGCAGGAATGTGCGGAAGTAGTGCTCGTAGGTGCCCACCGACTGGCCGTAAAACAGAGTCGTGACAACCTGTCCCGACAGGAAGGACATCACGAGCGCCATCGCGTACAGCGGCACGACCACCACCAACCCCGCCATCAGTCGGGTTGACACCAGGAACGCGACCGACTTGATGCCCATCACCTCGAGCGCATCGATCTCCTCGCTGATCCGCATGGCTCCCAGCTCGGCGGTCGCGCCGGCACCGACCGTGGCCGCCAGCGCAACGCCGGTCACCACGGCCGTGACCACGCGGACGTTGGCCAGCGCGGCGAAGAATCCGGTGAACGCCTCGACGCCGATGTTGCCCAGCGATGCGAAACCCTGGATGGCGATCAGCGAGCCGCCGGACAGCGTCACGAAACCGACGATCGCCGCGGTACCGCCGACGACCGCCATCGCTCCGGTGCCCATGCCGATCTGAGCGATCAGCCGCAACGTCTCTCGGCGATAGCGGCGTAGCGCCCACCCGATCGACCAGCCACCGGTAATGGCGAACCTGGTGAGGTGTCCGGCCTTGTTAAGCCCCCGCAGCGGGCCGCCGACATAGTGGTTGAAGTTCGCGACGGCGCGTGGAAATCGCGCCTGTAAAACAGCGGCTGCTGAAACATTAGCCATGTCAGCGTCCCGTCCCGAACCGCACACCGATTGTGGTCAGCACCACGTTGACCGCAAACAACGCGAGCACGCACAACACCAGCGTTTCGTTGACGGCGATGCCCACGCCTTTGGGACCGCCCTTTGTCGTCAGGCCGCGGTAACAGCCCACCAGGCCTGCGATCGTTCCGAACACCGCGGCCTTGACCGTCGCAATGATCACCTCCGGTAGGCCGGTGACCAAGGTCAGCGTGGCGAGGTACGCACCACCCGAGACGTTCTGCAGGTGAACGCCGAACAAGAAGCCGCCGACCAGCCCGATGGTGATGACTGTCCCGTTGAGCAGGGTGGCGACGATGGTCGCCGCCACCACCCGCGGCACTACCAGTCGGTGGATGGGGTCGATGCCGAGGACCTCCATCGCGTCGATTTCCTCGCGGATGGTGCGCGCACCCAAGTCGGCGCAAATGGCCGTAGACCCGGCGCCGGCTACCACCAGCACGGTGGTCAGCGGTCCCAGTTGGGTGACCGCGCCCAAGGCCGCGCCCGCACCTGAGATGTCGGCGGCGCCAAATGCGGCCAGCAGCGTGTTGAGCGTGAAGATGATCAGCACGGTCAGCGGTATCGAGACCGCGATGGTGGGTAGCGTCGCGACTCTGGTGATGAACCAGCACTGGACGATGCACTCGCGCCAGTGAAACGGTCTACGAAACAACGCTTTTCCGGCCAGTACGCACATATGGGCAAAGCCGCCGATCGTCGCCAGCGGGGGCTCGAGTTGGTCACGCACGTAGTCGGTGAGCCGGGCCGGCGTCGTTGTTGTCACCGCCGCCTCACCGCAAAAACGCAATGGTCGCTAAGCAGCAGCGCTGGGTGACATGTTTCAGTGCAAGGACACCACACATTCACCATGCGTCACACTATGTAACAAAAAACACTTTAGCTAGACAAGACACGCGGAGAGCTCAGCGTGGTGAAGTTAAGCGCGATTCCGACTTACTCGGATGGCGCGGTCTTGCTGTTTTGCCGGGCGTTTTTCAAGTCGGCCCAGAACCGCGCCGCCTCCCGGATGGACTCCTCGACCGGCCTTGGCTCCCAACCCAGTTCGCGGCCGGCCTTGCTGTGGTCGACCGGGGCTTCGGCGCGCATCATCCGCACCGACGCCAGGCTGAGTTCGGCATCTTTACCGGTCAACCGGGCTCGCAGGCTGCCCAGTGCGCCCAGTCCGTAGAGCGCCGGCACCGAGATGGACCGCCGGGGCGGCGGCACTCCGGCTTCGTCGGCCGCTATCTTGACGACCTCTTTCAGCGGAATCATCCGTTCGGATATGAGGTATCGCTCGCCGTTGCGTCCGCGTTCGGCAGCCAGCAGCAGCGCCCTGGCCGCGTCGTCGACACCGACGACCTCCAGCTGGATGCCGTTCATCAGAAAAGGCAGCTTGCCGAAGACCGCGCCGGCGATGAACGCGCCGTGCGGCGTGCGGCCCCAGTCACCACTGCCGTAGGTCGTCGAGACGCACATGGCGACCGCGGGCAGACCTCTTTCCGACGCATATCGCAGCACCATGTCTTCGGCCTGGACCCTCGACTCGACATACGGGGTGAGCCGACGCCGGTCGATCTGGTCATCTTCGGTTGCGACGCGGCCGTGCCGCCGGCCGACCGTCGCATAGGTGCTGGTGAACACGAAACGACGCAGCTTCGCGGCGATTGGTTTTTCGACGGCGACGTCGAGGACGTTGCGCAGTCCTTCGACGTTGGTGCGAAACAGCGGCAACGGGTCTTGCAGCCACGCCCGGGTGTCGACCACGCAGTAGTACACCTCGTCGCAACCGTCCATCGCCTGGCGCACGGTGGCGGTGTCGAAGACGTCACCCTGGAATCGGGTGACCTCGAGATCGTCGATGCTGCGCGTGTTGGCGGTCGGGCGCACCGTCGCGCGCACTTCGGCGCCCGCCGCGACGAGTTGGCGGGTGACATGCGAGCCCAAAAACCCGTTGGCGCCGATGACCAGCTTGGGTGCGCTCACGTTGCACCTCCGTACTGACGCAGCCAGCGGGCCGCGTCGTCGTCCAGCGTGCCCAGCGCCTCGGCTTTCTTGCACCACTTCACCGCCGCCCGCACAAAGCGCAGCGGGTTGTAGATGTCTTCTTGTCGGCACCACTGGCCGTCGCCCGCGTAGGTGATGATCGAGATGTTCGTCGCGCTGATGATGGTGCCGTCACCGGGATCGCGCATCGGGTTGTCCAGCTCGCAGATGATGCGCCCGGTCGGCTCGTCGATCACCGACCAAAGCGACGGAAAGGCCGTCATGTGGCTGCCCGGGAAGGTCGTCATCGTCTCGCGGATCCAGGTGAGCACCTGGTCGCGGCCCTTCATCGTGCCCGCGGCGTGCTCGATGTAATCGACATCCGGCGTGTACTGCTGCACCCAGGCGTCCCAATTCCTGGTCTCGGCGGCGCGGGCTACCGTCTGCTCGAAATTCTCAAACGCAGCGGCCAGCTCGTCGCGGCTAAACACCTGCTTCACGCAAGAAACTAGAACACGTTCTACTGGGTTTGTCGAGCAACCGCCGGAAAGCACTGAGCGATGGCAGGCAGTCCTGGCAGCCGGTGCTGCGGCACGGGATAATCGACAGGATGACGGACTACAGCAAGGCAATACTGGCCGGCGGCTGCTTTTGGGGTATGCAGGACTTGATCCGCAAGCAGCCCGGCGTGGTTTCGACCAGGGTTGGCTACACCGGCGGTGACGTTCCCAATGCGACCTATCGCAACCACGGCACACATGCCGAAGCCATCGAGATCATCTACGACCCGGCACGCACCGACTTCCGAACGTTGCTCGAATTCTTTTTCCAGATCCACGATCCGACTACGAAGAACCGGCAGGGTAACGACGTCGGAACCAGCTACCGCTCCGCGATCTTCTACCTCGACGAGGAGCAGAAGCGCATTGCGGTGGACACCATAGCCGACGTCGAGGCGTCCGGGCTATGGCCCGGCAAGGTGGTGACCGAAGTCAGCCCCGCCGGCGACTTCTGGGAGGCCGAGCCCGAGCACCAGGACTACCTGGAGCACTACCCCAACGGGTACACCTGCCACTTCATCAGGCCGGACTGGAAGCTGCCGAGACGGGCCGCAGCCGACCGCTAACGACGACAGACCGCGAGATTACCTAGCTGCCGATCGCTCGCAACTGATACAGCCCGCGTGTGGTGGCGACGGTCTGACCGTTGGCGTCGGTCACCACTGCCTCCAGCGTGAAGTCGGCCTTACCGCGTTGTGCCGCTTCGGCTTCGACCCGCGTGATCGTTTCGTCGTCGAGGCTGGCTTCGGCCCGCACGTCAGATTTGGCCATCGCGACGAATTGGATGTCGAGGTTCTTGACCAGCGGGAAGTACTTGGCGGTGTCGAAGGTGATCAGCGGAATGATGCCGCCGAGGACTTCGGCCACGGTGAACAGCACGCCGGCATAGATGACGCCGAAGTGGTTGCCGTTGCCTTCGGCCGGGACGGTCGTGGCGGCGAAACCGGGACGAGCCTCGACGACCTTCACGCCCATCTTGTCCGCAATCGGGATCGTCGATGCCAGGGCGCCGTTCATCGTGTCTACGAGCTGGTTGGCGTCGGCTGTCATGACCGCCGATCTTAACGCCGGTGGACCACGACCTTGCCGCCGTCCTTCGGGGTGAAGGCAACGCCGCGGGAATGGTACTTCTCCCCTGGCGCAGTGGTGGTTTCGATAGTGAAGTGGCGCAGCACCGTTCGCAGCACCACGTCCATTTCCATGTTGGCGAACACGGCTCCCACACAACGCCGGGCGCCGCCGCCGAACGGGATCCAGGCGAAGCTGGGCGGCTTGGAGCCGACGAAGCGCTGCGGGTCGAAGCGGTCCGGGTCAGGGAAGGCGTCGGGGTTGGCGTGCAGGCGCGCGATGCTCACCACGATCGACAACCCGCGGGGAATGGCCCAGTCGCCGAGTTCATAGACGGGCGCGTAGACGTGGCGGCCGGCGAAATCTATCACCGTTCTGCTGCGCTGCACCTCGAGGATCATCGCCTGCCGCAGTTCGTTTTCGTCAGTGTCGGCCTCGGCAACCAGTGCGGCGAGCACATCGGGATGTCGGCTCACCCGTTCGAACGCCCACCCCAGGGTGGCCGCCGTGGTTTCATGTCCGGCCGCCAATAGCGTCAGCAACTCATCACCAATGTCGCTGCGCGACATCGTCGTACCGTCCTCATAGGTGTTACGCAACATCAGCGCCAGCACATCGCTGCGATCCTCGAAATTCGGGTCTGCCCGCTCATCTGCGATGAGCTTGTCGAGAACGAGGTCGAATTGGCGCCGCCACTCCGCCATCCGCCCCCAGGGGGAGTAGCGGCCATAGGTTCGCTTCGGCTTGGGCAGTATCGCCAGCCGCGAGCCCAGTGTCACCCACGGCGGGAGAATCCGCCGCAGCTGATCGAGCTCGGCGCCTTCGGCACCGAAGACCGCACGCAGGATCGCGTTGAGCGTGATCCGCATCGTCGACGGCAGCGTCGCGAATGGGGTCCCCTCGGGCCAGCCGGCGATTTCGCGCAGCGTCTCTTCTTCGATGATGGTCTCGTAGTTCTTGATGCTCTTACCGTGGAAAGGCGGAGCCAACAGGCGGCGCCGCTCTCGGTGCTCATCGCCGTCGAGCGCGAACACCGAGCCTGACCCGAGCAGCCGGCTGAGGTTGGGCTTGATGTTGCCGAGCACCTCCGGGCTGGTGGTGAAAATCTGCTTGGCCAGTTGGGGATTCGCCACCACCACGATGGGGCCGTAGATCGGAACGTTGAGCATGAAGACGTCGCCGTGGCGGCGGGCCATCTGCCGCACAATCCACCGGCGCGAGAATGAGAATGCCGCGCCCTGAATGGGCTTCGGAATCCGGGCGGCTGGAGGCAATCTGATGGCGGGCGGAGCCGGGGCCGCCGCTGTGTCGATGGTGCTCATCGTTGTGCACTCCCAACATCGAGATGGTACTGCGTGGTACCAAAGGTCTATTCGGGTACGGTACTCTTTGGTACCAAGTGCTGGCAAGGCCTGATCCAGCTTGGATGCATCAGAAGGAGACGACGTGGCGGCAACCGTCGCTGACGATGCGGCTTCGGCCGGACCGATCGATGTCGACCCGTTTCGACGCCGCCTGCTCGAGGGCCTCGCGGCCTCGATAACCGAGCGTGGATACCGCGCCTCCACCGTCGCCGACATCGTCCGTCACGCCCGCACGTCGAAGCGGACGTTCTACAACCAGTTCCCCGGTAAGGAGCAGTGTTTTCTCGAGCTGCTGCACGCCGACGTCGACAACCTGGCGAAGGAGATCCGCGACGCCGTCGATCCGGGCGCGGACTGGCAGGCGCAGATTCGCCAGGCCGTGGAAGCTTACGTCGGCCACATCGAAGCCCGACCGGCCATCACGTTGAGCTGGATCCGCGAGCTGCCGTCTCTGGACGCGGCGGCGCGTCCGTTCCAGCGTCGGGGCCTGAAGCTGTTGACCAGTCTGTTGATCAACCTCAGCGGCAGCCCAGGGTTTCAACAGGCCGGGCTGCCGCCATTGACCCGGCCGTCGGCGGTGATCTTGGTGGGCGGCCTGCGGGAACTGACCGCGCTCGCCGTCGAAGACGGGCACAGCGTTCGCGAGATCGTGGAGCCCGCCCTGCACGCGTCCGTTGCGCTGCTCGGGTATCGGCGCTAGAACCAGCCTCACATCTTGAGGAAGGCTCGCAGCCGGTCCAGCACCAGATCGGGGCGTTGCTCGACGATCCAGTGGCCGACACCGTCGACCAGCTCAACCTCGAAATCGCTGATGTGCTGGGCATATCCGCTCAGCAGATCCGGTGTGAGCACGGGATCTTGGGTGCCACTCAGCCAGCGGACCGGGACGTCGACTGGGACGTCGTCGAATTCGCCCCGTAGCCAGCGCAGCATCTCCGTGCTCTGAAATGTCCGATACCAACGCGAACCGGCTACCGCGTGCCCGGGCTGACGCATGCACTCGACATACATGCGAACGTCCTCCTCGGGAACGCTGAACCCGCCGCCGACCCACGATGCCAGCATCCTGAAGTAGCGGGCCTTGGAATCTGCGATCAGGCGCGGCCCGATCACCGGGAGCAACATCGGGATCTGGTACCAGAACCGCCAGATGTTGCGAACCGATGAGAGATCGCGCTGCACGTAGGGCGCGGCGGTATTGAGTCCGAAGAACCCGGTCACCTTTGCCGGGTGGCGCAGCATCATGATGAACGCGACCGGCCCACCCCAGTCGTGGGCAACCAACTTCACCGGCCCGACGTCCAGTCGGTCCAGCACGGCGGCCAGGTCGTCGGCCATGTCGTTCTTCAGATAGCGCGAGCGCGGCGCCGAACTCCACCCCGCGCCCCGCAGGTCGGGGCACAGCACCCGGTAGCCGTCCGCGGCCAACGGCCCGATCAGCTCGCGCCACTCCCACCAGTTCTCCGGAAAGCCGTGCACCAGCATTACCGGCGGCCCGTCGGCGGGGCCGGCGTCGGCAACGTGAATCGTCACACCGCCCCCCACCTCGACGAACTTGTGCTCGACGCCATCCAGTGAGGGCAAATTAACCATGGCTTGACAATCTAGCAACGGCAGCGAAACTGGTCACCGCTTAGCTCTAAGTGTGCTAAATCGTCGTCGGGCGATAAGCGGCGAGCGTCCCGTCCGGTGGACACTGATGATTGCGGGGGTCTGCGCGATAGCCGGCGCGGCCACGATCGGCGTGGCAGGAAGTGCGCACGCGAACCCCTTCTCCATGCAGTTCCAGTCGCCGTCGGGAGACATCTCCTGCAACCTGGTTAACTACCCTCCAACAGACAGATTCGGGCTCGGTAAGAATTTCGTGCAGTGCGACATCGTTAACCAGAGCTGGGTGCCACCGCAGCCGCCCCCGCAGGGCCGGGCCGACGCCACTAGCACCGTCGTTCTCATGCGGGGCCAGTTGCCGATTGTGGGCTACAGTCCAGGCGCCTTGGCGGCTGCCGACCCGGTGAATTACGACCAACCGCTATCAGCGGGTGTGATCGCCTGCAGCCCAGAGCAGTCGGCGATGAAGTGCACCGACACCAGCACCGGGCACTTCTTCCGAGTGTCGCGGGAGTCCTACGAGCTGGGGTGATGAACCCCAGCTCCTAGCCAGTCGATGCACTCAGGCGGTGACCAGCTCACGCGCCTCGGTGGTGCTGGGCTTCTTGGGCGGCAGCGCGAGTTTGACGATCTTGCGCACGACGGTGGCGAACTGCCGCGGCAGCGAGCCCGAGTTGTACGGGATGCCGTAGCGGCGGCAGATCTCACGCACCTCGGGCGCGGTCTCCGCGTACCGGCGAGCCGGCATGTCCGGGAACAGGTGGTGTTCGATCTGGTGCGACAAGTTGCCGGACAGCACGTGAAAGAGCTTGCCGCCAGTCAAGTTCGCCGAACCGAGGATCTGGCGGAAATACCACATCCCACGTGACTCGTCCCGAGTCTCTTCGACCGTGAATTCCTGTGTGCCATCCGGGAAGTGGCCGCAGAAGATGATCATGTACGACCACACGTTGCGGATCAGATTGGCCGACAGGTTGCCGGCGAACACGAACGGGGCGAACGGCCCGGCCAGTAGCGGGAAGGCGACGTAGTCCTTCAGCATCTGCCTGCGAGTCTTGCGCCAAATACCTTGCAGGACTTCCCGTTTATCAGCCACCCGGATCTCGCCGGAGCGGATGCGCTCGGTTTCCAGTTCGTGCAATGCGACCCCGTACTGGAACAGCACCATCAGCAGGAACGCGTAGAGCGGGTTGCCCAGGAAGTACGGCTGCCAGGGCTGATCCTCGCTCATCCGCAGGATGCCATAGCCGATGTCGCGGTCCATGCCCACGATGTTGGTGTAGGTGTGGTGCATGTAGTTGTGCGAATGCCGCCACTGATCGGCCGGGCACGCGGTGTCCCATTCGAAGTCGCGGCCGCGGATCGTCGGATCCCGCATCCAGTCGTACTGGCCGTGCATGATGTTGTGGCCGATCTCCATGTTGTCGAGGATCTTTGCCACTCCGAGCATCGCGGTGCCGGCCAGCCAGGCCGGCGGCAGGATCCCGGCGAACAGCAGGGCACGCCCGCCGACTTCCAGGGCGCGCTGCGTCTTGATGACGCGGCGGATGTATTCGGCGTCGCGCTGGCCGAGGTCGGCCATCACGCGTTCCTTGATGGCGTCGAGTTCACGGCCGAAAGCATCGGCCTGCTCGGACGTCAGCGAGATCTTGGGCTGTGACATGAACTTCTCCAGATTCTCTAGAGGGCCTAAAGGGCAATGTCGACGTCGCCGACGGGGACCGACACACAGATCTGCACGTCCTCGTCGGGCGCGGTCGACACCGCGCCGGTGGTCAGGTTGCGCACCACGCCGCAGGTTTTGCGGCGTGTGCAGGTATGGCAGATGCCCATCCGGCATCCGCTCTCCGGGGTGAGGCCGGCCGCTTCGGCTTGCTTGAGCAGCGAGCGGCCGTCGTCAACAACGTCAATGCCGCTGTCCGCGAATGACACTCGCCCGCCCGACGGCTCCGCGGGCAGCTCGAGAGTCGGTGCCACGAAGCTCTCCGCGTACGCATTTGCGCAGTACTCACGGACGGCGTCGATTAAAGATGTTGGCCCACAGACGAATACGGCATCCGGCTCCGGCATCGCCGCCGCCAGGTGTTCGGGCCCAAACCGGCCTTCGAGATCGCCGTCGGCTGAGCGGGTGTAGCCGTGCAGCACCCGCACGCCGGCCATCTCGGCGAGCTCGTCGCGGTAGCAGGCCTCGGCAGCGTTGGGCGCGTAGTGCACAAACGCGATTTCGCCGGAATGACCCTCGTTGACCAGCGTGCGCAGCATCGCCATGACGGGCGTGATGCCACTTCCACCGGAGACGAACAGAATCCGGCAGGGTCGTTGCGCCGGCAAGACGAAGTCGCCGCCGACCCCGGTAAGCCCGACGACCATCCCGCGCCGGGCTCGCTCGTACAGGAACGTCGAGACCAGCCCACCGTCGTGATGTCCGATCGTCAGCTCCAGAAGCGAGCTGCCCTCGGCATTGGCCGGTGAATAGCAGCGGGTGTGCCGGCGGCCGTCGATCTCGACGCTGAGGTTGACGTACTGTCCGGCACGAAGGGCGCGACCGGTGTCGGTGAACGCGTCGTTGGGCGCCAGCACCAGGGTCACGCTGCGCGGGGTGGTCCGGCGCACATCGACGACCTTCGCGCGGCCCTCGCCGCGCGTCCAGGTGGGGGCCAGTAGTTCGGTGTACCGGTCGACGCCGTGCGGACCGGTAAGCAGGTTGACCAGGTCAGAACCCAGTACCCGCTTTGTCAAGATTTGGGTGGATTTTTGGGTGAACATATGTATACCGTGCGACGCCATGCCCCTGCTCGTCAAGTATTTCCGCAGGTCTGTGATAGCGTTCACACAGTGAACAGTCGTGCGCCTAGCTCACGCCCGCGCCGGTCGGGTCGCGGACGTAGCCGCGAAGGCCCGTCCCGCGAGGAGCGCAAAGAGGCGACCCGGCGGGCCATCGTCGCCGCGGCGCTCAAACTGCTCGACGACCGCAGTTTCAGTGGCCTGAGCCTGCGCGAGGTGACCCGGGAAGCCGGGATTGTCCCCGGGGCGTTCTACCGTCACTTCGAATCGATGGAGGCCCTTGGGCTGGTCTTGATCGACGAGTCGTTTCGAACCCTGCGCGACATGCTGCGCGGCGCCCGCGCCGGCAAGCTCGATCCGAACCGGGTGATCGAGTCGTCCGTGGAGATCGTCGTCGCCAGCGTCACCGAGCGTCGCGAACACTGGCGCTTCATCGGGCGCGAGCGCTCCAGCGGCGTCACCGTGCTGCGCTATGCCATCCGCACCGAGTTCCGGCTTCTCACCTCCGAGCTGGCCACCGACCTCGCCCGGTTCCCGGGGCTGAACGCCTGGAGCACCGAAGATCTCAACGTGCTGGCGACCCTGTTCGTCAACTCGATGATCGTCGTCGCCGAGGCGCTCGAGGACGCCCATAGCGCCGAGGCAATCGAGGAGATCCGGCGAACCGCAGTCAAGCAGCTGCGGATGATCGTGATCGGCATCAACGGGTGGCAGAGCAGCCCGTAATCTCAGCCGCGGCGCGATGATGATGCCATGGGCACCAGAATGCGAGATCTGCTCGGCGGCGCGCTGCAGTCGCTGCGCTACGAACCCACCGACAAGCGCCTTCGGATCTACCTGGGCGAAGAGCTTGTTGCCGACACCGTCAACGGACTGCTGATCTGGGAACCCCGGCGAGTGGTCCCGACGTACGCGGTGCCGGAGCGGGATGTCTCGGCCGGGCTGGAGTCGGCGGGCAGGGTTGACGACCTTGCCGATTTGCCGGTCTTGGTCCCGACCAACCCGTTCACGGCACACAGCTGTACGGGCGAGATGTTCGACGTCGTCCTCGACGGTGCCAGGCGCGCGTCGGCGGCCTTCCGGCCCGATGATCCGGACCTGACCGGTTACGTCACGTTCGATTTCAGCGCGTTCGAGTGGCGCGAAGAGGACGAGCCGATCGTCGCCCACCCGCATGATCCGTTCAAACGCATCGACATCCTCGCCAGCACCCGGCACGTCCGGGTCGAGTGGGAAGGCAGGCTGCTGGCCGAGTCATCGCGGCCGCTGCTGTTGTTCGAGACCTTGCTGCCGGTGCGCTTCTACCTGCCGCGCGCCGACGTCGTCGTCGATCTCGAGCCGACCGACACCGTCAGCTACTGCGCATACAAGGGCCGGGCGTCCTACTTCTCGGTGCCCGACGGTCCAGCTGACGTGGCGTGGACCTACCACCAGCCGCTGCGCGAAGCCGAACCGGTCACCGATCGCATCGCGTTCTTCAACGAGCGGCTGGACATCATCGTCGACGGCCGGCCGTGGTCGGGCTGACCCCGTTGGCTACCTCGCGTCGCAAAGTCGGCAAGCTGGCCGACATCACCGGCCCCGGCATCACCGACCGGTGGGGAGTGACATGCACCGACCTGGGCGCGTCGGTAGTCGCGCCCAACGGGACATTGGTGTCGGTGTTCGGAGACACCTTCTCCGGCAACAGCGTTGGCCACGGCGACTGGCGTTCACCGGTGATCCTCATCGGCACCGGCGACGCCAATCACCCCATCACCTACCAGCGCGCCGGCGGCGGCGATGCCGATTACGCGCACCAGCTGTGGCGCTACCCGCATCACACCGTTAAGTCCGGCAGGCCGCGTCGCGGCATCAGCACGGTGATTCCTTCCGACCTACTGCGGGTGGATGACACGCTCTACCTGCACGCGATCGTCAACCGGGGCTTCGGCAACGTCGTTTGGACCGAGATCTGGAGGTCGGACAACGACGGGATCTCGTGGCGACACCTCGGCGGCGACACGAAGTTTCCGGCCGGTTTGCACAACGGTCACGCGCAGTGCTGGTCGTGGGATTACGACCCGGTCGACGGCTGGATCTACGTCGTTTCCACCGGCTTTCAGCGGGACAAAGGAATCATCCTCAAGCGGGTGCGCCCGGAGCACATCGGCGATCTGCGTAAGTACTCCGGGTGGGGACGAACCGGCAAGGGTCGGTGGTCCTGGGGTCAGGAGCCGACGCCGCTAACGCCCGCCGGTGAAGCCTGGGGCGAGCTGTCGCTGCGGCGATTGGGTAAAGGCAAGTGGGTCCTGGGCGGATTCCTATCCTCGAAGTACGCCCTCGGTTATCGGGTCGTCGATTCCCTCACCGCTGTGCACGATGCACCACTGCAGATGCCGGTCGTCGGGTCCGAATGGGACGCCGAAGATCATGCCCACAGCCGGGTCGCGCAGCTCTACGGCGGATACGTCCTGCCTGGGTCGAAGCTCGACGTCGCCGGCGGTGTCGGCCTGGTGGTGTCGCAGTGGAACACCGCACACGGATGGCCTTACCGGGCAATGCAATTTCGAGCGACTTTGCACGACACCACCGAGGCGGGTCGGTGAGCTACCTCGGCGCTCGCCACATCGGCCACAGCGTCGGGCCGCCACCGGGCAGCACGATTTCGCCGCTCACCTCGAAGCCAAATCGCTGGTAGTAAGGCACGTTTTCCGGCTTGCTCGACTCGAGGTAGGCAGGAGCGTGTTCGGCGTCGACTCGGTCCAACCGCGAACGCATCAGGGCCTGCCCGTAGCCTTTGCCGCGCACCGAGGTGTGGCTGCCGATCACCGCCAAGTACCAATGCGGTTCCTCTGGGTGTTGTTGCTTCATCCGGTTAAGCAGGTCGCCGAGTTTGCGGCCAACTGACAGCCGAAATCCGAAGCCGAGGATGAACGACGGCAGCATCATCAGTTGCACGCGCGACGACTGCTTCCACCGGCCCGGCGGATCCCACAGCGCCGCCGCGCCGATGGTCGACCTGTCGCTGGCCACTTCCACCCCGCCGCCGGCGAGGTGATGGTGCCGGGTCACCGTCGCGAAAAATCTCCGCAGGTTGGCCGCCCGTGTCCTGTCGTCGGGCATGATCCACTCCGACACCGGGTCGTCGTAGAAGGCGCGGCCGAGGACGTGCGACAGCTCGGAGATGTCAGTCTTTAGTGCGGGACGTGCGTGGATTGTCATTGGTAGCCAGAGTAGTAGCGTCTGAAATCGTGTGGGACTTCGAAACAGACCCTGAATACCAGGAGAAGCTGGACTGGGTCGAACGGTTCATGGTCGACGAGCTCGAGCCGCTCGATCTGGTCGCGCTCGATCCGTACGACAAGAAAAGCGCCGAGACGATGGCGATCCTGCGACCCCTGCAGCAGCAGGTTAAGGGCCAGGGGCTGTGGGCTGCGCATCTGAGACCTGAACTCGGCGGCCAAGGCTACGGCCAGGTCAAGCTCGCGCTGCTCAATGAAATACTCGGCCGGTCGCGCTGGGCCCCGTCGGTGTTCGGTTGCCAGGCACCCGACTCGGGTAACGCCGAGATCCTTGCCATGTTCGGCACCGCCGAGCAGAAAGCTCGCTACCTGCAGCCGCTGCTCGACGGTGAAATCACCTCGTGTTATTCCATGACCGAGCCCCAAGGCGGTTCGGATCCAGGGCTGTTCGTCACAAGCGCCGAACGCGACAACGGCGCCTGGGTGATCAATGGCGAGAAGTGGTTTTCCACCAACGCCAGACATGCGACCTTTTTCATCGTCATGGCAGTCACCAACCCTGACGCGCGTACCCGCGACAAGATGTCGCTGTTCATCGTGCCCGCCGACACACCGGGCATCGAGATCATCCGCAACGTGGGGGTCGGTACTGACTCGCACGCCACCCATGGTTACGTCCGCTATACCGACGTCCGAGTGCCGGCCGACCACATCCTCGGCGGCGAAGGACAGGCGTTCGCGATCGCGCAGACGCGCCTCGGCGGTGGCCGCATTCATCACGCCATGCGCACCATCGCCTTGGCCCGGCGGGCATTCGACATGATGTGCGAGCGGGCGGTATCACGCCAGACCCGAAATGGTCCATTGGCGAACTTCCAGATGACCCAGGAAAAGATCGCCGACAGCTGGATCCAGATCGAGCAGTTTCGATTGCTGGTGCTGCGTACTGCGTGGCTGATCGACAAGCATCACGACTACCAAAAGGTGCGCCGCGATATCGCCGCGGTCAAGGTGGCGATGCCGCAGGTGCTGCACGACGTCGTGCAGCGTGCCATGCACCTGCACGGCGCGCTCGGAGTGTCCAACGAGATGCCGTTCATCAAGATGATGATCGCCGCCGAGTCGCTGGGGATCGCCGACGGGGCCACCGAGTTGCACAAGATGACCGTTGCCCGTCGTACCCTGCGCGAATACCAGCCGGTGTCAACGGCTTTCCCGTCTCAGCACCTACCAACTCGGCGCGCAGAGGCACAGGCCAGACTGGCCGAACGCCTCGAGCATGCGGTCGCCGAATTCTGATGGGAGGACGAGTTGGTGGCACACGAGGCCGCAGATCTGGAACGGATACGCCACCGGTTGATTCAGGGAGTGGAAGAAAGGTATCTCGATCCCGAAGGCATTCACTAGACGCTGGCCGATACCACGCCGGCCGAAGAATCGGCACCTGTGTGTCGTTAGTTCGGCCCCTCTTCGGGATGCGGTCGATCATGTTCAGACTCGTCAGTCTCCTCGCGCCAACGGAAGTACGTCTCCGCGTTAAGTAAGCGTTTGATGATTTCGAGATAGCGGTTGTCACCCATGTCAACTCCTCGATCTGTGGCTGGCGGGTGCGTGATCGGTTGCACAATAGGTATTCAGATATCGAGGGCGCGGCTGAAAGGCCCTGGCTACCTGCTGGCTACCTCCAGCCAAGCCGCCTGGTGCAGCGCCAGTCGACAGGTCCAAAGTCCCAGATCGAAGGCCAAATGGCCCTAGATCGGCATGCCCGGGCGTTTTAGCTTCGAACTGGCCCGTAAGTTATCTCGCTGGGTCTCCAACGATTTCCAGGAGAAGCGATGACCACCGCCCGCGACATCGTCATCAAATGCATGGCCGCCGGGCACGATCCCCGAGCCATCGCCAACCATTGACCCTACGACGGTTAAGGCATAGGTATGAGCACTCACTATGACGCTGGACCGGCGGCCGGCGAATACAGCCCGGAGGATGACAATCAGCTGCAGCCAGAAGACACCCTCATCGACCGTGGCCTCGATGACGCACTCGATGAAGGGTTTTCGCCGCCCGAGCAGCCATACGGGCCTGGCGCCTTCGGTCCGTCGGAAGGCATGGACCAGCTGCTTGCCGAGGAAGAGCCGGATCCAGCAGCGCGCATTAATGTCTGGCTCGACAAAGAGGAGCAGGAACGCTCCGACGCGGCTGAGCGTGAAGCTGAATTCCCGGAGGCACGTGAAGTCGGCAGTGTGCGAGCAGGCCGGCTTGTCGCGCCAGACCAGGGATTTGGCGACGATACCGAGGCGGGACTGGTAGCTGAGGACGCCGGTATTAGTGGCGGCGCGGCCTCCGCAGAGGAGGCCGCGGTTCACATCATCGAAGACGAGGAGTAAGCCGACCTCACACGTTCACCGCCAGCCGGGCGGGCGGAAACGACGGCATTCCGCGCCCCCACTTACCGCATAGGGCAGCAGACACCAAAACGACATCCAGTGCGGTGGAAAGGAACCGAAGTGGACTTGGCCAGCGTGCGCAACGCTATCGAGAGATATGCGCGCGCGGTGCAGGAAGCGGACGTCGACGAACTGCGCAGGATCACATCTGGCGCTCTTCGTGAGCGACTATCACCGGAAAAAACCCAACTGATTGTGGCCGATCTTGCCGCCGACACATGCCAACACGGCTCGATCAGTGTCAGCGATTTCCGAGATGCCTATTTAGACGCTCAGCAGTGGAAGATCACCGCAACCGTGAACTTCGAGCAGGTGCCGCCATTGGATGTGCGATTCGGACTCATCGAATGGCAAGGTGAGTGGCAGCTCGTCGGCGCAGACACACTGTCCGGCGATGCGAAAGGGTCAATGGAGTCCTTTTGCGAGGAATCCGCCGTGCCGATTCGACGGGTCGAGATGTCGGACGGCGCGGGAGTCGGTGTCGATCGCGAAGACGTTGCTTCGGCCGCAGCAGCCACGTGAACTGCCAAGTGCTCGCCGAAAGCGAGGTCTTCAACCATTGGACTATTGGCGCCCAACTCAGCCAACCACGCGGAGACCGTAGGGCCAATGGCGTTGACCGGCACGCGAACTGTGCGTTCCTCATGAAGGCGATCTGTTACTTGATACAAGGTCATCGGTGTGACAGTGGTTGCTGCGCGGAGATAGCGTCACAGCGAACATGAGTGCTGGTTTCGGTCCGAGATGATGAAACCATGATGGCCTCCTCGTCGAACGATCCTGTGAATCCCGGAGGGACTTTCGACCACAACAGTTAGGGCCTGATGCCCTTCCGCGGTCGCCCCGGATGCCTTCACGATTGAACTTCCGAAGGAGAGGGATGCTCATGAAGGCGAAGGTTGGAGACTGGCTGGTAATCAAGGGCGCGACGGTCGATCGACCCGACCAGCGTGGGCTGATCGCAGAGGTGCACTCATCCGACGGTTCACCACCGTATGTGGTGCGGTGGCTCGACACCGACCACGTGGCGACGGTGTTTCCAGGCCCGGACGCCGTCGTCGTCACCGCTGAAGAGCAGAAAGCGGTCGACAAGCGGGCACAACATCGGTTCGGCGCGGTGCAGTCGGCGATATCCCATCCCATGAGCAAGTAGGTTGTTCCGGGTCACGCCATGAAGTCGCCGGTCATGTCGGGATGGCCGGCGAAAGTCCGGCGGCGCGATGGAGCTTTGGTGCCGTTCGACATCGCGCGGATTGAGGCCGCGATCACCCGGGCGGCACGCGAAGTGGCTTACAACGATCCCGACATGCCGGCCACTGTGGCGTGCACCGTCGCCAATGCACTGGGACCCCGCGTTGCGTCCGTCGAAGAGATCCAGAACTTTGTCGAGGCGCGGCTGGGTGAGGCCGGTCTTGAAGACGTCGCCCGTGCATATGTCGTCTACCGGCAGCGGCACGCGGAGTTGCGGACCGCCAAGGCGTTGCTCGGCGTGCGCGATGAACTGAAGCTGAGCCTGGCGGCTGCGACAGTCCTGCGGGAGCGTTATCTGCTGCACGACGACCAGGGTCGACCGATAGAGTCGACCGGCGAGATGATGGACCGCGCGGCACGCTGCGTCGCCGCGGCTGAGGACGAGTATCGGCCGGGCTCGTCCGCACAGTGGGCCGAGCGGTTCTCATCATTACTGCGCAACCTCGAATTCCTACCCAATTCACCCACGCTGATGAACGCAGGCACCGATATCGGGCTACTGTCCGGCTGTTTTGTGCTGCCCGTTGAAGATTCGCTGCGTTCGATCTTTGCGACACTCGGACAGGCCGCTGAGATCCAGCGGGCCGGCGGCGGGACCGGGTTTGCGTTCAGCCACCTGCGGCCCGCCGGCGATCGAGTGGCTAGTACCGGCGGCACGGCCAGCGGACCGATGTCGTTCCTTCGGCTGTACGACACTGCGGCGCGGGTCGTCTCCATGGGCGGACGTCGGCGAGGCGCATGCATGGCAGTGCTTGACGTGTCGCACCCGGACATCCGCGACTTCGTCAGCACTAAGGCCAAATTGCCCAGTGAACTAACGCATTTCAACCTTTCGGTCGGGGTGACCGATGCTTTCCTGCACGCTGTTGAACGCGGCGGCGTACACCGTATGGTCAATCCGCGAACTGGTAAGACGGTCGCGCAGATTCCGGCAGCCGAGCTGTTCCACGCCATCTGCGAAGGAGCGCACGCGTGTGGCGACCCCGGTTTGGTGTTCATGGACACGATCAATCGGTCCAATCCGGTGCCCGGGCAAGGCAGAATCGAGGCGACCAATCCTTGCGGGGAGGTCCCGCTTCTGCCTTACGAGTCGTGCAACCTCGGCTCAATCAACCTTGCGCGAATGATCACGAACGGTCGCGTCGACTGGGACCGGATCGACGATGTCGCCGGAGTAGCGGTGCGATTCCTCGACGACGTCATCGACGTCAGCCGCTACCCCTTCACTGAAGTCTGCGACGCTACCCGCGCCACCCGCAAGATCGGGCTGGGGGTCATGGGTCTGGCGGAACTACTTGCCATACTGGGTGTTCCGTACGACAGCGAAGAGGCTGTGCGGCTCGCCAGCCAGGTCATGCGTCGTATAAGGCGAGCGGGATCCGCCGCCTCGAGTCGGCTGGCCGAAGACCGAGGATCGTTCCCCGCAATCGGTAATAGCCGATTCGCGCGTTCAGGTCCTCGGCGCAACGCCCAAATCACCTCGGTCGCGCCGACCGGCACCATCTCACTGATCGCCGGCACCACCGCCGGGATCGAGCCGATGTTCGCCATCGCCTTTACCCGCGCGATCGTCGGCAGACAATTGCTGGAAGTCAACGCGTGCTTTGACCGGGTCGCCCGCGACCAGGGCTTCTACCGGGACGACCTGATGGCCGAGATCGCGCAGCGAGGGGGCGTGCGCGGCTGCCCGCAGCTGCCCCAGGAGGTGCGGGCAGCGTTCCCGACCGCAGCCGAGATAGCTCCGGAGTGGCACCTGCGGATGCAGTCGGCCGTACAGCGCCACGTGGATGCTGCGGTATCCAAAACGGTCAACTTGCCCGCCGCCGCGACGGTCGACGATGTCCGTGCCATCTATCTGGCCGCGTGGAAGGCGAAGGTCAAGGGCATCACGGTATATCGCTACGGCAGCCGCGAAGGACAAGTATTGACCTATGCGGCGCCGGAACCCGTAGTGACTCAGGCAGGCACAGACTTTACCGGCGGCTGCGCTGGCCGCGTCTGCGAGTTCTGACGCGTCCTTGCCGCCATGGTCCCTGAGGTGAATGCGGCCACGGCCTCAAAGGAAACCTTCGAGGTGTCGATCAGAAATTCCCAGGCCCGGGTATCAGCCTCGGGTTGAGTCTTCAACAATGATTCGCCGGTGGCTGTCATTTCGTTACCCTTCTGGAAGTTCATCGCAGAGCGTCGTTCGTCCACGCCGGCAACCAAGGAAGGTTAGGCGATGCTCATACAGCACAGCTGTGTTGGCGTTCGGCCCAGCGTGGCTCGGTCTTGTGTGGCGCTTGTGTCTGTCTTCTTTGCCGATCTGACGCTTCGACACTATGACGCCCCCATCGGCCAGACGAGTGACTAAAGTCCTGCGTCACCGCAACATTCGGCCTTACTGCGCCTCGCCAGTAGCTCGATTGCAACACCGGTCGGCAAGCTTCCGCGGTGACCTTCGGCGGGACGTAAGTCCCTACCACGACCCGTGATGCGGTCTTAGCCTCAACCGTCATGGCACTACCCTCCAGCGACGACACTCACGGGCACCGGCATCAAACCCCGCCCGGTGCGGCGCTGGGGAACGTAGTCCGCCCGCTAAGGCGAACTGGTCGCTACGTTGCTCGATCGTTGCTGGGGTCTCACGATCACACACCTGATGAACTTCCGATCGCGCGGCCCACTATCGCTCTCGCAGGGCAGGCTATTCGCGATGAAATCGTCCTGAAGGGGCTGAAGGCGCGCCGCCCGGTCAGCCACCCACGTGCGTTCGAGCGAATCGGCCGCGAAGTCGTCGCGGCACTGGAGTTTTACCGAGACAGGGGATGGCTGGAAAATCCGAGAGGTTTCTTCGTCCGGCCCTCTCTGCTTTCGGATGTCACCGTCCGGCGCGTCAAGGGGCGCAAACGCAACTTCCACCGTATCGATTTCGACAGCGGGTACGCACCGCATCCCGGTGAACCAGGCCGAGAGCGATGGCAGGGATACAGCGCCAACGACCGTGAGTATGCGCTGTTGTTGCGCCACCCGGAGCCACGACCGTGGCTGGTGTGTGTGCACGGAACCGAGATGGGCCGCGGGGCGCTTGATCTCACAGCGTTTCGTGCCTGGCAATTGCATGAAGAATTCGGCCTGAACGTCGTCCTGCCCGTCCTTCCGATGCATGGCCCTCGTGCGCGCGGTCTGCCCAAGGGCGCCGTTTTTCCGGGTGAAGACATCCTCGATGACGTGCACGCGACGGCGCAGGCGGTCTGGGACATAAGGCGGCTGTTGACCTGGATACGGTCGCAAGAGCCGCAGTCGCCAATCGGGTTGAACAGTCTGTCGCTCGGGGGCTACATCGCAGGATTGGTCGCCAGTCTTGAAAAGGGGCTCACCTGTGCGATTCTCGGTGTGCCGGTGGCCGATGTGGTCGAAGTGGTGCGTCGCCACGCCGGGCTCGCTGGCAACGATCCGCGCCGTCGCACATTGGAATTGGCCGCGCCTATTGGTCGAATGGTCTCCCCGCTATCGCTTACTCCGCTGGTGCCCATGCCGGGACGATTCATCTATGCCGGCGTCGCTGATCGGCTGGTGCATCCGCGCGAACAGGTGACCCTGCTCTGGAAGCACTGGGGCAGACCGCAGATCATGTGGTATCCCGGCGGCCACATCGGGTTCTTCCGCTCGCGGCCAGTACAGCGGTTCGTGCGGGACGCGTTGGTGCAGTCAGGTCTCCTGGACGAATCACCGGTGTTACGTGCCCGCCCTGCCTAGCTGCGGAGGGATGCGATGAACCCGCTGGACCCGCTGGACGCGGCAATGATGACCGCGGAACTCCTGTTCAACCCGCTGCACGTGGGTGCTGTGCTCATCCTGTCGGCGCCGAAGGACGCGGGTCGGGACTATGTCGACCAACTGCATCGCGGGGCGCTCACCGCGGACGATCCGGTTGACTCGAGGCTTCGCAGATATCCGCATCGCGGCGTGGAAACCGGCGGGATTTGGGTTTGGCGCCAGACCGAAATCCTTGACATGAAACAGCATTGCCAGCGCCGAACAGCGTCCGGGGGCCGTGACGGGCTCTGGCAGCTGATCGGTGAGCTGCATGCACAACCTCTTGACCGGTCGCGTCCGATGTGGATGTCCTATCTGATTGACGGGTTCGACAGTGGCCACTTCGCCTTCTTTGTGAAGATTCATCACTCCGTCGTCGATGGCGTAGCCGGTTTTCGAATGATCGCCGACGCACTCACCACCGACCCAACACGTCGGTCGATTCCCCCGTTTTATGCCGACCGCCAACCCAAGTCGGCGGTGTCGCGCACCCGTCGAGGGCCGAATCTAGTGGGCACCGTGAAGTCGGGCATTGGGCTGATCGAACGAGTTGTCACCGGCGAGGTTTCGAACCTAGTCGAGGGCCTGGCCGGCCGTACCACCGTGCTGCCTTTCGGTGCGCCCTACACGCGGTTCAACGGTCGTCTCGGGCCCGAGCGTGTCGTCGCGGCGGATAGCTGGCCCAAAGATCGCATCAAGGCTATCCAAACGGCCACCGGAGTGACCGGCAACGACGTCGTGACCACTGCAATAGCCGGCGCGTTGCGCTGCTGGCTGCTCGGCCGCGGCGAGCTACCTGAAAAGTCGCTGGTGGCAATCTGCCCGATCACAGTGCGCGGCGATGACGTTGCTGCAGCAGATGGCCTACATGGCAACAGGTTCGGCGCGTGGCTATGCCCACTGGGCACGAATTTGGCCGATCCCGTGGCACGCTTGGACTTGATTCACCGGTCGATGGCGGACGGGAAGCATTGGGTGTCCAAGCGTGGATCGGCGGCGTCGCTGCTGACGGTTGCTGCGAGTATGGCCGCGACGGTGCTGCCGCCGCTGCTGCCGATCGCTCCGAAGGTAGGGACCGGATACAACGTGCCGATATCACACCTTCGCGGTCCAGAGTCCCAGATGTATTGGAATGGAGCGCATCTCGAGGAGATCTACCCGGTGTCGGCAGTCTACGATGGCCAAGCGCTCAACGTGACGACCTGCTCGTACGCCCGTCGAATCGGATTCGGTTATGTCGCAGGGCGCGACACGGTTCCCGACGTCGCCGCCTTGACGGCGCTCACCGAGAAGGCTCTGACCGAACTCGAATCAGCTGTAGGCGCCCGTCAGGCCTAAATTCTGCGCGTATGTAGCGTTCAACCGGCTGTGACGCGGTCGATGTGGGCCAGAAAGTGGGTCAGCACGGCATCGGGCGCTTCGAGTTGCGGCCAATGCCCGATGTCGTCGGCGAGCATCACCACATCGGGGTGGGGTATCACCTCCGCGTAGCGGCGGGCCATGTGCGCACCGGAGTTGGGGTCGACCGGCCCGTCGATCAATCGCATCGGAACCGCGGTCTGCCGCATGGCACGCACCCACCGATTTCGATGCGTGTAGCGGTCGTTGATGAAGCGGCCGACCTTGTGCAGCACCCGCCGGCCGTCGTTGTAATCCAGGATCTGGTTGAACACGTCCATCATGTGCCGTGTCGGTTTGGTGTTAGGGCCGAACATCTCGCGCAGCGTTGGTTCCAGCAGCCGACGAGACAACGGGCTGTTCTGCACATGACTGAAGATGTCACCCAAGGGCGTCCGCGACATCAGCTTTTGCGCCGCCCGCGGCGTGTAGGTCTCGACGAACATGCCTCCGTTGAGCCAGGTGATGGAGTCGATGCTCAACTCACCATAGGAGGGCTGACCAAACTCGTGACGGGCCAACAGTTCCTGGCCCACCGAATCGCCGATGTCGTGGGCCATGATGTGCGCGTTGCCGATTCCCAGGTGGGCCAGCAGTGCCTCATGCATGTCTGCGTGGTCGTGCACTGAGTATTCGTAGGCGACCGGCTTTGCGGAGAAGCCCATGCCCATCATGTCCGGTGCGATAACGGTGAAACGTTCCGTCAGTGTTGGCCAGATCGGTGCCCAGTCAAAGGAGTTGAACGGGTAACCGTGGACCAGCAGGAGCGGAGGTCCACTGCCTTCCATCCGGTAGAAGATGTCAAAACCGAGGTAGTCGAAGTGCCGTCCGGCGGCCAGCCAGGATGCCAGTTCAGCGTCCACGATCTGAGCCTACGAGATGTAGCGGACGACGCTCTCGGCCACACACGCCGGCTTGGCCGACCCCTCGATCTCCACGGTAGTCGACACGGTCGCCTGCACGGCGCCGTTGCCGAGGTCCTCGACCCCGACCAACGAGCTCTGCGCGCGAACCTTCGACCCGACCGGCACCGGTGCGGGGAAGCGGACCTTGTTCAGGCCGTAGTTGACGGCGAGCTTGATGCCGTTGACCGTGTACATCTGGTGCTGGAGCCGGGGGAGTAGGGCCAGGGTCATGAAGCCATGGGCGATGGTCTTGCCGAACGGACCCTTCGCCGCCCGCTCCGGATCCACGTGGATCCACTGGTGATCACCGGTCGCATCGGCGAAGAGGTTGACGTCCTCCTGGGTGATGGTGACCCAGTCGCTCTGCCCGATGCTTTGACCCTGGGCGGCGGCGAGGTCGGCAACTGAGTCGAAGGTACGCATTCTGTTCTCCTCTGCTTAGGTAGAAACGATAGTGCCGCGCTCACCCCGGTGGCGACCGGGGTAGTGACAAACACCGGCCCGGCGAAGAGCACCAGTTTCGCGCGGTCGACGCACCCGTGATTTGGCGATGAACGGCACCGGGGCTACACAGATCGCCGAAGCCGGCTGGCGCGCGCACAGATACTGGAGGGGGCACTGGCAATGGTTGCCGCGAAGGCTCATCACGGGTGGTTTCGAGACACCCGGCTGCACGTCGAGGACACCGGCGGTTCGGGCCGCCTCGCGCAGTAGACAAACCTAGCGGCGAATCCTGTTGCAGGATGAGCGGATGAGGCTGCTAATGCTCGCCGATACGCATGTGCCGCGACGCGCCCGCGATCTGCCGGCAGAGGTATGGGACGAAGTGGCGCAGGCCGATGTCGTCTTTCATGCCGGCGACTGGGTGACGCCCGAGTTGCTCGACACGCTGGCGGCCAGAGCCGCTCGGCTGGTGGCGTGTTGGGGGAACAACGACGGACCGGCGCTGCGGTCGCGGCTGCCGGAACGTGCGGACGTAGTGCTGGAAGGGCTGCACTTCACCGTTGTCCACGAGACCGGCGCGGTGGCCGGCCGGGAGGCACGGATGTCGCGGCGCTACCCCGATACCGACGTGTTGATCTTTGGCCACAGTCACATCCCGTGGGACACCACGACCAGTATCGGGCTGCGGCTGCTCAATCCCGGGTCGCCGACGGATCGCCGCCGCCAACCGGCTTGCACCTACATGACCGCGACTGTCCGCCACGGCGACCTGACGGACGTGCGGCTGCAGCCCCTCGAGCGATAGCGCGGTTACGAATGCATAACGACTACACAGCTCACACCAATATTTAGCTCGTAAACAGAGGTATTGTGATGTAAGTGCAGGTAAACACCGATTTGGCAGCGGAGGTTTTCCGGGTCGTCGGGAGATTCCGCCGTCAACTTCGAAGGTCCGTCGGCCGCGGGTTTGATTCAACGCGACTCACCGAATCCCAGTCGGAGCTGCTCGGGCTGGTGGGCCGCAAGCCGGGGATATCGGTCAGCGCCGCCGCCGCCGAACTCGGGTTGGTGCCCAACACCGCCTCGACGCTGGTTTCCAAGCTGGTATCCGGCGGCTTACTCACCCGCAGCGTCGGGTCTGCCGACCGCCGGGTCGGCGAGCTCGCACTCGCCGCGCCCACCCAACAGATCGTCGACGCGTCCAGGACCGCACGACGAGCGCTGCTGTCCGAGGTCCTCGGCGAACTAGACGACGATCAAATCGATTCTCTGGCAAAGGGACTGGAGGTTCTCGACACGATGACACGACTACTTCAGGAGCGACGATCATGAGCGAACTGCTACCCCCGGCCATCGATTGCCAGCACCTGACCTATCGCTACGGCAAGTTCACCGCCGTCGATGATGTGACGCTGCAGGTGCGGCCCGGTGAGACGATGGGCCTGCTCGGGCCAAATGGGGCCGGCAAAACCACATTGGTGCGCGTGCTCACCACGCTGACGCCGGTCCAGCACGGTCAGCTGCGTATCTTCGGGTTGGACTCGCGTCATCAGACGGTCGACATCCGAAGCAATATCGGCTATGTGCCACAACAGCTTTCAATCGAGCCCGCACTGACGGGCAAACAGAACGTGGAGTGGTTCGCGCGGCTGTATGGCGTGCCTCGCACCCAGCGCGCAGAACGTGTCGAGCAGGCGCTGACCGCCATGGAATTACTCGGCATGGCCAACCGGCTCGCAGGAACCTACGCCGGCGGCATGGTGCGCCGGCTCGAGGTAGCGCAAGCGCTTGTCAACCGCCCGTCGCTGCTGGTGCTCGACGAACCCACCGTCGGGCTGGATCCCATTGCCCGAGAAGGTGTCTGGAACCAGATACAAAGCATGCAGGCCCAGTTCGGTATGACGGTTCTGCTGACCACCCACTACATGGAAGAGGCCGACGCGTTGTGCGATCGGGTGGCGTTGATGCATCGCGGTGAGTTGCGGGCCGTGGGGACGCCGACCAAGTTGAAGT
>NZ_DASPSP010000218.1:0-3188 GCF_035623875.1 Mycobacterium sp. | reverse complement strand
GCGCTGACTTCCGGCTGGTCTTTGAGGTAGCGCGGCGGCGGGTAGGGCGGCACCACGAGCGACATGTGTGCTCCTGGGTCGTAGCATCGGTGCTGTGCAGAAGTCGAACGTCGACGAAAACGTCCGCGCGGAACGGCTTCTCGACGCCCAGGATAAGGCAGCGCAGCTCTTCGACGAGATCGAGCGACGCGGCATGATCCGCGCCGGTGTCGGCGAGCAGGAGCTGTCCGACGAGATCCGCGACCTAGCCGCGGACATGTTGGGTGTCACGCGGCACTGGCACCGGCGGATTGTGCGGGCCGGTGACAACACGCTGCAACCTTTTCGAGAGCACCCGCCGGACCGGGTGATCACCGAGAGCGACATCGTGTTCTTGGACCTCGGCCCGGTCTTCGAGGAGTGGGAGGCCGACTTCGGGCGGACCTTCGTGCTCGGCGACGATCCGGACAAACACGCCGTCCGCGACGCGCTGCCACGGGTGTGGCAGGCCGGCCGCGACTATTTCGAGAATCACCCGGATGTCACCGGCGCCGAGTTGTTCGACGTCTCTGTCGAGGTGGCTCGTGCCGAGGGCTTCGGCTGGGGCAGCCATATTGCCGGCCATCTGGTGGGGGAGTTCCCGCACAAGAAGATCGCTGGGACAGCCACCGAGTGGTTCATCATGCCCGGATCGAACAAGCCGATGCGACGCACGGACCCCAGCGGTCGCCGCTGCCACTGGATCCTCGAGATCCATCTGATCGATCCCTCGCGTCGCTTCGGCGGTTTCTACGAGCAGCTGCTCGACCTGCCATAGCCGGTCAGCCGACGGGGTACACCACGCCGGTCAGCTCCTCGGACACCGCCCAGAGCCGGCGCTGCCGCTCGACGTCATGCGACTTGCGGCTTGATTCCACGATCTTGGGATAGCCCCGCGTCTGGCCGATGCCGTCGGGGCCGTAGTACTGCCCGCCGAGCACCGCCGGGTCGGTGGCGGCGCGCAGGGTGGGCAGGGCTCCCATCGCCGGGTTCTGGGCGACGAGCGGGGCGATCCTTTCGAATGCAGACACCAGCGGCGCGGGCATGTTGCGCATCAACTCGGTGTCCGACATGCCGGGGTGGGCGGCCGCGGCGATCGTCGTCCCGCCGGGAGCCAGCCGCCGCTGCAGCTCGTAAGTGAAAAGCAGGTTGGCCAGCTTGGCCTGGCCGTAGGCCGCGACCCGGTTGTAGCTTCGCTCCCACTGCAGATCGTCAAAGTGGATGTCGGCGAGGATGCGGTGGCCGACGCTGCTGACCGTCACGACCCGCGAACCCGCAACCGGCAATAGCCGATCCAGCAGCAGACCGGTGAAGGCGAAGTGGCCCAGGTGGTTGGTGCCGAACTGCAGCTCGAAGCCGTCCTTGGTGTTCGACTTCGGTGTGTACATCACGCCGGCGTTGTTGATCAGCAGGTCGATGCGGTCGTAATCGGACGCCAGTTGACGGGCCGCGGCGCGGACGGAGTCCAGCGACGTGAGGTCGAGCTCCTGTAGCGCAATGTCGGCGCGGGGACTCTCGGCGGTGATGCGGGCGGCGGCGTCCTTGCCCTTGTCGAGGTTGCGCACCGCCAGTACGACGTGGGCGCCGTGTTCGGCGAGCGCCAGGGCGGTCTCGTAACCGAGGCCGGTGTTGGCTCCGGTGATGACGGCGACACGACCGGTCTGGTCGGGAATGTCCGCGGTTGTCCACTTGGCCATGCGAAGCTCCTCAGTTGTAGGGTAATCGGGGCGAACGCTCCGGTTTATCGATACTATACGGAACGTGCGCCCCGTTTTGTCAACCGGTGAGGTAACTGAGATGGCACAGCCAGCACCGCGGATGCGTGCCGACGCGGCGCGCAACCGGGAGCGTGTGCTGGAAGTAGCCTACGAAACCTTTGCGGCCGAGGGCTTGTCGGTGCCGATCGATGAGATCGCCCGCCGGGCCGGAGTCGGGGCCGGCACCGTCTACCGTCACTTCCCGACCAAAGAGGCGCTGTTCCACGCGGTCATAGCGGACCGAATGCAACGTTTTATCGACGACGGGCACGCGCTGCTGGAATCCGCCGGGCCCGGCGAGGCGATCTTCAGCTTTCTGCGCTCGATGGTGCTGCAATGGGGCGCGACGGACCGTGGCATGGTCGAGGCGCTGGCCGGTCTCGGCATTGACATCGCGCAGGCCGCGCCAGACGCAGAGGATGCATTTTTGGCCATGCTCGACGAATTGCTCCGCGCTGCCCAGAAAGCGGGCACCGCCCGTCGCGATATCGGCGTGCGCGAGGTGAAGTCGATCCTGGTCGGATGTCAGGCGATGGAGGCCTACAACCCAGAGTTGGCCGAGCGGGTGACCGACGTCGTCGTCGACGGTCTACGCGCAGCGCCGTAAGCCGGCTGACCTGTCCTTGCACTCGGCATAGGCGAGTGCTAAGAATGACGTTGGCACTCGCGACCGGCGAGTGCTAGGTCGGGACGGTGAGGCCGGGGCCGCGTCAGCGGGAGACACCCACAGCCGTCCGTCGCGGGCACTGCACCCGGCCAAGACGTGTCATCCCCAATCGGAGGAATCACTTCGCAATGGCCAAGCAAATTGCGTACGACGAAGAGGCCCGTCGCGGCCTCGAGCGGGGCCTGAACAGCCTCGCCGACGCGGTAAAGGTGACGTTGGGTCCCAAGGGCCGCAACGTCGTCCTGGAGAAGAAGTGGGGTGCTCCCACGATCACCAACGATGGTGTGTCCATCGCCAAGGAGATCGAGCTGGAGGACCCGTACGAGAAGATCGGCGCTGAGCTGGTCAAGGAAGTCGCCAAGAAGACCGATGACGTCGCCGGCGACGGCACCACCACGGCCACCGTGCTGGCCCAGGCGCTGGTGAAAGAGGGCCTGCGCAATGTAGCGGCCGGGGCCAACCCGCTGGGTCTGAAGCGCGGTATCGAGAAGGCCGTCGAGAAGATCACCGAGACGCTGCTCAAGGGCGCCAAGGAAGTTGAGACCAAGGAGCAGATCGCCGCCACCGCGGCCATCTCGGCCGGTGACCAGTCGATCGGCGACCTAATCGCCGAGGCGATGGACAAGGTCGGCAACGAGGGCGTCATCACCGTCGAGGAGTCCAACACCTTCGGCCTGCAGCTCGAGCTCACCGAGGGCATGCGGTTCGACAAGGGCTACATCTCGGGCTACTTCGTCACCGACGCC
>NZ_DASPSP010000207.1:0-13783 GCF_035623875.1 Mycobacterium sp. | reverse complement strand
CAGGCAAGCCGTGGGTCCATCGGCCCCTCGATTTCGTTTTGCGCTGTCTCGGTGAGGTGGCTGATGTATTCGCCGCTGACCACCATGGCGGAACGAATCAGCCCGGCCTTCAAGAATGCGTCCGCCACGGCGATGCCGGTGAACATTCCCGCGCACGCGTTGGAGATGTCGAAGGTCAGCGCGTTGACCAGGCCGCATTGATCGCGCAGCCGCGAGGCGGTACTGGGTTCGAAGGTGAACTTGTGCCCGGGTCCGTCGCAGCGGGAGATATTGCAGGCGATGACCATGTCGATCTCTTCCGGTCGATAGTTCGACCGGGCCAGGCAGTCGGCCGCCGCCTGCCGGGCGAGGTCGATGGAGAACTCGCCGTCACCCACCATCCGTCGGTTCTTGATGCCGGTCAGGCGTTCCAACGGTATGCGGATCTCGGTGGCGCACTTTGCCAGGACCGTCTCGGTCGACACCGTCCGTGCCGGCAGGTACACACCGAGGCTTTCGATCACGGTGTTCTGCGTCTCGGGGCCGTCGGATTGCACCGGCTGCTCGGGTGCCGGCGCCACCACGCTCGCCTCAATACCCCGGTCCCACCTGGATTCCGCGCCTTCCTGATGGTCCGGGTCGTCGTCGGTGAGCGGCCCGTATTCGGCGGCCAGGTCGGCGATTGTGCCGTAGACGAACATCGACTCCGGCCGAAGGGCCAGGCCGACCGCGTTCGCCCGCACCGCGACCTCCAGGCTCTGGGTCGAGGCACCGCCGAGCGCGAAGAAGTCGTCGGTGACCCCGACCCGCTCCAAATCGAGTACCTCACACCAGATCTGGGCGAGAATCCGCTCGGTGTGGGTGCGCGGCGCCACGTACGCCGCCTGCGGGGGTCTCGGCGACACATCCGCCGCCATCAAGGCTCGGCGGTTCACCTTTCCGCTCGACGTGAGCGGGAGCACGTCGGTCACCTGAAAGACGGACGGCACCATTGCCGCCGAGAGCAACTGCAGCAGGAAGCCGCGCAACTCGGCCGTCGATGGTGCGACGCCGTCGGCCGGCACGACATGGGCGACAAGCATGGTGTTGCCGTGGTCATCGTTTCTGGCCACCACCGCGTTCTGGCGCACTGCGGGGTGTTTCGCCAGTGCGGCCTCCACCTCGCCCGGCTCGATCCGGAAACCGTGGATCTTCACCTGGAAGTCGCGGCGTCCCAGGTATTCGATGTTGCCGTCCCGCAGATACCTGGCCAGGTCGCCGGTGCGGTAGAGCAGTTGGCCGGGCTCGTCGGCAAACGGGTCGGCGACAAAGCTGGCAGCCGTCAGGTCGGGGCGGTTGAGGTAGCCGCGCGCCACCCCGGCCCCGCCGATGAAAAGCTCACCGGGCACCCCCACCGGCACCGGTTGGAGATAGGCGTCCAGAAGGCGAATGCGTACGTTGGCGATCGGTCGCCCGATCGGGACCACCGGGCCGGTTCCGGCTTCACAGTGGAAATGCGTGACATCGATCGCGGCCTCGGTGGGCCCGTACAAGTTGTACAGCTCGGCGTGCAATGTGGCCAGGAAATCATCCCGCAGGTCAGCCAGCAGCCCCTCACCACTGCAGAACACCCTGCGCAGCCCGGCACAGCGAGCCACGCCGGGTTCGGCGAGAAAGCGGCGCAGCATCGACGGCACGAAATGCGCTGTGGTGACGGCCTGCTCGGTGATGGTCCGAACCAGGTACGAGGCGTCCTTGTGGCCCTCAGGTTTTGCAATGACAACCCGCGCGCCGACGATCAACGGCCAGAAGATCTCCCAGACGGCGGGGTCGAAGCTGATCGGGGTCTTGTGCAGGACCCTGTCGTCGGGGGTCAGTCCGTAGGCGTCCTGCATCCAGAGCAGCCGGTTGCAAATCCCGGCATGGGTGTTGAGCGCTCCCTTTGGCACCCCGGTGGAACCCGACGTATGGATGACGTAGGCGAGGTTTGTCGCCGTCGTGTCGATGGCCGCGGTGACGGCGTCGTCGATCGATGTTATCCACGGCAGGTCGAGGTACAGCCGGTCACCGGTGAAGCCTGCCGGCAAGCGGTGCAGGTGGCACCGGTGTGTGACGCAGACCGCGGCGTCCGGCACGTCGGCCAGCATCGCGGCCATCCGGTGCACGGGCTGCGCCGGATCCAACGGCATGAAGGCCCCGCCTGCCTTCAGGACGCCCAGCAGCGCCACCGCCAGATCCGCTGAGCGGTCCAGCAGGACAGGTACCACAACGTCGGGACCGACACCGAGGTGCCGCAGCCGGTGCGCCAGATTCTCGGCCCGGCGGTCGAGCTCCGCGTACGTCAACTCACGATCATCACACGTCACTGCGACGGCGTTCGGGTTGCGCCGAACCGATGCCGCAACCAGCTCGTGTAGGCAGGTCTCCGCGTCGTAACGGACCCCGGTTCGGTTCCACGCTGCCTGCTGACGACGCTCCGCTCCGGACAGCAACGGCAGCTGCGAAACGTGCGTGCCGGGCTCGGTGATGATCCCATCGACGAGCGTCGCGAAGTTCCCGGCCATCCGCTCGATCGTCACCGCGTCGAAAAGGTCCGTGTTGTACTGCAGCGCCCCGCACAGCTTCCCGCCCTGTTCGGACATCTCCATCATCACGTCGAACGGGGCGCCGCCCTGCCCGATGTGGATGGTTTCCAGGTTAAGCCCCCCGCTTTCCAAACCGGGCCCGTCGGAAAAGCGGCGCGGTTGTTCCCAGGCAAACGAGACCTGGAACAGTGGCGTGCGACTCCCGTCGCGCGCAGCTCGAAGCCGCTCGACGAGCAACGGGAAGGGATAGTCCTGATGTGCCAGAGCGCCAAGCACGGTGTCCTTGACGCGACCTAGGAGGACCGTAAACGTCGGGTCGTCGCGCAAGTCGGCGCGTAGAGCCACCGGATTGGCGAGGTAGCCAACCAGACCCTCCAGCGCTGCCCGGTCACGACACGCGAAAGGTGAGCCGATGAGAAGGTCGTCCTGGCCGCTGTAGCGGTGCAGCAACGTGACGTAGGCGGCCAGCAGTGTCATGTAAGGCGTCGCACCAACGGTCCGGCCTAGCTGCTTGAGCCCAGCCGTCAGCGTGTCGTCGAGGGTAAAACGGTGAACGGCGCCCCGGTAGGTCTGCACAGCCGGTCGCGCCCGGTCGGTCGGCAATCGAAGGACCGGCAACTCGCCGGCCAACTGCTCACGCCAGTAACGCCAGAGGCGCTCGCCTTCAGCATCCGAAAGCATTCGGGACTGCCTGTCGGCGTACTCAACGTAGCGCTCCGGGGGTGGTGCAGGCGGCTTCGCCCCGTGCTCAGCGGCATAAAGCAGGCGGAGCTCGTCGAGAATGACGTCGACTGACCAGAAGTCGACGGCGATGTGGTGCACCACCAGCAGCAGTACATGTTGGTCGGGTGCGCGTTGGAGCAGCGTGAGCCGCACCACCGGGCCGGTGTAAAGGTCGAACGGACGATCGGTTTCCCGGCGGATCCACTCGTCGAGCTCGAGCTCGCCGGGGCCGAGGTTGTGCCTGGCAATCCGCACCGGCCATTTCGGATGAACAAGCTGCACCGGTTGCCCGTCGCGCACGGCGAACGTGGTCCGCAGCATCGGATGCCGGTCAACGAGTGCCTGTGCCGCGCGTTCCAATGCCGGCACATCGAGCTCACCGCGGATCCGCCCGGCATACGTGATGTTGTAGGCGGCGCTTGTGGGTGCAAGTTTATGGACGAACCATAGGGATCGCTGCCCATACGACAGCGGATACACCAAGGCCGAGTTCTCGGCTTCCGCCATGAGGAGCCGGGATAGCAGCGCGCGTTTTCGCTCCGGTGACAGGCCGGAGATGTCGATGGGCTTATCCTTCATCGCTACCTTCCTCCGCAACAAGCTCTCGCTCGGCGATGACCTTCCGCAGCAGCTCTTCCACGGCATCGTCGGAAAGCTCAGGTACCCGGGTGAGCAGGTCGATCTCGCGTGACGAGGTGTCGTCAGTCTGCGGCGGCGGTGCCGCGGCTACCGCCGGGGCCGGACCGGTGGCGGACAGCTGGTCGCCCAGCCAGCCGGAGAGGCTGGCCACGCTTGGCCCATCCAGTAGCCGGGCGACCGGAACGACGATGCCAAAGTCGCGTTCAACCTGCAGGCGCAGCTCCAACGTGATGAGCGAGTCGACGCCGAGATAGCTCAGCGGCGAGAAAATGTCGAGGCTCGACGGGGCCAGACCGAGTTTGCCGGCAATGAGATCGCGCAAGTACGACTCGAGCAGCCGGCGGCGCTCCACCGGTCCCGCGCCCTGCAATGCGTCATTGAGGCTGCTTCCCCGCCCGGGCGCAGGGCCCGTTTGCCGGCCGCCGGGCAGCTCGGGGTGAAGATCCGTGAGCAGTGGTGGGTTCATGCCCGGGCGTAATCCCGAGCGCCACCGCGCCCAGTCGACATCGAAGACCGCGGCCTGCGTAACAGACCGCGTCAGTAAATACGATAGCGCTGCAAGGCATTTCGCTGCCGGCATGGCCTCAACGCCGTGTTGGGTGAAGTGACCGCGCTGCTGAGCGGAAAAACCAAGCCCGGCCCATGGCCCCCAGTCGATGCTCAGCGCCGGCCTGCCTTCGGCACGTCGATGCCACGCCAACGAGTCGAGAAAAGCGTTCGCTGCCGCATAGTTCGCCGCCCCCGGTGAGCCCAGGAGCGTCGCCGCCGAGGAAAAGAGCACGAAGAAGTCCAGTGCCGCGTCTCGGGTTAACGCGTGCAGATTCCAGGCACCCTGAACCTTGGGCGCCATGACCTCCCGCAGTTGTCGGTCATCGAGGAGTTGCAGGATGCCATCGTCGAGGACCCCGGCCGCATGCACCACCCCGCGCAGCGGTGGCATTGAAGCGCCGACCGACCCCAGTATGGCCGCGGCCTGGTCCGCCCTGGTGACGTCGCCGCGCGCGACAACCACCTCGGCGCCAGCCGCCCGCAACTCGTCCAACGTCACCTGCGCCGACGCTGACGCCGCACTACGCCCCATGAGGACCAGATGCCGGGCACCCTGCTCCACCATCCACGTGGCCACCGCACGTCCCAGCGCGCCGAGCCCGCCGGTGATGAGGTAGGTGGCATCAGCCTTGACGGCCCCCAACACCGTGGCGCCGAGCGGGGTTTCCGCGGGTTCGACATCGTCGCACCGGGTCAACCGCGCGACATAGCGGCGGCTGCCACGCAGCGCCACGTCAACCTCCGGGTGATCCGTCCACACCTCCTGGAACAGTGCCCGGAGTTCTTCCGGGCCGCCGCCTGCGGACAAGTCGACGCGAGTGCAGCGCAGCTCCGGATACTCGTGGTCGATGGTGCGACCCATCCCCCACACCGGAGCCTGGGCGATCGACACGGGTTCGGCGCCGGCACCTGTCACCTGCGCCCCACGCGTCACCAGCCACAGGCGCGGGGGGTCCGACCAGCCGGCCATCGCCAGCGCCTGCACGAGATGCAACACGCTCACCGGGCCCAGGGCAGCCGCGGACTCCAGCGCACCAGACGACGTGTCGGCTGGCGGCGCGGCCAGCAGATCCCACAGGTGTACCACGCCGCGGCACAGCGGCCGTTCGCCCCCGAACGCTTCTTCGAGCAGCCGCCGAAAGTGCTCGGGCTGCGTCGGGTCAAGACGGTAACCGCCGGATGCGTGACGCTCGAAGTCGACGCCTGGCTCGACCAGCACGCATGTCTGAGAATGCGATTCGAGGTGGTCTCGGAGAGTGTCCGAGGTGACCCCCCCGTCGCTCAAGATGAGCCAGCTTCCCGCTTCGATCGGCCGGTCCGGCCCGTCCCGATCCGGCGGGATGGATGCGGGAAGCCACCGCAGCTGGTAGATCCGATCACGCAGATCGGCTGCCTCCGCGGCGCGGTGCGGGGGCGCGGTAACGGCCGGAACGTCCAACCAAGAATGGACTCGCTGCCACGGGTAGGTCGGTGCGGCTACGCATCGGCCACCCGAGGGTTGTAGCTGTTCCCACTCAACTGGTTGACCGAGGGTGTACAGGGCGCCCAGCGATGCGAGCGCGGTCCCGCGCCCTCCGTCGTCACGGTGCATGGACGGCAGCAAGGTGCAGTCCCGCCCTAGCTCCTCGGCGTCCTCGCGGATGGCGCTCAGCAGGATCGGATGCGGGCTGATCTCCACGAACGCGTCATGGCCGGCGGCCAGCAGTCGGCGTAGTGCAGTCGAGAAGTGGACCGGCGACCGCAGGTTTTGCACCCAGTAGTCGGCGTCGAGCGGACGGTCGGCCAGCAGGTCGCCTGTCACCGTGGAGTACAGGTTTAGCAGCGGCGCCGTCGGCTGCAGCCCGGCGAGCATGTCTCGCAGATCGGCGCCCAGGGCGTCCATCTGCGGACCGTGCGAGGCGACATCGACCTCGATCCACCGGCAGAAACGCTCGCGCCGCGCCAACACCGCCATCAGATCGGTCAACACCGCCCGATCACCCGAGAGCACCGTCGATCGGCAGCTGTTGTTCGCGGCGATGCCGACACGTTCCTCTTCGCCGGCGATGAGCTCGTGCGCTTCGGCCGGCGAGACCTCCGCCGCCAGCATTGCTCCCTGGCCGCGTGCCCGCCGAAGCAGCCGGGCTCGGGAACAGATCACCCGCGCGGCGTCGTCCAGGCTCAGCGCACCCGCGATGTGCGCCGCTGTCGCTTCGCCCAGGCTGTGCCCCACCACCGCGGCGGGCTCGACTCCCCACGAGCGCCACAGCGCGGCTAGCGCAACCTGGACGGCGAAGATTGTCGGTTGGACCACGCCGATGTCGGCGAGCCGGGAACAGTCTTGCCCCGCAGCGAGCTCGGCGAGCACGGACTCCCCCAGATACGGGCTCATCGCGCGGTCGCACGCGGCTAGTGCGTCGCGGAACGCCGGCTCGTCCACCTGTAACCGTTGCCCCATCCCGTACCACTGCGAGCCCTGGCCGGAGCAGACGAAGACGACTGCGGGCCGATGGCCGGGACGGCGCCGCCCCGCGGACAGCCCGGGGCGGGTTTCCGCCCGCCGGTAGGCGGCGAGAGCATCCGACATCTTCTTGGGGGAGTCTGCGACCGCGGATAGCCGGTGATCATGGTGGCCGCGCCGCGCACCGGCGGTGTAGCAGAGGTCGGCAAGCGCCAGCCCGCCGGCAAGCGCCAGCTCGTAGCGGCCGGCCAGCTCCGTCAGCGCCTCCGGTGAGCGGGCGGACAGCGCCAGCAGCTCCGCTCGATTCGCTGCGGCATCATGCGGCGGCGGCGTGACTCGAACCTGCGGAGCCTCGGCGAGCACTATGTGCGCGTTGGTGCCGCCAAACCCGAACGAGCTGACCCCCGCGATCGCTCGCCCCCCGTTGTCCGGCCACGGGGTAGGGGTCTGCACCACCCGCAACGGCAGGCTGTCGAAGGGGATGTGGGGATTGGGCTCGGTGAAATTCAGGCTCGGTGGAATCATCCGGTGCCGCAGAGCCAACGCTACTTTGATGAGCCCGGCCACACCGGCCGCCGCCTCCAGGTGGCCGATGTTGGTCTTGGCCGACCCGATCAGGCACCGGTTGCCCGGCGCACGACCGTCGGCCAGAATCGCACCCAGGGCCTTGGCCTCGATCGAGTCGCCGAGAAGCGTTCCGGTGCCGTGCGCTTCGACGTACTGGACCGCACCGGGCGAGACACCCGCACGCCGGTAGGCGTCGGCCAGCACGGCCTCCTGGGATTGCCGGCTGGGCGCCATCAGTCCGTTGGTGCGGCCATCCTGGTTGGTGGCGGTGCCGCGGATCACCGCGTAGATCGGGTCGCTGTCGGCCAACGCCAGACCCAGTGGCTTCAGGACGACGATCCCGGCGCCTTCACCGCGCACGTAGCCGTCCGCGGCTGCGTCGAAGGTCTTACAACGGCCATCCGGGGCCAGCACCCTGGCCTTGCTGAAGTTGATCGAGATCGCCGGCGACAGCATGATATTCACGCCTCCGGCAAGGGCCAGCGTGCACTCGCCGTCGCGCAGGCTGCGACACGCCAGGTGGACGGCGACCAACGACGACGAACACGCTGTGTCGATCGCCATGCTCGGCCCGCGGAAGTCGTAGGCGTATGACAGCCGGTTGGCGGCTATGCTCAACGCGTTTCCTGTACCGCTGTAGGCGTCAACAAGCCGCGGCTGGCCAGACCGGAGATATCCGTAATCGTTGGTGGAAATACCGACGAACACGCCGGTGCGGCTGCCGACAAGCCGCTCCGGCACCTGTCCGGCGTCTTCCAGCGCCTCCCACGCAACCTCCAGGAGCAGACGCTGCTGGGGGTCCATCTGCGCCGACTCCCTCGGCGAGATGCCAAAGAACGAAAAGTCGAAATGGTCGACCTCGGGCAAGAAACCGCCCCGCCGGCTGACCGCGGTGCCCGGCACGGACGGATCGGGGTCGTAGAAGGCGTCGGCGTCCCAGCGGTCCGCTGGTATCTCAGTGATCGCATCCATGCCGTCCGACAGCAGCTGCCAGAAGGCCGCCGGCCCGTCGGCACCCGGAAACCGGCAGCCGATGCCGACGATCGCGATCGGCTCATCCGCGTTGCTGGTCCGCGCGCCGCCGCTGTCCCCGGCTGGTGTAGCGGTGCTGTCGACGGTAAGGGCCTCTCCGGCCAAGTATCTGGAAAGACTGTCGATCGTGGGGTATTCGTACGCCAGCGTGGGCGAGAGCTCGCGTTCCAGCCACGCCTCCAATGCGGCCGTCAGCCGGACGGCATGCACGGAGTCGAGGCCGTAGTAGGCGAACGGATGGGACGGGTCAATATCGGCTGCCGGGATACCGAGGTCCTGGGAAAGCCACGAGATGAACCAGTTAGCGATCTCGGCGGCAGTGTGCCCGCCGTGTTGGCGGGTCACTCGAGCCGATGGCACGGCGGGGGGCGACGGCGGGTGCCAGTCGGCGACCGCCGCAAGTTCGCCGTCGAGGAACCGCTGTCGGCACTGGCCCCGCTGGATCTTGCCGCTCGACGTCGTGGGGATCGACAGCGGCTCGACTAGGACGACGGCGTGCGCTGCGATCCCGTGGTGCGCGGTGGTGGCCGCCCTGATTGCGTGCGTGATCTGGGTGAGTTCGGCTTCGCCGACCTGATGGTGGTTCACCTCCTGCACGACAACGAGCTGTTCGGCAGCATCCGATCCCTGCGTAGCCGAGAAGACCGCACCGCGGCCTGGCAGCAGCGCCGGATGGCATTCCTGCACGGTTAGCTCAATGTCGTTGGGGTAGTAGTTGCCGCCGCGGATGATGATGACGTCCTTGCAGCGTCCGGTGATGAACAGCTCGCCGGAGCGCAGGAAACCCAGGTCCCCGGTGCGCAGGAAGGGGCCGCCAGCCGGCTCTGAAAGAAACGCCGAGAATGTCTGTTCGGTCTCTTCCGGCTTTCCCCAGTAACCGTGGGCAACGCTCGGCCCGGCGATCCAGATCTCACCGACCTCGTCCGGCCCGCATGGCCGGCGGGTCACCGAATCGACGATGATGACTTGCTGGCCTCCTCGGGGCCGACCGCAACTGACCGATGCCGCAGCGGTGGGATCATCCGGCGCGACGTCGACAACGCGGTCCTCGCGCAGCGCGGTGCGGTCTATCTGTCGAACCACCGGTACGGCGGAATCCGACCCACCCGACACCAGCAGGGTCGCCTCCGCCAGCCCGTACACGGGATAAAACGCCTCCGGCCGAAAACCAGCCGGGGCGAAGGCGTCAGCGAAACGCTGCAGACTCGCGGCACGCACTGGCTCGGCACCGCACATCGCGGTCGACCAATTGGACAGATCCAGCGCCGCACGCTCGGCCGCGCTGCTTAGTTCGACGCACATGTCGTAGGCGAAGTTCGGCGCGGCGGTGATAGAGGCGCGGTGCCGGGAGATGGCTTCCAGCCACCGCATTGGGCGTTTGATGAAGGCGGTCGGCGGCATAAGCACGGATGTGCCCCCGACATAGATCGTCTCGAGTATTCCGCCGATGAGGCCCATGTCGTGATGCGGCGGCAGCCAGAATACGCCGGTTGCGTGGCTGTCACCGCTCCACGTCTCACAGATAGCCGCCAGATTGTGGAGCAGGTTGCGGTGCGTCAGCACAACGCCTTTCGGCGAGCTGGTGGAGCCCGAGGTGTACTGCACGATGACGGCTGTGTTCGCGTCAACGTCTGGCGCCACCCACTTTTCGGCGTTCCCGATGACCTCGTCCGCGACACACCACCGCAACCGACGCCCCTCGACCAGACCGTCTACCGTGGCCTTGTTTTTCGCTTGTGTCTCAGCGGTGGTGACCGCGAAGTTGGGCTGCACATCGGCGGCGATGGACGCGACGCGCGGAACCAACCGATCGTGCATCGGCGGATGCACCGGCACCGCGATGGCTCCCGCATAGACACATCCGAAGAGGCCGGCGACAAAGTCGAGGCCTGATGGGCATAACACCAGAACACGCTCGCCCGCAGCGCCCTGTTGTTGCAGAATCGACGCGATTTCTCGCGCCCTGCTGTCCAACTCGCGATAGGTCAGCCGGCTAGTGTTTTCATCTTCGCCGTTGCGCGAGAAGGTAAATACAACGTTGTCTCGATAGCGTTCGGCTCTCCGCCCCAGAAGGTCCAGCAGGGTGCCCGCGATAGGCACTGCGTCCTCTGGCATCTCGTCACCTAAACCGTAGTGCTGATCGCCGTAATTGCTGCCACATAGGCCGTGCGACCTTTCAGGCTGAACGTAACATCGCGGACGCAGCAAACGACTTCGATTGCGTCGACGGCCCCGAAATCGTGCCGGTATCGGGCAGTAGCTTGTCGGTGGCGTCGGCGGCAGCCGACCCGGCGCGGCTGGCTGCACTGGCGCCGTCGCGGTCGGCATCAGCCGCACGCGTGCCGCTTACCATCTCGACAAGCTGGCTGATACGGGAATTCTCGCCGTCAGTTATGCCCTCAGCTCCCGGGCGGTCAGACCTCGGGGCTGGACGCCCGGCGAAGCGGTACTTGCTTGCGCAGCAGGAGCTCTCGGCGAGCGTGCCGCCACGTAACTATGGCTTGCTGGCCAAGCTGCTAGTGGAAGCAGTGGCCTCCGACAATTCTCCGAACTGTCGGCTCAACGGTGGCGGCGGTGGCACGTCCGGCTGGGCAGGACAGCGTGTCGGGCATCGGCGTCGTCGATGCGTTGTGCCGGTGCGGGTATGAGCCCGCCCAGAGAGCCGATGGCGACATCGAATTAGGTAACTGTCCATTCCATCAGCTCGCGCGCCAATATCCCGAGTTGGTGTGCAGCCTCAACCTGCAACTGATCCAGGGGATGCTCGAAGCAAACGGTGACCAACCTGAGCGAGCGGTGCTGGCGCCGCGCGAATGCGGATGCTGTGTCATCGTGCGTGCGCCGGAGCGCCCCGCCAGAAACGGGTCAGGCGCGTGGCCAAAACGCCATCGCGACCGACGCGCAACACCGCGGACCGACGCCGCAGCCTGCGCCACAGCGGAAAGGAGACATAGGCGAACCTGTTGGAAACACTCGGGTTGCAGTACCCGGTGATGCAGACCGGCATGGTGTGCGGGGGCGAGCGGGGAACGCCGCAGTGGTTGATCGGGCGGCGTTCTAGGCCGGCAAGACAATCCACCGCATCAGCGACATTGTTGCGGCGGCCGATACCGTGGCACGGCTCACCCCCTGACCAGCGCAGCACCTGCGTCGGCGGCCGCGCAGGCCGGAAACCGATTGCGCTGTTCTCCCGCGCGAGCGGGGGTGCTGCCAGCTCCAGCCGCTCCGGCCCGCATCTCGTAGGGCGAACCGCGCCGGCTCTCGGCGACCAGGCACCATAGAGGGGTGCAGTCCACACTGTGCGGTCGTCGGGTCGCCGACGACCGCCCGCTGATCATGGCGATCGTCAATCGCACCCCGGATTCGTTTTATGACCGTGGTGCGACGTTTGCCGACGATGCGGCCAGGGCGGCCGCGCACCGCGTCATCGCCGAAGGGGCCGACGTCGTCGACGTCGGCGGCGTCAAGGCGGGCCCGGGGGAGATCATCGACACGAAAACCGAGGCTGCTCGGGTGGTGCCCTTTATCGAGTGGCTGCGCGATACCTATCCCGACCAGCTGATCAGCATCGACACCTGGCGTTCTGAGATAGCCCGAGCTGCCTGCCGGGCGGGCGCGGACCTGATCAACGACACCTGGGGCGGCATCGACCGGGCGATGCCAGAGGTGGCCGCGGAATTCGGGGCGGGCCTGGTGTGCTCGCATACCGGGGGTTTGCCGCCGCGCACCCGGCCATTCCGGGTCAGCTACGGGATCAGCACCCGCGGCGTTGTCGATGACGTGATCCGCGAAGTCACCGCAGCGGCCGAGCGAGCCGTCGCCGCCGGGGTGGCCCGCGATCGCGTGCTGATCGACCCGACCCACGACTTTGGCAAGAACACGTTCCACGGTCTGGCGCTGTTGCGTCACGTGGAAGATCTTGTTAACACCGGGTGGCCGGTGTTGATGGCGTTGAGCAACAAAGACTTCGTCGGGGAGACTCTGGGCGTGGATCTGACCGAACGACTGGAGGGAACCCTGGCAGCCACCGCGCTCGCGGCTGCTGCCGGTGCGCGGATGTTCCGAGTGCACGAAGTCGGCCCCACCCGGCGGGTGCTGGAAATTGTGGCTTCGATCAATGGGCAGCGGCCGCCGACGCGCACGGTGAGAGGACTTGCATGACGGCATCAGAGCTGGTCGATCTCGCAGCCGAGGGGGCACTGACCGCGCTGCCCGGCGACGTGTGGCTGGCTGACCGCTGTTGGACCCGCCCGCATTGGACGGTCGACGAGTTGGTGACGGCGAAGACCGGTCGAACCATCTCGGTGGTGCTGCCTGCCCTCAACGAGGAAGACACCGTCGAATCGGTGATCGACAGCATTTCACCGCTGGTCGGCGGGCTGGTCGACGAGCTGATTGTGCTCGATTCGGGCTCCACCGACGACACCGAGATCCGGGCGATTGCCGCGGGCGCGCGCGTCGTCAGCAGAGAACAAGCCTTGCCCCACATCCCGCCGCGGCCCGGCAAGGGCGAGGTGCTGTGGCGGTCACTGGCCGCCACTGAGGGCGACATCGTGGTGTTCGTCGACTCCGACCTGATCGACCCGCACCCGATGTTCGTGCCGCGGCTGCTCGGGCCGCTGCTCACCGAGGACGGCATCCATCTGGTCAAGAGCTTCTACCGGCGGCCGCTAAACGTGACCGACGTCAGCGATACCGGCGCCCGCGAAGGCGCCACCGGCGGTGGCCGGGTCACCGAGTTGGTGGCGCGCCCGCTGCTCGCAGCGCTGCGACCCGCGCTGGGCTGCGTGCTGCAGCCGCTGGGCGGCGAATATGCGGCCACCCGCGAACTGCTGATGTCGGTGCCGTTCGCGCCCGGCTACGGCGTCGAGATCGGCCTGCTGGTCGACACCTACGACCGGCTGGGCCTGGACGCCATCGCGCAGGTCAACCTCGGTGTGCGGGCACACCGCAATCGGCCGCTGGCCGAGTTGGGCCCGATGAGCCGTCAGGTCGTCGCCACCCTGCTCTCGCGCTGCGGCATCCCCGACTCCGGGGTGGGGTTGACCCAGTTCTTCGTCGACGGCCCAGATGGTGAGGGCTATACCCCACGCACCTCGACGGTGTCGCTGGCCGATCGGCCGCCGATGAACGCCGTGGCGATCGCCAGCGCGGCGGAGCCGGGCGCAGCGGGTCGCCACCAGAGACCGCTGCGGCCTCCGCGCTAAGACCGACGCAGCGGGTCGCCACGGAACTAATAAGGCAATATCGGTGACGTGGCATTGGTGTTGCTCTACGTAGTGGTGCTCGT
>NZ_DASPSP010000206.1:0-6076 GCF_035623875.1 Mycobacterium sp. | reverse complement strand
CCCTGGCCGGTGTAGAGGAATGCGACCTTGCCCGGTGCGCCACGGCCGATGAAGACACCCTGGGCGCGCAGTATCTGCAAGATGGCCGGATTGCCGTTCCGCAGCGCCTGGACCGCCTTCGTCGCTTTCGCCGCGAGCTCGCCGGCGTCGCCGTAGTCGATGGCGACCCTTACGGCTGCGTTCGCCAAGGTGGAGTCCGGAGCGGCCGGCGCGGGGGCACGCCCGGCCGACGCCTCGGCGGCAAGCCGCTCCAGCTGCGTGGCCACTTCGGCGTCATCGGCGCCGCCGACCACGGCTGCCCCCCGCAGCGGGGCTTTCGTGTCGACCGGCGCACCGGTCGGCGCGGGCGTCGTCGCCGTCTGTGTGCGCTCGATCGTCGCGCCCGGATACGACCGGGCTTCTTGGCGCGCACGGTGCCGGCCGGGCACATATTCCTCGAGCACGGCATGGAAGTTGGTGCCGCCGAACCCGAAGGCGCTCACCCCGGCGCAGCGCGTGCCGCTCTCCGGCGCCGGCCATTCCCGAAGCTCGGTGTTGACCCGGAACGGGATGTCATCCCAGTCGACGCTGTCGTTGGGGTGCTCGAAGTGCAGGCTGGGCACCAGCACCTTGTCGTGCAGGCTGAGCACTGTCTTGAACAACCCCGCCGCCCCGGCCGCGCCCTTGAGGTGGCCGATGTTGGACTTGACCGAGCCCAGAGCGATCGACCCGTTCGCCGCCCCGGCCTTGCGGAACACGTCGGTCAAGCTGGCAAGTTCCGTCGCGTCGCCGACGCGGGTGGAGGTTCCGTGCGCCTCGATGCAGGTAGCTAGCGCTGGGTCGACATTGGCGACCTGCCAGGCGCGCTCGACCGCTAGCCGCTGCCCGACCGGGTTGGGAGCGGTGATGCCCTTGCCGCGGCCGTCGCTGGAGCCGGCCATCCCGAGAATCACCGCGTAGATCCGGTCACCGTCCCGCTCGGCATCGGACAGACGCTTGAGAACGAAAAGCGCAGCGCCCTCACCCATCACAAAACCGTCGGCGCCGGCGTCGAACGGCCGGGTGCCGGTCGCCGACAGCGCGCCGATCTTGCAGAACTTGACGAACGCCGCCGCGTCCATGTTGCGGTCGACACCGCCGCTGATGGCGGCGTCGAAGTCGCCGGCCTGCAAACCGCGCACGGCCGCGGACATGGCTGCCAACCCCGATGCGCACGCTGCGTCGGCCGTGTAGTTGGGGCCGCGGAAGTTGAACAGGTTCGCCACCCGGCCCGCGGCCACGTTCGCCAGTTCGCCGGGCATGGTGTCCTCGGTGATTTCCCCGAAACTGCCGAGGAACGACGCGCGGGTCTCGGCGAGCACGGCATCGCGCACCTGCTGCGGTAGCGCTGCGAATGACGGTGCAGCACAGAGGTCTTGAGCGAACTTGGGAAATTGGATCCGCAGGTTGGTGAGGTGTTGCTTGTCGCCGCCGATGGCGTGGCCGATGATGACGGCGACCCTTTCCGGGTCGACCGTCCAGTCCGGCCAGCCGGCGTCCAGCAGCGCAGCCCGGGTACCGGCAACCGCCCATTTCTGGCCGTCGTCCATCTGCGCGCTGACCGCCGGCGGGATCGGCAGCCGCCATGTCAGCGGCTCCCAGGTGAAATCCCGGACCCATCCACCGATGCGGGAGTAGGTCTTGTCGGGTGCCTGTGGGTCGGGGTCGTAGTAAAGCTCAGGATCCCACCGCCCGAGCGGTATGTCGCTGATGCTGTATTGACCCGCCTTGAGGCCGGCCCAGAAGGTCGCCGCGTCGGGCGCGTCGGGCATGATCGCGCCGACGCCCACCACCGCGATCGGCTCTTGCACCGTGGTCGTCATGATGATTTGGCCTCCCGTCGATAAAGCGCGTCGGCGACCCGATCCATATCAGCGAGCAAGCCACCCTGCGCGGCCCGCACCCGATCAATCGGCAGGGCGCCGGCAAGATCTGCGCCGGAGCCCGCGCCGGCCACCCACCGCAAGCCCTCTTCCGCGACTTTCAGCGCCGCCTCGCGAGCGAAGACACGGCTGACCGCGGCGAGTGTGGCGGCGTCGAAGCGGGTGTCCGATTTCTCCGGCAGCGCACCGGCGGCCGACGCCGCTGCGCGGCGGGCCAGTGCACCAGCACACTCGGCGTAGCTGATCAGTTCACCCAGCCGCAGCAGAACATGCTGGCTGCGGGTCAGTCGGCCGATCCGGCACGCCTCCAGCACTGCGGCAAGGCATTCCAGTGCCAGCGCCGCCGTGGGCCCACCGCAATCGTCGGATACACCGTCAAGGCCGCGCGCCGCGTCGTGGTAGTAGGCGCCAGACGTCTTGAGGTGTTGCTGCCAGCGATCACGCGCGATGGTCATCTCCAAGATCTCCGAGGTGCCCTCGTAGATCGTGGTGATCCGGACGTCGCGCTTGATCTTCTCCACCAGGTATGGACGGGTATAGCCATAGCCGCCGTGCGCCTGGATCGCCGCTTCGGCGGCGGCGTTGCCGGCCTCGGTGGCCAGGTACTTGGCGATCGCCCCTTCGGTGTTGAGCGCGCCACCGGTGCCCTCGCCGCTGTCGATGCGGGTGGCGGTTTCCTCGACGAACGCGCGCGCCGCCTCCAGCCGCACCGCGTGCGGCACGATCAGCTTGTGCGTGAAGCCCTGCTTGGTCGACAGCGGCGCGCCGCCCTGCACCCGCTCGGCGGAGTAGGCGATCGCCTTATCGAGTGCAGACCAGCCCCCGCCAAGGCCGAACGCGGCAACCATCACCCGGGTGTAGCCGAAGACTTGTTGGGCCTGGCTGAGCCCGCGGCCCTCCTCTCGGCCCACCAGGTTCTCCGCTGGCACTACTACGTCATCGAGGAACAGCGCGGCGGTGTCCGACAACCGGATACCATGTTTGTCTTCCGGTGGCGCCGTGGAGAAGCCGGGCGTGCCTTTCTCCACGACGAACCAGGAGGGGCCGCCCGGAGCCAATGCAAGAACCGAGTAGTAATCCGCGATTGAGCCGTTGCTGATCCACTGCTTGCGTCCGTTGAGTCGGTAGGCGGTCACCTCACCGTCGGTCTCCACTGGTGTCGCTGTCGTCGTCAGCGCGGCAAGGTCGCTTCCCGCTTCCGGCTCGGTGGCGCCATAGGCGAACAGGACGCCCTGTTCGGCGATGCGTCCAAGCCACTCCTTACGTTGCTCCGGGGTGGCGCCGACGAGGATCGGGTCGCTTCCGAGGAACGTGGCCAGCACCGAGGTTGCGACGCCGATGTCAAAGCGGGCCAACCGTTCGCAGACCCGGTAGGAGTCGAACGCCCCGCCACCGAATCCGCCGTATTCCTCCGGGATGAAGACGAGCTGCACGCCAAGCTCGTCACCGCACATCGCGCGGACGGTTTTCTCCGGGCAGACATCGTCGTGGTCAAGTTCCAACCGGCGGTCGTTGGGGAGCGCCTCGGCGACGAAATCGTCCAATGACGTCAGCATCATGTCGAGGCTGTCGCGGTCCAAGCCGACGTTGGCGGTCATCGCCTCGCCCTTTCGTGATCGAGCGGTCGGGAGGATGGGCGGACCGGTCCGGACGAGAGCGGTGACTTTGTCTCAGCCATCCAGGAGTCCTCTCAATTAGCTGCGGTGGGAAGCTCGCCTGTAGTTGTCCCACGCCTCGGGGGCGTGGGGCATGCCTGGATGCCACCCGACAAAATCGATGCGACCGGGATGAGGACGATGGCGCGGGCCGAAGCGCTCACCACTGGGGGTCTCGTCCAGCCCTAGCATGTCGCCCTCGGTTTCGCGTCGTACTCTGTGGTTCAACGTGCACCAAGTTAGTCGCCGCGTGCTGCGGGGATTAGTGGCGAAAGTCCCTAGCCGACAAGGCCTTTTGATAGAACCGTGCGAGCCGCCTGGAAGGCATCAAACGCTGGTACCAGGATGCACACGAACGCTGGGTTGGCCTTATACCGTGCACTTGGACGGTGAAAGACGGTCGACGACAGGCGTTTTCGTGATTGCCATCGCCTTGCCGCAGCGGTGGGACCCGGCGGCGGCAGGGATTTGTGGGACCGGCTATGCGCTCTGAACCGCCTTGACCCGTCGGTTTTTGCGCCGGCGCGTTCGGCTGATCGCCGCCAACCGCGCAACCGCATGCTCGATGCCTGTGGCGAGCTGGTCCAGGTCGGGCGCGGCGTCGTGGTCGCCGGTGATGCCGAAAACGAAACGGTCGGCGTAGCTCACCATCGCGATGCCGGTGCGCAGCTGAAGCGCAATCGGTGGTACTGGCAGGACTTCCAGCACTTCACGACCCATCAGCTTCTGGCGACCACGAGATCCGGGAACGTTGGTTGCCAAAGCAGTGACGGCATGTTGCGGCAACCGGGTCAGCATTCGCGTCATCCACGCCGACAAGGTGAACGGGGCGCCGTTGAGCACCGCCAGGAATGCGGTGGCGCCTTCGCGCTGGCCACTGGCTTTGGCCGCCGTGAGCCGCGAGTGCACGAGTTCCAATTGTTTGACGGTGTCGGCCTCGTCGATGGGTAGGAGCGGCAGCATCGCCGAGACCTGGTTGTCGGTCCGCTGAAAGTCCTTCATCGATCGGACCGATACCGGAACCAGGGTGCGCAGCGAATCATGATGGGGCTGTTCGCCGCGGCTCAGCAGCAGACTGCGGTAGCTATCGGTGATCGCGGCCAAGGCAACATCGTTGAGCGTCACATCAAAAACTCGGGACACCTGCTGCATCTCAGCGAGCTTGATCCTGGCCGCGACGTAGCGTCGCATCGTTGACACCGGCCCGGTCAGCGAAGATTCCGGTGGTGAGCTCAGCAGACTCGCCGTCAGCTCGGCGGCGCCTATCGCGGCGTGTTCAGCAGCACCGGCCGCCGCCATCGCGGTGCGCCACACGCCGCCCAACCACGTCATTGGATTCATGCTTATCGGCGGCAAACGCAGCGCGGGCCTACTCGATTCCTTTGCAGCCCGAATATTTTTCGCGAAGGTGTCGCCGCCAGCGCTATCGCTGAGCTTCGCCAGCATCTGGGTCGTGGCGATTCCATCGGCGATGCAATGGTGAAGTTTCATCAGCATCGCCCACCGGTCGTCGGTGAGGCCTTCGATGATCCAGCACTCCCAGAGTGGACGCTCACGGTCGAGCCGATGCTGCATCACCGTCGCGATCATTTGGAACAGCTCCGCGTCGTCGCCGGGCTCAGGTAACGCGACGCGGTGCACATGGTGCGAGATGTCAAAGTGCGGGTCGTCCAACCATTCAGGTGGCCCGAGGTCGAGCGGATGGGTACGCAGCACTTGGGTGCAGCGGGGAATTGCATGTACCCGTTCGGCGAAGGCGGCGACAAGCTCCTCCTGTCGCGGAACCGGCCCGGCTACGATTGACACGCCCGCAATCGCCAGGTTCACATGAGGATCGGAGTCCTCAACCTCCAGGAAACTTGCATCCAGTGCTGTTAAGTGCTCCATAGCGTTACGGTCCGCTCTGAGTGCGGTTGTGGGCAGGGCCGGAAGTCCTCGACCTAGGGGCCGAACGACGCTGCAAAGCTGCCGAGACCCGTCGTAGCGTGAGGCAGGTGAGCGAGCATGGCGCGCTGTGGGATGACGTGACGCCCCTGCCGGATCTGCTGCACAGCCAACCCCGCGCCGGCCCGGAGCGGGACCGCCGTCCGATTTACGTCGATCTGCTACCGCCGTGCAACGCCGCGTGCCCGGCGGGGGAGAACATCCAAGCATGGCTTGCCCACGCCAAGGCCGGCCGCCATGAGCAGGCCTGGCGCCAGCTAGTCGCTGATAACCCCTTTGCTGCCATCCACGGCCGCGTCTGCTACCACCCTTGCGAAACAGTCTGCAACCGCGCACATCTCGACGGAGCCGTCTCGGTTCACGCAGTGGAGCGCTTCCTCGGCGACACCGCACGCGACCAGGGATGGCAATTCGAGGGGTCGCCGCAGCCGACTCGAAAACGGGTCCTGGTCGTCGGCGCCGGGCCGAGCGGACTGTCTGCCGCGTATCACCTGGCCCGGCGCGGACATCAGGTCGAAGTACGTGACGCCGGGGCGGAGCCCGGCGGGATGATGCGTTACGGCATCCCCAACTACC
>NZ_DASPSP010000185.1:0-4300 GCF_035623875.1 Mycobacterium sp. | reverse complement strand
CCTCGACATACTGTGTGCAGCTGGAATAGCCGCTCCACGCCGACGTGGTGAACACTGCAGCACGCTGAATACCGTTGTCGCGCATCGTTGCGACGGTGTCTTCGACGTAGGGCTCCCAGTTGCGATTCCCGAAATAGACCGAGAGGTCTAAACCGCGCTCGACGAGTTCCGCACGCAGTTGAGCGATCAGCGCCCGGTTGATTCGGTTGATCGGCGACACCCCACCGAAGTGCATATAGTGCTCAGCAACGTGGTCAAGGCGTTCCGGCGGCACGTTGCGGCCGCGCGTGACGTTCTCCAGAAACGGCCTCACCTGCTCGGGCCCTTCCGGCCCGCCGAACGACAGCAGCAGGACCGCGTCGAATTCCATTGCGTCCTAGAGCAATTGGGTGCTGGCGCCGCCGTCGGCGTAGATGATCGTCCCGGTGGTCGCCGGCAGCCATTCGGAAAGCAGCGCGCACACCGTCTTGGCGACCGGCGTGGGGTCCTTCATGTTCCAGCCGACCGGAGCACGCTGGTCCCAGCCCTCTTCCAGCAGTTGTATCTGCGCGCCGGCCTCGTCGCCGAGCGCGCCGCCGACGATCGCGCTCATCGCGAGCGTCCGGATCGGGCCCGCGGCAACCAGATTCGAGCGGACGCCGAACTTACCGGCCTCGCGCGCCACGAAGCGGTTGACCGACTCCAGCGCGCTTTTGGCGACCGTCATCCAGTTGTAGGCCGGCATCGCCCGGCTCGGGTCAAAGTCCATGCCGACGATGGAACCGCCGGGGTTCATGATCGGCAGCAGTGCCTTGGCGAGCGAGGCATACGAATACGCCGAGATATGAATGCCCTTGGAGACATCTTCGTAGGGCGCGTCGAAGAACGGGTTGATGCCCATCCCGCTCTGCGGCATGAAGCCGATCGAATGCACCACGCCATCAAGCTTGTTGCCCTCGCCGATCTCGGCCGTCACCCGCTCGGCCAGAGTGTCCAGATGTTTTTCGTCCTGCACATTGAGTTCGAGCAGCGGAGCCTTCTCCGGCAACCGGTCGGCGATACGTTGGATCAGCCGCAGCCGGTCGAACCCGGTCAGCACCAGCTGGGCGCCCTGTTCCTGGGCAACGCGGGCAATGTGGAACGCAATAGACGCATCGGTGATGATCCCGCTGACCAGAATCCGTTTGCCTTCAAGCAGTCCTGCCATGTTCGTCCTAATGTCTTGGAGTAGCTACCGGTTCCGTCAGTGGCCCATGCCCATTCCGCCGTCGACCGGAATCACCGCACCGGAGATGTATGCGGCGTCCTCGGAGGCCAGGAAGCTGACAACACTGGCGACCTCCTCGACGTTGCCGATGCGGCCCAACGGAATCGCCTGCTGCGCCATTTCCACGTACTTGGGCTCCATCGCCTGGGTCATCTCGGTGTCGATGAAACCGGGGGCCACCACGTTGGCGGTGATCGAGCGCGACCCCAGCTCGCGGGTCAGCGACCGGGCCAGCCCGACCAGCCCGGCCTTGGACGCGGCATAATTCGCCTGACCCGGCAGGCCGGTCAGCCCCACCACCGAACCCATGAAGATCAAGCGGCCGAACCGCTTCTTGAGCATGTTGCGCGACGCCCGCTTGGCCACCCGGAAGACGCCAGTCAGGTTGGCGTCGATGACCTTCTCGAACTGTTCCTCGCTCATTCGCATGATCAGCATGTCGGAGGTGATGCCGGCGTTGGCAACCAGCACCTCGACCGGGCCCTGGTGCTCTTCAACGGCCTTGAACGCGGCGTCGACCGCGTCGTAGTCGGTGACGTCGCACTCGACACCGAACAGCCCCTCGGGGGCGCCCGATGACCGGTGGGTCACCGCCACCTTGTGTCCGTCGGCGGCCAGCCGACGCGCCACTGCCAGCCCGATCCCCCGGTTACCTCCGGTGACCAGCACTGACCGGGATACGAACGCGGGTTTGACGGCGTCGGATTGTCCTGCGGTGTCGGTCGGGGTTTCGGTGGCCTTTTCAGTGGCTACGTCAGTCACCCCGACAACCTAACGCCTCACCGCAGCAACGCCGAAATCGCCTCGACCGGCCGCGTGGCGCGGATTAGGTCGGCAGCCGCCGGTTGATCAGCAGGGCCGCCAGCCCGGCCAGCGCCAGTATCAGGGAGCCCAGCCGCAGCCACCCGACGCTGGCGTCACCGCGGATGGTCTCGTAACCGATCTGCTGCTGCAGCGACGCGTAGACCTGCTTGAGCTCCTGCAAGTTAGAGGCGTCGTAATGGTTGCCGCCGGACAGCTCGGCGACTTTTTTCATCGTGCTGTCGTCGACGGGGACCGGCTGGCGTTGGCCGTTGATCTCCACGAAGCCATACGGGGTGCCGAACGAGATCGTCGAAATCGGCACGCCTTGGTCTTTGGCGGTGCGCGCGGCGGTGAAGGCCCCCTTGGGGTTGTCTGGGTTGGTCGGCATCGTCTCCTTGCCGTCGGAGAACAACACGATGCGCGCCGGTGGCGGCGTGTCGCCGCCGCCGATCACCGCGCCCACGGTGGCGATGGCCTGCAGCGCGGTGAAGATGCCCTCCCCGGTGGCGGTGCGGTCGGCGAATTGCAACTTCTCCAGCGCGCCTTTGGTCGCCTCCCGGTTGGTCGTCGGTTGCACCAGAACCGTCGCCGTCCCGGCATAGGCGATCAACCCGAGGTTGATGCCGGGGGTGAGCTCACCGGCGAATTCCTTGGCGGCCACCTCGGCCGCAGCCATCCGGTTGGGCTCGACGTCGGTAGCCCGCATGGACTGCGAGACGTCGATCACCAGCATGACGACCGCACGGTTGCGCGGGATTCGCACATCGTGGGTGGGCCCGGCCATCGCGATCGTCAGCAGCAGCAGCGCCGACACCAGCAGGATGGCCGGCAGATGACGCCACCGGGTGGGCTGCTTGGGCGCGACGCTTTCCAGCAGCTCCATGTTGGCGAAGCGCAGCATCCGGCGCTGCCGGGCCACCTGCATGATGACGTACAGCGCCACCAGCCCCAGAACGGCCAGCAGGAACAGAAAAAACCATGCGTGGGCGAAGCCGGACAGCGTCATCGGCCCGAGGAACGGCAGTGTCATAGAAGACCCGTGTTGGTGTGTGTGCCCGCTGGCGTCACCGGCGCCCCGCCAGTGCCCCGCGCCGGCGGGATTCGACGAAACGGACGATGTCGGCGATCCAGTCTCGGTCGGTGCGCAGCGACAACAGCGGCGCTCCGCAGCCGCGGATCGTGTGCGCCACGTCGGCGCGATGGGCGGCGGCAGCCTTGGCGAAGTCGTCACGCAGCTGCGCGTCGATGGTGAACTCGCGGGTGACACCCGATTCGGCGTCCTGCAAGATGACGTCGCCGACGTCGGGCAACTCGACATCGCGGGGATCGAGCACCTCGATGCCGAGCACCTCATGGCGCGCAGCGATCGCTCGCAACGGACGCATCCAGTTGATCGGGCCGAGGAAGTCGCTGATGATCACCGCCATCCCGCGGCGGCGTTCGGGACGGCGCAACGCGTCGATCGCCACCGCCAAATCTCCGCGCACCCCTACCGGCGCTTTGGGCATGGTGGCGATGGTGCGCAACAGCGTCTGCTCGTGCTGACGTCCGGAGCGTGCCGGTACCCGAGTCATCGTTGCGCCGTTGGCGATCAGCGCGCCCAGCCGGTTTCCTCCGCCGCTGTTGAGAAATGTGATGGCCGCCGCGGCGGCCACCGCGAGGTCACGTTTCTCGCAGACTGTTGTGCCGAAGTCCAGGCTGGCCGACATATCGACCACCAGCCAGGTCTCCAATTCGCGGTCGGCGATCATCTGCCGGACATGGGGGTGGTTGGTGCGCGCGGTGACCGCCCAGTCCATCCGGCGGACGTCGTCGCCGGGCTGATACTCGCGCGACTCCCCTGGCTCCGAACCCGGACCAGGGATCAGGCCGAGGTGGTCGCCGTGCAGGACACCGTCGAGCTTGCGTTTGACCGTGAGCTCGAGTGTCCGCAGCGCCGCCGACAGCTTGGGGTCATCGATCTGCCCGCGCTGCATCGACGGCGGATGGACCACCGCCGGCGCTTCGGAATCGGTCACCGACCGCTAGCCGCGCCCGCGGCCTGCATCACCGGAGGTACCGAATGGCCCTGTTGCGGAACGGCATTCACCTGCGGCATGCCGACAGTCTGCAGGACCCGGTTGATGACGATCTCCGGTGTGATTTCGTCGGCGAGCGCGTCATAGGTGAGCACCAGCCGGTGCCGCAACACGTCGGGAATGATCTCGACGACGTCTTGCGGGATCACGTAGTCGCGGCCGCGCACCAGCG
>NZ_DASPSP010000109.1:0-24205 GCF_035623875.1 Mycobacterium sp. | reverse complement strand
TTCGATGGCCGTCGCCAGCTGGCCGTAGCCGATTGCGCGGTCGCCGATGATAAGCGCGACGCGGTTCGGGTCGTCGGTGGCGACGGCGTCGATTATCGTGCCGATGTTCATCAGCGGCTCAATACAGCGGTGACCACGAGGCGGTCCGGAGCAGCCGGCTAGTCCATTGATCGCGCAGGTCCAAAGCGTCGTACATCCAGGTTCCGGGAGCGCGGTAGTCCGACGGAATCTCGGTCCGCAGAAGGTTGAGCAGCGCTTCCGGTTGGTGGATGCGCTGCATCAGCACGACCTCACGGCGCAGGTGGCTGCCCAGGGCAGGCTGGAACGCGGCCTGGATGGCCAACATCGCAGCCGGCCGATCGAGGCTCTTGGCGTACACCTCGCCGCAGCGGTCGATGTATTCGGTGAACTTGTCCTCATACGGCCACATGGTGTCCTCCATGTAGAGGGTCAGTTCGTGTTCCTGCCCATCGGTGGGTACCTCGCCGAACGGCATATGCTGCAGCGGCGACCACGGAAGCGCCATCAGCAATTTGGCCTCGACGTCGTGGCGAAGCGTGTCGAGGTGGCGCATCCACTGCCGCAGATCGCCGGTCTGAATCCGCCGTGCCAGACGCTCCCATGCCGCTCCGTCGCGAACGGCGGTCACGGTGACCACGGTGTAGGCGGGCCCGCTGCCGTGCGCGTGGTTGGCGTACCAGAGCAGCCGGGCTTCGTCTCCGTTACCAAGCGTGGGCATCCAGCCGTGTCGAAATGCGGCTTCGAATTCGTCCTCGGCGCGTCCCCGCACCTTGTGCACCTCGTGCATGAAAAGCATGCCGAGACCTCCCACACGCCGTGCCGCACCGAGCAACAGTTCCGCTTACCGGACGGTAATCCGGACGCCCCCTACTGTCCACGGCTCCCTGATCTAGACAGTTCAACCAAACATCTGGTTTGCTCGCAGCCATGGCCAGGCTCGATGTGCCGGATGGCCCCGGTGGTGAGGCCGCGATGATTTGGACCCTGCGGCCGCCGCTGGGCGACATGGTTGAACGGATGATTCGCGGGGCCTACCAGCAGAGCATCCTGCCACCGGAAGAGCGTGAACTGGCCAGGATGCGCATCGCGGAGATCAACGACTGTGTCGCGTGCTCGGACTTTCGCGCGCCATCGGTGCTTGAGGCGGGGGTCGCGCCGGAGCTTTATGAGAACGTCGCCGCCTACGCCAGCTACCCCGGCTTTACGCCGCGCCAGCGTCTTGCCATCGAGTACGCCGAACGTTTCGCAACCGACCATGAATCGATTGACGACGCGTTCGTCGACCGGCTGCGCGAATTGTTCACCGACCCGGAAGTCCTCGATCTGACGCTGTGCTTGGCGGTGTTCCTCGGCCTGGGGCGTTCGTTGACGGTGCTCGGCGTCGATCAGTCCTGCGCGATCGACCTCTGATGGACAAGGCCACCGTCGACGAACTGCTGAGCACCACGCGGTCGGTGCGCAAACGCCTCGACCTGACCCGGCCGGTGGGTCGGGACGTGATCCTCGAGTGCATACAACTGGCGATGCAAGCGCCCACCGCGAGCAACGCGCAGGATTGGCGCTGGCTGGTGATCACCGATGCGGACAAGCGCGCCGCGATCGCGGAGATCTACCGCAGCATCGGCGCTGAGTATCTGGCGCAGGCCGCGGCGAGCGAGCCCGATCCGCAGACCCGGCGGGTATATCGGAGCGCGGTGACGTTGAGCGAGACGCTGGGCCAAGTTCCGGTGCATGTCATCCCGTGCCTGGCCAACCCCATCGACAACTCCAATCTGCTGGCCGCTGCGTCGGCTTGGGCGTCGATCATCCCGGCGGGTTGGAGTTTCCTACTTGCCCTTCGCTCCCGCGGTCTCGGATCAGTCTGGACGACAATGCATTTGGCCAAGGAGCAGGAGGTGGCCGAACTGCTCGGAATTCCGGACACCGTCACACAGGCCGCGCTGTTCCCGGTGGCCTACACGATTGGCACCGACTTCCGGCCGGCCGCACGGCCGCCCGCGGAGACCATCACTTACTGGAATACTTGGGAACAGCCTGTTGGAGAAAGCTGATGCAGTCCTACACCGTGCGGTTTCACGTCGACGCACCCCCGAAAAAGGTATGGCGGGTGCTGCATCCACCGGTGCCGCCGAATGCACCCAGACCTCGGGTGCTTGAGTGGCCGACCGGCAGCATGGAGATCCTCAACGAAGGCGACGAAGCCGGCGAGGGTTTGGTCCGGACCTGTGTCTTTCCTGTGCCTAAGTACCTGCTGTCGGGCGGCAAGGGTCGTTCGTGGGAGACGGTTACCGAGGCGAAAATCAACAAGCTCTCGCGCTATGTGGCGATCGGCAAGCCACTGTGGTCGCGCGCCGAGGGGTACCACGAACTCGAGGAACAACCCGACGGCAGCACCGTACTGACCTTCCATGAGACCTATCACGCCTTCAACCCCGTGCTCCGGTTCCTTCTGGAACGTCCTGTGCACGCGAAGATTTCCCGCGACAACCTCGAGACGTACCAGCACGCCCTCAGCTATGCCGGGTCGGTCAAACGGCTGACGTAGGCGATGACCGGGCGAACGGGCTGTCGGCAAGTCATCAAAGCGTACTGGCCAGTAGCTGAAAATTGTTTCTTAGCAAAGTATTAAATGCTGCACCCAGTGACCTTAGAGTAGCCAATTAGCGTCTCAAACAGGTTGAGGTCATCCTTCAGCCCATTATGGCAGCAACAGCGTTTGAGAACTGGGGGCAAGTCATGACCGATTCGACTGACACCGCAGGTTCGTACGTGTCCCCCCGTCACGCCCATCTCCCCTTTGACTGCAACGGTGCTGCGGTGCGAGCCCAGTGCCGCAGCCTGGGAACCGTCGTAACGATCACTGGCGCAGTCGACTCGACGAACGTCGACCAGGTCAGCGAGTACTCCAAGCGCTTCATCCTGCCGGACAAGCCTTTCGTCCTCGACCTATCGGGTCTGGATTGCTTTGCAGCACAGGCTGTTCGACTTCTCTACCGGGTCGATGCAGTATGCACCGCCGCCGGGCTGGAGTGGTCGGTGATCCCCAGCGAAGCGGTGAACACGGCGCTGCTGGTCACCCACGAGGAATCCAGCTTCCCCGTCTTCGGCTCGGTGCACGAGGCGCTGCACCACTTCGCCGATGCCAACTCTGCGCGTCGTCGGTTGCTGTTGGCGCTGCTTACCAAAACCGCCTAATAGCGCATTCAGACTCGGGCGCCTGCCGCGCAAACCCCGTATGCTGCTACTCGTGAGGTCGAAGTCAACTGTTGTCGCCGCCGCGGCGCTCGTTGCGCTGAGCTGGGGTGCGGCCGCCGGCCTTGCCAGTGCCGATCCGCATGGGCCACTACCTGGACCGGCCCCTGGGCCGCCGCCCGGGCCGCAGCCGCCTGGGCCCAAGACGACCATCGACCACGACGGCACCTACGCCGTGGGTACGGACATTGTGCCCGGCACCTACACCTCCGCGGGGCCGCTCGGCAAAGGCACCTGCTATTGGAAACGGGTCGGCTCCGGTGACGACGGCAAACAGCTTGTCGACAATGCGTTGAGCAAAAAGCCGCAAGTGGTGCGGATCGACCCGACTGACAAGGCGTTCAAGACGGACGGCTGTCAGCCGTGGCAGAAGAACGACGCGGCAGTCCCCGACCCGGGCAAAACGCCGGCGGAGGCAGGTATCCCCTTGGAGATCCTCGGCTCGCTGCTAGGCGGCGGACCGCCACCGCCCAAGCCGTGATGGCCTAGGCGGCAGCGCAGCTTGGAGCGCCATCACCGCCAGCCGGCAGCTCTGGCCGGGGACTGCTCCAGCCAGTCACGCAGCTTCTCATAGACCAGCGGATGGTTCAGCAGGTCTAAGTGATTCAAACCGGTCAGCGTCAGTCCGTGTTCAGCGTCAAAGGGAATGCGCCGCGACCTACCGCGGCCCGCCGCGCTTCGCGACCGGACCAGGTGATCGCCGGCGATGATCCCGAGTAGCGATGGCGTGACGGTTGCCGCCACGAAATGGTACGTCGCATGCGGCAGGAACGGCGCCTCGTGGCAACGATCGCGCAGGAACTCGTCCGGGTCGGCGTCGCACCAGTCCTCATCGAGGCAGGCGCCGAAGCGCAGATCCTTGACTCCGTCGCTGCGAGCGTTCAAAAAGGTTGCAATGGAACGGGTCTCGGGCAACCGGGCCAACGCCCACGACGCGACGCTTACGCCCTTTTCCAGATCGGCCCCCAGATGTGGTGAGCCGAGGCATACGACATGACTGACCGCTTCGCTCCACCGCTGCTGCTGCAGGGCGCCGTAGTGGCAAGCGCTGCGCGCCACCAGTCCGCCCATCGAATGGCCCACCAACACCAGCTCGGAGATGGGGACCGGCCAGTGGGCGTGCAACCGGTCCAGCATTTCGGCGAGTGCGCGGCCGTTGACCGACACGTGCAGCCCGGTGTTGTACCGCAGCTGAACCGGGGTGAATCCCAGGTCGTCGCGCAGCCGTTCGCCGTAGCTGCGGATGTCCTCGTCCTCGCGTGGCCGCCAAGACCATGACCGCTCGGTAAGACACCAGCCGTGCAGAAACACCACGATCCGCGAGGTGGCTGACGGAAACGCTGCTGCAAGGGAGTCCGCCGTCGGCGGGACCACTTCGCCGCGGCGTCGGATGGCCATCGCACCCGCGAGCGGGTTGTCGCGCTCGGTCAACTCATCCCCGTATAAGCCATTGACGGCGGCGATCACCGCGGCCGACATCGCGCGCGATTCGAGAGCTTGGTCGCCATCGTCACCCCAGAGTTCAGCGGCCACCGCGCCGGCGGCCTGGGTCGCGCTGCGAATCCCTCGGTCCACACCGCCGTAGATCGCGCGCGTCAGCCCGTCATGGATCATCCTGGTCGACATTGCCGGCGGTCCGATGGATCTGAAGACCCGTCCGGCGATCCCCGCGTGCATCCCCCGCACCAAAGCGGTCACCATCGACGATGCCTCCCCCGCCAGATCCCCGACTGCCCGGATATCACTGCGCTGCATACGGCCCCTTTACGAGTTCGGAGTGCACGAGTGTCAAAACGGTCTATCGCTGCCTATCGACGTGCCGACGAACCCAAACCCCTACCTGGGCTGCGGGCTGAGCTGCCGGTTTGTTCACTCAGTATACAAGCGTTTACTGTATGTGTTGGCTGCCCGAACGGGTAGGGGCAACACAGAGCACTGACCGCGGGGCCTGGGGAATCCACCGAGCGCCGCGCTTCACGACGTCGCGGCACCACTGCGCCGCCGAGACCGCTGATAGGAGCGCTGATGGACGCCGGCTTTTCGATGGACCTGTCGGAGGAAGTGGTCCACGTCCGTGATTGGGTACACGAATTCGCCGAGACGGTGATCAGGCCGGCCGCCGCCGAGTGGGACGAGCGGGAGGAAACCCCGTGGCCGATCATCCAAGAGGCCGCCAAGGTCGGACTGTATACCCCCGACCTGTTTGCCCAGATGGCAGGCGAAGCCACCGGTCTGGGCATGCCGACGGTCTTCGAGGAAATGTTCTGGGGTGATGCCGGAATCGCGTTGTCGATCATGGCGACCGGGCTTGCGGCGGCCGCACTGGCCGCCAACGGGACTCCGCAGCAAATCGGCGAGTGGCTGCCGCAGATGTTTGGCACCCCGGGCGATCCCAAACTGGCCGCATTCTGTTCCTCCGAACCCGGTGCCGGCTCTGACGTCGGAGCCGTCCGCACCAGGGCGAAGTATGACGAAGCCGCCGACGAATGGGTGCTCAACGGCACCAAGACGTGGGCGACCAACGGTGGAATCGCCAATATCCATGTGGTGGTCGCATCGGTGGAGCCTGAGTTGGGCACTCGGGGCCAGGCGACGTTCATCGTGCCTCCTGACACGAAGGGCCTTTATCAGGGGCAGAAATTCAAAAAGCACGGGATTCGGGCGTCGCACACCGCCGAGGTGGTCCTCGACGATGTCCGCATCCCGGGTGGGCTGATCCTTGGCGGCAGAGAGCGTTTCGAGCGCCGGATCGCCAAAATCCGGGAAGGACATCGCACATCTAGTCAGGCGGCGATGATGACGTTCGAACGCACCCGTCCAGTGGTGGGTGCGATGGCGTTGGGAATCGCACGCGCTGCCTACGAGTACGCGCTGGAATACTCTCGCCAGCGCGAACAGTTCGGTCGCAAAATCGCCGAATTCCAGGCCATCGCGTTCAAATTGGCCGATATGAAAAGTCGCGTCGACGCGTCACGGATGCTGGTCTGGCGGGCCAGCTGGATGCAACGAAACGACAAACCGTTCACCTCAGCTGAGGGCTCGATGGCCAAGTTGTTCGCCAGTGAGACCGCGGTGTACGTCACCGATGAAGCGATCCAAATCCTCGGCGGTAACGGCTACACCCGCGATTATCCGGTCGAGCGGATGCACCGCGATGCCAAGGTTTTCACCATCTTTGAAGGCACCAGCGAGATTCAGCGACTTGTCATCGCGAGGGCGTTGACGGGGCTCCCCATTCGGTGAGCTACTGAGCCGCCGCGTCGGCCTCTTCGCCGACGCCGTTCACGGCCAGCGCGTCGTCCCAGCCGTTGACATGATCCTCGACGGGTGGCAGCGGGTGGTCCAGGCCCTCCAGCCCTGCGACCGCGCGGATCGCCGCAATCAGCTGCTGCACCAGCGGCGTCTCCTTGTCGGTCGGAGTCCCCCCGGCTTCGAGCTCGTCCGGCAGACCGGGTGGAAGTCCTACACCGTTGGCCGCCTCCTGCGCCGTCAACTTGGCGTGGATGCGTGCGTGGTAGAGCTGTTGACCGAGCGTCGCTCCGGGAGCGTCCGCGGCACGCTCCATCAGATCGTCGTAGCGCCGGCGGACATCGCTCAGCGCCATCATGACCGTGGGGCTCGGTCGGCTGTGGCTTGCCGCCTCCGTCAGCGCCGCGCGCAATTTCCGCATGCCCGTCAGAACTACCTCGGCACGTTTCTGGAACTTCTTGTCCTCAGGAAAAGGCAGGGAATCGATGGCAGCCCGGTACATGTGCATCGCCGCCTCAGCGAGATTCACAATGGTTTGCGCTTCACCTTCATGTGGATCGAATTCGGCCATGGCCCCTCAATTCTTCGATGGTTTTCAGCTCAGGTCGACGGCCCGTCACCAACTTCCGTTCCGACAGCTGCACGAAAGAGAGTATCGGCAAAGGAGTCGATCCACACAAGGATAGTGCCCGCACATTTATCTGGCAGTCCCGGGCTATGAGAGTGCTAGCGGAGCCCGTACCAGGTGCTGGCCACAAGTCAGCCGCAGTGATTTACTATTATTGCAAAGATAGCAACTGCGAATCTCGAAGGACGCGGTGAGCATCGACTACGTGCGGGACGGTCGCATCGTGACGATCACGATCAACAGGCCCGAGACGCGTAACTCGCTCGACATGGCGCATTTCCGCGACCTTGCCCACGCGTGGGCCGCCTTTCGCGACGACGCCAATGCGTGGGTTGCCGTGATCACCGGTGTTGGTCGCGATTTTTGCACCGGAGCCGATCTGAAGAAGTTCATTCCCGAGTTGACGGGCGACTTACCGCAGCCCCCCGGATGGAACAAAACCGACGCTATTCACGCTGTCCTGCACCAGTTTCCGATCTACAAGCCGATCGTCGCCGCTGTCAACGGTGTGTGCGTCGCGGGCGGATTCGAGATGTTGACCTCCACCGATATTCGCGTCGCAGTGCCCGAGGCGCGGTTCGCGGTGATGGAGCCGAAGCGCGGATTGTTTGCGGGCGGCGGCAGCACTGTGCGGCTGCCTCGCCAGATGCCCTACGCGTTTGCGATGGAGTTGCTGTTGACCGCGGACATGGTGGACGCCGACCGCGCGTTCGCCATGGGGCTGATCAACCGCGTGGTGCCGGCGGACAATTTGATGGACAACGCCTATGAGTACGCCGAGCGCATCGCGGCCAACGCGCCGCTTGCCGTGTCGGCGACGAAGCAATCGGCTGTCGAGGGCCTGGCGCTTGATCTGCAATCTGCGTACGCCAACGAAACCCGGCACAGTGACCGCATTTTCGCGACCGAGGACGCTAAGGAAGGCCCGCGCGCCTTCGCCGAAAAACGACCTCCGAAATGGCAGGCGCGCTGACCGCTTGGCTAGTCGGCCTCAGTTGAGTCCGTAGAAGCGCTGCGCATTCAAACTGGCGATTTTCGTACGAGCATCTTCGCTGATGTCCGGGCGCGTGCGCAGGTGCTTGGTGCTCTCGGGCCACCCGCCGTCCCAGTGCGGATAGTCGCTGGCGAACATGATGAACTCGTCGCCGAGCACGTCGATGACGCCTGGCAAGATCGGCTCCTCCGGCTCGCAGGTCACGAAGATGTTGCCGGCTTGCACATACTCCTGCGGATCGCGTTTCCAGCCACGCTCGATCCAATCGCCGCGCTTTTCGAAATGCTCGTGCAGGCGGTCGATGAAGAACGGCACCCAGCCGACACCCGCCTCGAGGAAAGCCACCCGCAATCCGGGATGCCGATCGAAAACACCGCCCGAGACCATCGCCGTCATCGCCGTCATCTGATCGAACGGAAAGCTGATGCAGTGCACCTGGATGTAGTTGGTGAAGCGGTCGACACCGATCTTCGGCAGATGGATGCCCGGCGCACCGTGAATGCCGAGCGGCATGTCGAGTTCGACTGCCGCGGCATAAAACGGATCGAGGTCCGGGTGGTCGAGGTTGCGCGTCTTGAGAGCTGGCGGGACGAGGGTGGCCACCAGTCCGAGATCTTCGGCTTCCCGCATGACGTCGATCGCCACCTGCCCATGTTCGATCGGGGTCACCGCGACGCCGCGCAACCGGCCGCCCGCCGGGGCGCAGAAATCCGCGATCCACTGGTTGTAGAGGCGCGCGAACCCGGCGGCGAACTCCGGATCCTCCAGGCTGGGCGCGCAAAGTCCCAGGCTGGGATACAGCACCATGGTGTTGATGTGGTCGCGATCGGCATCGCCGAGCACGCCTTCGACCGACCGGCAGTTGATGTCCGACGCCTTGCTGATCCCGTGCTCGGGCGGGCAGCCGGCGCCCGGGCCGCTGTCTTCGGGATAGTTGCGGCCCTCGATGACCAACCTGGGCTTACCGTCGGCGCTGGCCGTGACGCGGTGCGGCCAGCGCTTCATGGCCTCGATCGCGAGTGATGGATTCTCGGCGACGTGTCCGTCGGCATCGATGATCTGCATGCGTCACTCCAAAGGTCCACAGAGGCATCGGCGAGCGCCGCGCTGTCGAGCGAAACCCTACCGCTGCTTGGTGCGCCCCGGGTAACCCTGCGGTAATCGTTATCCCTATTGCTCGTCCCAAGCTGGAAGGCAACATCGCGGTGGGCGATGACCGTCAGCTGAGTTCGCGGAGTTCGGCGACCGCGACCACATCGTCGCGTCCGCTTACCGGCAGCACGTCGTTGCGCGCCTGCCCGGTGAGAGCCATCTTGCTGGGCTGGGCCGCGAGGAGATTCTGCACCCCACGGTCGAGCTTTGAGACACCATCGAGCAGAGCTGATTTCCCGAGCAGCTCACGCCGTGGCCCGCTGTGTGATACATGGTGCGGGTGCCCGGAAAACTGCCGCTCACCAACGATCAGCGCAACTCGTTCGTTGCGGCGCTGCTGGGTTGGACAATGGACGCCTTCGATTACTTCCTCGTCGTGTTGGTCTATGCCGATATCGCAAAGACTTTCCACCACACCAGAACCGAAGTCGCGTTCCTGACAACCGCCACCCTGCTGATGCGACCGCTGGGCGCATTGCTTTTCGGGCTGTGGGCCGACCGGGTGGGCCGGCGGTTGCCGCTGATGGTGGACGTGGCGTTCTATTCGATAGTCGGCTTCCTGTGTGCGTTCGCACCGAATTTCACTGTGCTGGTCATCCTGCGGCTGCTTTACGGCGTCGGGATGGGTGGTGAGTGGGGTCTGGGCGCCGCGCTCGCTATGGAGAAGATTCCGCCCGAACGCCGCGGCTTCTTCTCCGGCCTGCTGCAAGAGGGCTACGCATTCGGCTATCTGCTCGCAACTTTGGCGTCGCTGTTGGTGATGGACCAGTTCGGGTTGTCATGGCGCTGGCTGTTCGGGCTGAGCATCATCCCGGCGCTAGTCACTCTGATCATCCGATACCGGGTGAAGGAATCCGAGGTATGGGAGACCGAGCAGCACCGAATGCGGCTGACTCAGACCAGAATCCGCGATGTGCTGCGCGACGCCGCCATCGTCCGTCGGTTCATCTATCTGGTGCTGTTGATGGCCGCGTTCAACTGGATGAGCCACGGCACTCAGGATGTGTACCCGACCTTCTTGTCGGCAACCCACAACGGTGGCGCCGAGCTGTCCCACGCGACCGCCAAGTGGATCGTGGTGACCTACAACGTCGGCGCCATTATCGGCGGGCTGCTCTTCGGCACGCTGTCCCAAAGATTTGGCCGCCGACACACCATCGTGTTCTGCGCGGTGTTGGGGCTACCGATCGTGCCGCTGTTCGCTTACTCGCACACCGCGGCGATGCTGTGCCTTGGCTCATTTTTGATGCAACTCGTCGTACAGGGCGCGTGGGGTGTCATTCCGGCACATCTGACGGAGATGTCGCCGGATGCCATTCGGGGCTTCTACCCGGGGGTCACCTACCAGCTGGGAAATCTGCTGGCGGCGTTCAACTTACCCATTCAAGAACGACTGGCCGCTACCCATGGCTATCCCTTCGCATTGGCCGCGACGATTGTGCCGGTACTCATCGTCGTCGCCCTCTTGACGGCGATCGGCAAGGACGCCACCGGAATCCGATTCGGCACCGAGCAAACCAGCGTCGTCGCGTTCGCTGGCGACGACCGTGGCCGATAGAGATAACCCGCTGCTAGCTGCGGCCAATACCGCCACGCCAACACCAATGGCCGCGACAGCCGGTCACGGTAATGGCAGCGCTATCCCCTGTTCGCTGAGCGCCAGGCGCAACAGGTGCATCGCCACGGTCGTCGACCGCTCCCGGATGTCGGCGCGGTTGCCGGGCAGACGAAGTGTTCGGGTCGACGACTCACTGTCGGCCAGCGCCACGGTGAAGCACACCGTGCCGACCGGCTTGTCCTCGGTTCCTCCCTCCGGACCGGCGATTCCGGTGATCGCCACTGCGGTATCGGCCCCGAAACGCTGCAATGCACCCGCGGCCATCGCCTCGGCGACCGGCTCGGACACCGCGCCGTGCGCTTGGATCAGCGTCGCATCCACGCCGAGCAACTCGGTTTTCGCGTCGTTGGCGTAGGCAACCAGCCCGCCGGCGACATAGGCCGACGAACCTGCCCGGTCGGTGAGCCGGGCCGCCAGCAGTCCGCCAGTGCAGGACTCCGCCGTCGCGATCCGGCGCCCGGTCAGTAGCCGCGCCACCAGATCGTCCACCTGGGAGCCGTCCTGGGAAAAGAGGTGCTGCCCGTGGCGGTCGCGGAGCAATTCGACCAATCGGCTGTACCCGTCGGCGGCAGCAGGCTCGTAGCGGGTCACCATCTCGATCTCCCCGCGCCGCAGGCAGGTGGTGATCTCCAGGTCGGCGAAACCCGGCACGCGCTGCTCGGCCTCGCGCAGGGTCTCGGCCAGGCCCGACTCCGGCAACCCGAACATCCGCACGGTGTCCTGACGGTAGATCGTCCGGGCGGCGATGGCTTCCTGGAAGGCGGGCAGCTGCACGGCCGTGCGCCACATCGGCTGCAGTTCGCGCGGCGGACCGGGAAGCACCACGACGGTCGGCTTGCCGGGAACGACGACACCGGGCGCGGTCCCGACCGGGTCCATCACCAGGGCCCCGGCCGGGACCAAGGCCTGCTTGCGGTTGGCGGCGCGCACCGCCTCGAAATCCCCGGCCCCGAGGCGCGCCATGAAGTTTTTCAAGATCGCCGCGATCTTGGCCTCCAGCTCGTCGTCCAGCACCAGTTCGCGTCCGCAGAACCGCGCAACGGTCGCGACGGTCATATCGTCGGCGGTTGGCCCGAGGCCGCCGCTGGTAACGATCAGGTCCACGCCCTCGTCGGCCAGGAAGCGCAGCTGCGCCTCGATGTCCGCTGCGCGGTCGCCGCAGATGGTGATGTGAGCGAGTTCGACGCCCAACTCGAGTAGCCGGTCCGCGATCCATGGACCATTGCGGTCGGCGATCCGACCGGTCAATACCTCGGTTCCGGTGACGACGATGCCCGCGCGTGCGCTCACCGCTATGACACTAAAGCGTGCGGGAGAATGGATCGATGATCGAGTTAGAGGTTCTTCAGGCTGACGTGACCAAGCTCGAGGTTGATGCGATAACCAACGCGGCCAATACCGAGCTTCGGCATGGCGGTGGGGTGGCCGCGGCCATCTCCCGGGCGGGCGGCCCGGCGGTGCAGCGCGAATCGAACGAGAAGGCGCCCATCGGCCTCGGCGAAGCGGTCGAGACCACAGCCGGCGAGATGCCGGCAGGCTACGTGATCCACGCCGCGACGATGGAGCTTGGCAGGCCGACGTCGGCCGACATCATTGCCCGGGCCACCCGCTCCACGTTGCACGTGGGCGACGAATTAGGTTGTCGTTCACTAGCTTTGGTTGCCTTCGGTACTGGAGTGGGTGGCTTCCCGTTGGACGAGGCGGCCCGGCTGATGGTCGACGCAGTGCGCCAACATCAGCCGCGCTCACTTGAGCGCGTGGTGTTCGCGGTGCACGGCGACGCCGCCGAAGAAGCATTTCGCGCAGCGATCGCCGGCTAAGCCTCCGGACTGCCCAAAAAACGCTCGACGGATTCGGTTTTGCGGCTCATCGCGTCAATGACGCCAGAGCGCCAGTCCGCCTTGATCACCACGCTAACCCGGGGCGAGCGAGCTTTGACGGCCTCGACGGCGCGCTGCACGACCGCCATCACCTCGTCCCAGCTATCGCCTTCAACGACCGTAAACATCGCATCGGTCATGTTCGGCAACCCGGAATCGCGGACCACCCGCACCGCTTCGGCCACGATCTCACCGACGCTTTCGCCCACGCCCAGCGGTGTGACGGAGAATGCGACCAGTACAGACACAACACGACCCTACTCGGGGCGCATGGCAGCATCGGGCCCATGCGGGTTCTGGTGCAACGGGTCTCATCGGCGACGGTGTCTGTCGAGCAGCAAGTCGTGGGATCGATCCGGCCCGGCAGTCAGGGGCTGCTGGCGTTCGTCGGCGTTACCCATGACGACGATGTCGGTAAAGCCCAGCGGCTCGCTGAAAAGCTCTGGCAGCTAAGGATTCTCGACGACGATCTGTCCGCAGCCGACATCAAAGCGCCGATCATGGTGGTCAGCCAGTTCACGTTGTACGCCGACACCGCCAAGGGGCGACGACCGTCATGGAATTCCGCTGCACCGGGGGCCATCGCCGAGCCGCTGGTAGCGGCGTTCGTGCAAGAGTTGCAGCAGCTCGGCGCCGACGTGGAAACCGGCACGTTCGGCGCCCACATGCAGGTCGAATTGATCAATGACGGCCCGGTGACCGTACTGCTTGAGCTGTGATTGGCGGGCTATTGTCGCATCTGCGGCGGCCGAGCGTAGCGTGCTTTGGAGGCGGCAGGCGATGGGGCCGGGCCCGGTGTTCGTGGAGCGGATGGCGTGACGTACGCACAGAGTGGTCACGGCGCTCTTCTCTACCGCACAGAGCTGGAGTACCTCGATCGCCTGGTGCCGTATATCTCTGAGGCCGTGGCGGCGGGCCAAGCGGTACTGGTCGCGGTACCCGGACCCAATCTGGCGGTGCTGGCCGAGGCGTTGGGCCGATTGACCGCCAACGTGGTGATGACCGACATGACCGAGGTCGGTCGCAACCCCGGTCGGATCCTGGGCGGGGTGCTGAGCAGGTTTGTCGACAAGCATCGAGATCAGCCGGTGCGCTTGATCGGCGAACCGATCTGGCCCGGCCGAACTGAAGCCGAATACCCGGCTTGTGTGCAGCACGAGGCGCTGCTCAACCGAGCATTCACTGGCCGGGACGTCACGGTGATCTGCCCATATGACGTCTGCCTGCTTGATGCCGGAGTCATCGCCGACGCCCGTCGCACCCATCCGGTGCTCTGGCAGAACGCAGCGTTCGAATGCAACAACGCGGCGTACGCACCTGAAGCGATGTTGGACCGCTACAACCAACCGTTGTCGACCGACGCGACCGCCGTCAGGTACACGGCGCGGAAACGCGGCGATCTCGCCGGCGCACGGGCTTTCGCGGGCGCCTATGCGCAGTGGTTCGGCTTGTCCGCGGACCAAACCGCAGATCTGCAGTTGATCGCCAGCGAGCTGGCCACCGCGAGCCTGACGCAGGTGGGCCGAACGTGCCGGCTCGCGTTGTGGCGGCATGATGGCCACGTGGTCTGCGAAGCACGCGAAGACGGATGTCTCGACGATCCGCTCGCCGGGCGCCGACCGTACGGCAGCGACAGCGATCGGGGCCGCGGGCTGTATGTGGTCAATGCCGTGGCAGACCTGGTGCGCACCCACACCACTGCTGACGAGACGACGATCCACGCTTACCTTCGGCTAAAAGGGGCACCATGACGCTGCGAGACATACGTGAACTTGCCGGTGAGCCGGACGCTTACGCCGCCGAGCTCCGCCGACGCTGGGGCGGGCTGTTGAGTTACCGCTACATCGGCCGCAGTCATGCGGCAATGGACTTGGGGCCCGCCGATGACACCGTCACGCTGCGCCACGACATGCGCAACGCGACCGGCGGCATTTTGCTGGCCGTGCTCGGCATCGCCTCCCCGGAGGGCGGCGGCATGTCCGATCTCGAGGCGGTGCCGAACCCCGTCATCCACTCGTGCCAAGTGCTCGACCCAGGCCGAGAGGTGCGCCGTTTCGAGGTGCACACCGAGGTCATCAAGCGCGGTCGCCAGATGGGCTATAGCCGCTCACGCATCGTCGACGCGGATCGGCCGGGCCGGGTACTTGCCCTCACTGAGGGTCAGGGCATCAGCATCGGCACGCCGCCCGAGGGACTCGGTCGGATGGCGGTCGAACCCATCGAGGTGATCGACTCCCCCGACCTCCCGCCGCTCTGGCAGGTGTTCGGCGGGCATCGCCGCCCCGACGGGGATTGGGCGCTACCGGAATTGGCCGCGGAGGTGGCGTCACCGGATGCAGCACTACACATCGGACCGCAATTCGTTCTGCTGGAGACCGCAGCACTGCAGCGAGCCGCCGAGGTCGCCGGCACCGATCGGCTACAGGGCGCGTCGTCGCACGTGATGTTCGTCGCGCGCGGCAAGACCGGTCCGTTCCGCATCGAAGCCGAGCCACTCGCCGGCGCACAGGGCACGGTCGCGGTGCGCACCGTCATGTATGACGAGGGCGCCGCGGACCGCGTGATCACCGTCGGGTCGTATGTGTTCCGACAAGTAGAGGGCCAGTAACGATTCGCTCCGATGACGACGAGTGGGACATCGTCAGCAGCGTGGGCTACACTGCGCTGCTGGTAGCCGGATGGCGTGCGCTACATGCCATGAGCGCGCAGCCACTGGTACGAGACGACTACGCAAAGCATTTCATCACCGCCTCGGCGGACCCGTATCTGACTGGCCTGCTTGCCGACCCGGGAACCTCTGCGGCGGCGACGGCCTTCCCGCGGCTTTACGGGGTGCAGACACGGTTCTTCGACGAATTTTTCAAATCCGCTGCACAACGGGGTATCCGCCAGGCAGTAATCGTCGCGGCCGGCCTGGATTCTCGAGCCTACCGGCTGAACTGGCCAAGTGGCACAACAGTATTCGAGGTCGACCAGCCGAAAGTCCTAAAGTTCAAAGAACGCGTGCTGGCCGAGCGGGCAGCCGAGCCCGCTGCTCATCGCCATGAGGTCGCTGCGGATCTGCGAGACGATTGGTCAATACCGTTGCGGGCGGCGGGGTTCGATCCGCAACGACCCACCGCCTGGTCGGTGGAAGGGATACTGCCCTACTTGACCAGCGACGCGCAGGACATACTATTCGCTCGTATCAGTGACCTGTCCGCCCCGGGCAGCCGGCTTGCGATAGGTGCCCTGGGCTCGTGCCTCGACGACGATAGCCTTGCGGCTCTGGAAGAGACCTATCCCGGTCTAACCCTGTCCGGTGACGTGAATTTCTCCGCGTTGACCTACGACGACGCGGCGAAAACCAAACCCGCTGACTGGCTCGCCGCACATGGCTGGGCGGTGGAGCCGGTCCGCACCAATCCCGAATTGCAGGCCGACTATGGCCGAACCCCACCCGAAGTCGACCTACAAGTCGACCGGATCATGCACTCCGAATACATCACCGCGACTCGCTAGGGCGTCGGGGACGCGGCAACGTAGGCGGTGCCGCGGCCCACCCGCTCCCACAAGACACCGCCGGCAGCGGTGACACCTGCCTGGATCAGTTCGCGTTTGAGGATTTTGTTGGTCGCCGTTTTGGGCAGCTCCTTGTTGATCCGCACGAAGCGCGGCCATGCCTTGGCTGACAAGTCAGGTTGAGCGGCGAGGAACTTCTCAAATTCATCTGGCGTCAAAGACTGGCCGTCGTCGAGAACGACGGCGGCCATGACCTGGTCGCCGACCTGTTCGTCCGGCACACCGTAAACGGCGACCTGATTGATCGGGGCCAGGCGCTGCAGGATTCGCTCGATCGGTGCGGCTGCGAGGTTCTCGCCATCCACCCGCAGCCAATCCGTGGTACGACCGGCCAGATAGATCCAGCCGTCGGCATCCCGGTAGGCCAGATCGCCGGACCAGTACATGCCGTGGCGCATCCGCTCCTTCGTGGCCGTCGGATCGTTGTAGTAGCCGGAGAACGCGCCGCCGCCCTGGGTGTTCACCAGTTCGCCGACGGCCTCGTCGAAGTTGACCAGGGCGCCGTGATCGTCGAAAACCGCTGGCGCGCATTCGGTAACAGTTTCCGCGTTGTACACCGCGACGCCCGGATATCCCCTGCCGATGGACCCGGCCGGGGTGCCGTCCTCGCGAGTGACGATGACCGCGAACTCACTCGATCCGAAGCTGTCGACCACCCGGCAGCCGAATCGTCGCGTGAATTCGGCGATATCGCGATCGGTCGCCTCGTTGCCGAACGCCACCCGCAGCGTGTTGTCGGCATCGTCGGGCTTCTCCGGGGTGGCCAGCACCAAGGCGAGCGGCTTGCCGACGTAGTTCATGTAGGTGACGTTGTGGCGCCGGATGTCGGCCAGGAATCGCGACGGCGAGAACCGGGCCGGAACCATCGTTGCGCCGCTTCCGATGGCCACCGCCCAGCCGGCCGCCACGCCATTGGAATGAAACAACGGCATGGACAAGTAGCACACATCGCTACTGGTGATCTCGAATTGGGCGATCAGGCTTGCGCCGCAAAGGATTGCCGCCACGTGCGCGAACCGGACCGCCTTCGGGTCGCCCGAGGTTCCCGACGTGAAGATCATCATCAAGGTGTCGGCCGGCCCGACCTCGCAGTGCGGCACGAGCGGAGGTGCAGCCGCGACCGCGTCGAGATAACGGCGCGAAGTCACGTCGAGCACGGTGACGTCGGCCAGATCCACCCCGTCGAGTAGCGGCACGTGGTCAGCATCGACGAGCAGCAGCTGGCAGTCCGCGCGCCGGACGTCGGCCAGCAGCCCGGCGCCGCGCCGGATGGTGTTGATGCCGCACAACACGTAACCGCCCAACGCAGCCGCGGCCATCGACCGCAGCATGGCGGGCGAATTGCCCAGTAACGCGCCGACGTGGAGCGGGCGAGTAGTGTTGGCCAGCCCGATCAGCACCGATGCCTCGGCTGCCGCTTCGGCGAGGTGCTCGCGCCACGTCCAAGTCTTCTCGCCGTGGGCGACCGCGGGGGTGTCGTCGTGCGTGCGTGCCCGTAGCAACTGTTGGACGGTCTCAAACATCGGTCGGCTCCGGCCGATACCGCAACAGGGTGACCTCGGCATCGGGAATGTCGCAGAACACCGGGCTCACCCGCATGCCGATCCGGACGTCGGAGGGATTCACGTCCACCAGCTCGGTGCTGAACCGGGGACCAGCGTCCCACTGGACCACCGCGAGGATCTGGGGAACTGCATCCGCCCACGGCGGGCCGGTTGGTCGCCGCGCCACTGTGAAGGTGTAAACCGAACCGGCGCCATCGATTTCACGCCATTCCAGGTCGTCGGCCAGCGTGCCCGGAGCCAGCATGCGCGGATAGAAGACGTACCGTCCCAGCGAAGGCGAGTACTGCACCAGGATCCTGTGCTCGGTGAGCGCCTGCCAGAACGGCTGTGAGACCGGCGTGGCCTCGGGAAGCGGTCGCGGCTCGGTCACGGTCAGTCACCGCCCAGGACCAGCGCGACCTGCTCACTCATGATGCCGCCGGTGCCGCTGACAAACGCCCGGTGGCAGTCGGTCACCTGCGCCTGGCCCGCTCGGCACATCAGCTGACGCGCGGCGTCGACGACGTGATGCATGCCGCCGGCCATGCCCGCCTGCCCGAACGACAGCTGCCCGCCTGCGGTGTTGAGCGGGAAGTCGCCGGCGAAGGTGAGGTCATGCTGGTTGACCCAGCTCAGGCCTTCGCCTTTGCCGCAGAACCCCGCATTCTCCAGGGTCATCAGCACGGTGATCGTGTAGCAGTCGTAGAGAGACGCAACATCGATAGTGGATGGGGTCAGCCCCGCCATCGCGAAGGCTTTCTCGGCGGCACGCGCTATCGGCGTAGTCATCAAATCCTCGGCGTATGTCGCTGTCTTGAAGGCAATGTGCTCGCCGAATCCCTTGACCCACACCGGTCGATGTCGCGCCCGGCGCGCCACGTCCGCGTTGGCGACCAGAACACCCGCACCGCCCTGGACCCGCATCACCGTCTCGAGCATGTGGATCGGATCGGCGATCATCGGGCTGGTCAGCACGTCGTTGACGGTGATCGGTGTGCCGTGGAACACCGCACCCGGATGTGCACACGCATTCGTGCGCTGGTCCACCGCGATCTTCGCCAGAGCTGTTGCGTCGTAACCGAAAACTGCTGCATACCGCTGGGCGATCTGCGCGTACGGCGCGTTCTGGCCGACGTTGCCGTAGGGGATTTCGAACTCGGCCTGCGGCGACCCGTACTTGTTGCTCGACGCGCCATGCCAGCCGGGCGGTGACGATGGTCGGCGCGCGGAGGTCGGCAACACCGCGGACCCGGGCACGATTGCGAGTAGCGCGTCACAAATCCCGAGTTCGACAGCGACGGCGGCCCGCCACACCATCCCGGCGGAGGTGGCGCCGCCCAGGTCGACCCGCTCCCCGAAATCGACAGGCAGGCCAAGGTATTCCGACAGGGTGGCCGGGGCGAACATGTCGGATTCCGCCAGGCCGTGGCACAGCAACCCGTTGATCACCGTGGCATCGACACCGGCGTCCTCGACGACCATCTTGGCCAGCAGCGCGTACTGATCCAGGGTGAACGACGGCCGGCGGGTTTGCTTGCGTTCGGCCGGTAGCTCGGCGATACCGATGATGGCCGCCTCACCACGCAGGCCCGTCACAATTCCTCTTCTCGGGGTTCTCCGCGCAATGGCAGCGCGACTGTGGCGGTCCCCGGCATCAGCACCGTGTCACCTCGTCGCCCGGCGACGTCCAGATCGACCAGCCCGGTGTTGTCGGCCAACCGCTTTCCGGTCACCACCCCGCCGAAAGTCAGCTCTTCGCTGGCAAACGCGACCGCCCGGTTCTGCACGGTGTACTCCACCAGCCGGCCGCGGCCGCCGATCCAGTCGGTGATCGCGCGGGCCAGCAGCGCGGCCTGCAGTGGGCCCTGCACGATGACATTGTCATAGCCCTCAACGTCGCGTGCCCAGTCTTTGTCGTAGTGGATGCGGTGACCGTTGTACGTCGCGGCGCTGAAGAAGAACAGCTGTCGCTCGTCAACCGTCACCTCGAGCGTCGGCAACGGGTCGCCGGTCTGGACGTCCTCGTAGAAGACCTGCACCGGTGCTCCTTCAGAGGCCATGGCACTCCTCACGGTCGGGCGATCATCGATGTCGTCGCCTCGGCGAGTAGTTCGCTCCGCTGGTTGCGGTACACCGTTCGCCAGGTCACCAGAACGAATCGGCCGGAGCGACCCTGCTTCTCCACGATCGACTCGATCGTGCGCACCATCTCGATTTCGTCGCGGTGATATGCCGGCGCGAAGAACGTGGTGCTCTCCCCGCCCGCCATACGTCTGGGAGCACGGGGAAACGCGAGGCTGCCAGATACCGCTCCGGAAGAGCCATCTGGCCGCAACCCGTCCAGCGCGGTGACTCCCAATACGGCGTACTGCAGGTAAAGCGGTGGACAGATGATGTCTGGGTAGCCGTGGGCGCGAGCATATTCGGTGTCGAACCACAATGGATTGTGGTCACCGACCGCGGCGGCCCAGCGTTGCCAGTCGCGCCGGTTGACTTCGCCTGTCGCGGTGGCGGCGACGGTACCCACTCGCGACGCGGACTCGGCGTCGATCAGACTCTGCTCGCTCAAGCCTCCTCCTCCAGCCACGTTGCGGCCACGTCGGCCCCGCCGCCCAGCGTGGACAGCACCCGGGCCCGCTCGGAGAACAAATGCAGGTCGGTCTCGACCACGTAACCCATACCGCCATGCAGTTGGTGCGCGTCAAGCGTGATCGATTTCGCCGCACTGGCCGCGTGCATGCGGGCGATCGCGGTCTCCCGGGTCCCAATGCGACCTCGCCCGATCCAGAACACCGCCGAGTGGGCTGCCAGCCGAGCTGCGGCCAGGGCGATATGCATATTCGCCACCAGATGTTGTGCGGCCTGAAACGAGGCAATCGGTCGGCCGAACTGTCGGCGCGCCAGCGTGTAGTCGACGGTGCGCTGCAGCACCGCCTCGCCGACACCGACCAAATCCAGCGACAGCAGTGCCACCGCGGTGTTGGCCACCCGGCGCAGGTCGTGATCGGTTAACCCTCCGCCGTCCGGCCCGGCAAGCACCGTGCGCCGGTCGGTCACCTCGACATCGTCGAAACGGATACGAAATGCCCGGTGGCCGCCGATGAACCGCAGCGGGTCAATGAGCACGCCCTCCGCCGGCAGCGCGACGACAAAGCCCAGTGTCTGCTTGCCCGCGGTGTCGGCTGCCGATACCACGACGTGGTCGGCCAAGTCGGCGTCGCCGACGAAGTCGGCCATGCCGCTCAGCCGCCAGCTGCCTTCGGCTCTCGGGCACGCGCGCAGCGTCGGAGCGATCAACGCGGCGTCGCGTGCGTTCCACAAACTTGTTGTGGCGCAAATCTTTCCCGCAGCCAGCGAAGGCAGCCACGCAGCGTGCTGGTCCGGTCCGCCCAGCAGGTGGATGGCAAGTGCCGCCTGCACGCTGGCGTGCACGACCGTGGGACAGAGGGCGCGCCCCGCTTCCACGCAGAACACGCCCAGGTCCGATAGCGTCCCACCGGCCCCGCCATATTCCTCCGGAAGCACCAGTCCGAATACCCCGGTATCGGCCAACGCCTTCCACAGCTTGTCCGGCATCGGCCGCCGCTCCGAATCGCGCAGTTGACGGACCAGGCTGGTCGGGCATTCGGCCAGGAAGAGTGCTCGCAGCATCGACGCCAAATCGAGTTCGTCCTGATCGTGCAACAGTTTCATGTCGCAACCATCAGCGCCCGTACGACGGCATGCCATGGCCACGCTGGGCGATGACGTCGCGCAGCACCTCGTTGGTACCGCCGCCGAACCGCATCAGCGGCGCCACCCGGTAAAGCCGTTCGAATCTCCCGTCCGCGGGCGCGTTCGGGCTGTGATAGGCCAGCAGGCCGTCGGGGCCGAGCAGGTCGATGGCCAAATCGGCGATCCGTTGGCGCAGTTCGCTACTGAAGACTTTCTCGACGCTGACTTCCACGGTCGGGATGACTCCGCAATCCAGCAACGAAGCCGCCTGATATCCCATCAGCATTGCCGCCTCGACATCGGCTTCGGCCTGGGCGAGTCGACGGCGAAAGCTGGATGTTTGCAGCGGCATCGAGCCGTCGCGGCGCGGACGGCCGGCCAGCTCGATCAGCTCGTCGAGTGCGCGGCGCAGATCGCCCGCGTTGGTCAAGGCGCCCCGTTCGAGATCCAGCGCGCCGGTGATGTAGGTCCAGCCGCGGTTCACTTCGCCGATCAAGTTGCCGACGGGTACACGGACCTCGTCGAAGAACACCTCGTTGGTCCGATACCCCGACCAAGCGTACAGCGGACGGACTTCCACACCGGGCAGGCCGACGGGAACCATGATCACCGAGATGCCCCGATGCCGCGAGGCGCTGGGATCGGTTCGGACACAGAGCCATTCGTGGGTTGCTCGCTGAGCGCCGCTGTTCCAGATCTTGGATCCGGTGATGACCCAATCATCGCCGTCTTGCACCGCGCGGGTGCGCAAGCTGGCCAGATCGGTGCCCGCGTCGGGTTCCGAGTAGCCCACTGCGCAGATCAGTTCTCCGCGAGCTATCGGCGGGAGGAACTCGATCTTGTTCTGCTCGGTGCCGTGCCGCATGATCATCGGCGCCACCGAGGTCACCGTGAGATCTGGCCCGGGGACGCCCCAGTACTCGAACTCGCGCATCAACAGGTGCTGATAGATCGCACCGAGGCCCAGCCCACCGTATTCCGGCGGCCAGTTCAGCCCGAACCAACCTCTCGCGCCGATTTTGCGGCGAAACAACGCGACTTCGCCGTCGGGAAACTCCTGGCCATGTTCGGCCAGCTCGGACCTCAACGCTGACGTGACATTCTCGCGCAGAAAGCCACGCACCTCGGCTAACCAGGCTTCCTGGGCGGCGTCGAGTTCGAAATCCAACGATCACGTCCTAGCGGTCGGACCTGCTTGCGCCCGGAATTGCGCGAAGGAACATTAAAGTACAACACCATCCGCATCCCAACGGGAGGGAAATGAGCGCGAAGCTGTCGGCGTCGAACGCGGTCGCCGAGATCGCCGCCGCCTCGCCGGGTCCCCAGGTGGGCGCGTTCTTCGACCTCGACGGCACATTGGTTGCGGGCTTCACGGCCACCGCCCATGCCGGTGATCGGATCCGCCGCCGACAGGCCAGGATCGGCGAAGTCTTGGGTGTCGCCGAAGCAATGATGCGATATCGGTTCGGCCGCATAGAGTTCGAGCGGCTGGTCGTGCGAGGTGCCGGCTACCTGCGGGGCGAATCGCTCGCCGACCTCGAGGCGGTCGGTGAACGCCTGTTCGTCGACCGCATCGCTGCCCGGGTGTTCCCCGGGATGCGGGCCATCGTGCAAGCTCATCAGCGGCGTGGGCATACTGTCCTGCTCTGCTCGTCGGCGCTGACCATCCACGCCCATCCCGTCGCCCGCTCGCTGGGCATCAGCCATGTGCTGTGCAACCACTTCACGCTCGACGGTCGCGGTCGATTGAGCGGGGACATCGTCCGGCCCATCGTGTGGGGACCGAACAAGGCGGCTGCCGTACAACGCTTTTGCGCCGACAATCGGGTGACGCTACCGGACAGCTACTTCTATGCCGACGGCGACGAGGACGCGGCATTGATGGCGCTGGTCGGCCAACCCAGGCCGGTAAACCCGCGGCCGCGGCTTGCAGCGGCGTCAGCCCAGCACGGCTGGCCGGTGCTGCGAGTGACCGCCCCGGACGGCCGCACGCGGGTCAGGTCATTGCGCCAACTGGCCGGACTCGGCGGGCAGCGCTGATGCTGGACGGCGGGTAATGCAGTTCTGGTCTGGCACAGCATTTATGGACACCGCCGAGGCGCTGGCGGTCGCAGGAATGCTAGACGAGTGCGGCTATGACGGGATCATCTGCGCCGACCATCTGATCTATCCGCGAGTCCTGCAATCCCGATACCCCACCGGGGCGGACCGTCCGCCGTGGTCGCCGGAGACAGCGTGGCCGGACTCGTGGATCCTGATCGGCGCCATGGCGGCGGTCACCCGTCGGCTGCGCTTCTCGAACGCCGTGTACGTCGCCCCCGCCCGTCCATTGTTGGAGGTCGCCAAACAGGTGGCCACCGCGTCGGTCATTTCCTGTGGCCGGGTCTCGCTGGCGGTTGGCGCCGGCTGGATGCGCGAGGAGTTCGAACTGCTGGGACAGGATTTCGGCAATCGGGGCAAACGCCTGGACGAGATGATCCCGGCCTTACGTGCGCTGTGGCAGGGCGGCTGGGTGTCGTGGAGCGGTCGCTACTACCAGGTGCCCGAGTTGATGCTCGAGCCCCATCCGAGCACGCCGGTGCCGATCCTGTG
>NZ_DASPSP010000175.1:0-4609 GCF_035623875.1 Mycobacterium sp. | reverse complement strand
GCCCGACCAGATCTTCCCGATCGGGCCGCTGCACCCGCAGGCGGCGGTGGCGCAGCCGACCCTGGCCAGCGCCTACCACTCGGCCGAGCTGCTGCTCACCCTGGCCACCGCCGACCCCGCGCTGGGCCTTGACAATCTGCCCACCTGGGCGACCAGGGCGGTGGTCATGGTCACCGCCGGGGAGTGCTCGGCCGCCAGGATCCACGCGGCCGGCGAGGTCATCCGGCTGTCTGGCACCCAGCTGACCTCGGCCATCCTGCTCGACGCCGACACCACCGACAGCAGCGTCAGCCTCTGGCCATTGGCAGAATCGGATGTCGCGCGGCGTCAGGCGGCCGATCTGGCAGCCGGGCAGGGCGCTGCGCTCGAGCTCCACAGCGCGGAAGAGATGCTCAGCGCCATGGTGGGTGATGAGCTGGCGAAGGAGGCGTCGGACCTCGTCCCGCCCGACGGCGCACGTCGCCGGAAGTAACCTTCCGTCCTCCGGCTCGCGGTGGGGCGCCGCGCCGGCACGCCTGGCACCCGGCGTCAGCGCCTACCGGAGCAGCTAGCCGGGCACGCAGCCGACGCCAGCGTCGGCATCAGCTCTTCAGGACGCTTCCGGCGTCCTGCTGGTATCGGTCCCGCCAGGTCTGCCAGTTAATGACATTGCCAAGTTCGAGCGCCATGAACCGCCACGGGCCCAGGTAGGTGTTATCAGCGAAGTGATTATTCTGACCCGAGGTGATTAGTGTCTCAATCACGGTGCCCTGGTAGGGACTCCAGGACGGGTCACTGCCCCACTCGGAGAAAACGCCAACGAACCCGCAGCCGTTGGCGACCGTGCACGACGGGCCAATTTCGGATGGGCTGAACTCGAACGTGTTTTGCTTGATCTCCACATTCTGCGTGCGCCAGCGACAGAGTCCGAAATAGTCTGGTGACTGGTGCGGGCTTGCGCCCTGCAGGTTCGCCTGCGTGCACGTATTCAGGTTTGCCACCGCGGGGTCCGACAGCGTGCAGACGCCAGGGAAGTACGGCGAACCACAGAACCTATTCGAGTTTTCCCACAGTATGACGCCGCTCCAGTTGTCAATGAATTCGTTATCGGTGATCAGGAATTCGGTGCCGTACCTGCCCGGTACTCGCGCGTCGGAGCCGGATTCGGAGACGTAGATCGCGCCATCCGGAAACCCGCCTTCATGCGCGCCCTCGCCGATTGCATTGCCCAGGAAAACGTTGTCCTGGACGAGGGCGTTGTAGCTGATCTCGTAGACCAGTCCAGCCGCGTAATTGTCCTGGAAATAATTGTGCTCAATATCGAAGCCGCGGTTATCCGTGTCCATCCATAGCCCGACGCTATGGTTGTCGTATATCCAGTTGTATATGACCGTCGCCTGGTTGACGTCCCAGAACTTGCCGCCCCCGGTGCAGCCGCAGCCGGGGTCGTGACTCTCCCAGTTATAGGTGTCGTTGCCAACGATCTCGTTGTACTCGAGCACCAGATTCGCTGACGCGGTCGGCGAGTAAGCGTTGAAGCCGTATTGCTGGTTGTCCTCGAGGCAGTCGTAGCTCACCGTGTTGTCGCTGCCAAGCATGACGCCGGCACCCGCGTTGTCCTTGATGGTCGAATGATCGATCGTCCAGCCCGTACCGGAATTATGGTTGACAACTCCCTCGTTCATGTTGCCACCGTTAGTGCCAAAGTTCTCAATGGTGAGGTAGCTGATCGTGACGTTTGTCGCATAACCAACGAACGCGTAGTAGTTGACCTGCTCTCCGTCGAGAATCGCCCCCGGAGCCCCGATGAAACTGGCGCCATTGCCCGGGTCGATCTGCGTATACATGCCGGGCCCGAGGGTGTGCACACCCGGGGCAAACCAGTAGGTCGTGTTCGGGCTGCCGAAGTTGACTTGGGAGTCGTCACCGGCCGCTACGACGATCGCTCCCTTCGGGGCCGCGGTCGGGCCGTTGCCGAGGATCGCTGCGTTGCCGCACACCCGTAGAGCGCCGGCCACCGGCGGCGCAGCCGAGACCGGCGGAGCCGACACCGGCGCGTGATGTCGGGCCGGCTGGGCCTGCGACGTGGCGCAACCGCTCAGACCGGCGATCGCGACGACGGCTGCCGTCGTCGCGGCTGCTATTGTGGCGAGCCCTCGGTAACGTCGTGATCCGTGCGCTCGTACCCACATCGATGTGCGTGACATGGCTGCGCTAACCACCGCGGCGCCGCTCAGCGACTTCTCGATAGACATCCAGGGTCGCCTGAGCTGTGGCGGCCCAGGTGAAGTCCCGAGCTCTCCGCAACCCCGCGGCACGTAGCCGGTCCCCGTCGCCCCGCACCGCCTCGATCATCGCGTGCGCAATGGAAGCCGGATCGTAGGGATCGGACAGGATGGCAGCGCCGCCGGCGATCTCCGGCATGGAACTGGCGTCCGAGGTCACCACGGGGCATCCGCACGCCATGGCCTCCAGGATGGGCAGCCCGAAGGTCTCGTCGAACGACGGATACACCAGGGCATCCGCAGCGCGGTAGAAAAAGACTGTTTCATCGTGCGGCACCCGGCCGACAAACAAGACGTCAGCACCGATGCCGAGTTCGTCCGTGAGTGCCCGCAAGCTCGCTACGTAGCTCTGATCTTCGCTGTCACCCACGATGACAAGCTGGCGATCTCCGATCTCGGGGCGAGCGATCACCCATGCCCGGAGCATGCCCTCACAATTCTTGTACGGCCAGAGCGACGAGACGAAGAGAAAGAACGGCTTGGCGACCCCGTATTTCGCAACCCGAGCGCGAGCGTCAGCAGCGTCGCCAGGGGTAAAGAGGTCGTGATCCACGGCCTCATAGATGAGCCTGAGCTTGCTTGAGTCCACTTCGAGATATCGCTCGACTTCGGCGCGCATGCTCTTGGAGTTGACGATGATTGCGTCGGCTACCCGCGCGGAGCGCGGGTAGCTCATCCGGCGATACGCGCGCGCCAGCGGCTTCAGGGCATCGGGACTGGTGAAGGCGTGCAGTGTCTTCATGTGGATGACCTGCGACTGCGGAATCCTGACGATCGGCGCCATGAGCGTGACGAAGACGTCAATCCGGCTGAGCGGGAGTCGCACCGGCGAGTAGAGATGCTCCGAGAGCGTCCGCAAAATGCGCTGTTCGTTGGACCACGGGTACGTGATGTACGAGAGGTTAGAACCGTAGTCCTGGTGCAGCGGCCGCGACCGAGGACTCACGAGCAGATGCAGTTCCTCGCCGACCTCGAGCCGACTGGCCATCTCAGGGATCACTCTGGTCCAGCAAAAGTGCGCGCCTGACGGTCTGTCTGGGTGCTCTGTCAGGAGATTGATTGCCACCCGCATAAGATCCTTGCCCTCCTCGAGCCACTTCCGGGTGCATTCTGTGTCACATCAGAGCCTGCATGCATAAGACCATTCAGCCCGCCGGGTGATACCTCAGGTGACCGGCACCGAACCGCCACCGTGGCGGGGGCGAACCAGGCTCCGCCCGTCGCTGCGCCCCCGCGATCGGCGGTCAGTGCCCGGTCGCAGCGGGGGAGCCACGCCTCGCGACCACCAGATAACCGGTCGCGAGCCAGCGCCTCCATCCGGTTGCAATCCTGGCCTCTTTTTCAGGATCAGTGTTTCCCCGTTCGAAAACTCCCATTCGGTCTAGCGGCGGTACCAGCGGTGTCACGTCAAAGTGCACGACGTCAACCGTTACCAGGCCGGCCCCCGCCAGCAGGCGACAAAGCTTGCCGGGAGCTACCGCGCGTATGCTGGCCGACTTATGCCCATGCTCACGACCAACCCCTAGGGACCGCTCAATAACCGCCCGGATTCTCAGCAGCGGCCAGTAAGCGAACCACTCGACGAGGCGGTACAGGCTCTTGGGATTGAGCATGCTGATGACAACCAGGCCGCCTGGCCGGACAACTCTCGCAACCTCCTCGACTGCCGACCGGATATCGGCGTACTCGAGCACCCCAGTCGCGATTGCCACGTCGAATCCGGCATCCTTGAACGGCAGGGTCTCCAGGTTGCCAACGGCGGCATGCACTTCCCCGGCGCCGCGGGCGGACGCGACACACCGCCTGATCATCGACGGCGACAGGTCCACCGCGGTGATCCGGAAGTCGCATGGACGGGTCGTCAGCAGGGTGCGCGTGAGGATACCTGGCCCGCATCCGATGTCCACGAGGTCGCCGCCAGGGCAGTCAGCCAGCACATCCTGAACGAGACGGAGGCGCGACCGCATGAAGCGTCCGGCCGGCCCAGGGTCTTTGACCGCCTGGAGATACTCGAGTGACGCTGCGGCGGTGTCAAATTGTTCTGTGACGCGCACTCTACGTGACGACCCGGTTCGATGGCGGCCCTTCGCAACGCCCAGCACGAGACTCACCGCGCCTGACTGTCCGTCGTGACAGGGATGAGCAGCGAGGCTGCGAGGGCCAGGTACAGCAGGTACGTTGACGCATCGCTGAACCCCACCTCGGTGAACGAGGCGGCCAGACAGTAGGTAGTGAGGAACAGGCCAAGCGCACGCTTTACCCCTCGTGGCTGGAAGAAGGCGGTCACGAACAAGAACACCAGGATCGCTGCGGATACTACGACGCCGAACAGGCCCTGGTCGAGG
>NZ_DASPSP010000015.1:0-25176 GCF_035623875.1 Mycobacterium sp. | reverse complement strand
CGTCGAGTGGTACGGCAACGGCTCCTGGCCCCCGGGAACCACGGTCCACGCGGCATCCAACGGGAAAACCTGGGAGGGGAGGTCGATTCCCGGTCTGGTCGACGGTGGTTGGCACACGTGGCAAATGCATTGGGCCGAGGACGGGTTCCACTTCTCGCGAGACGGGGCACCGTACTTCAGCGTTCCCAACAAACCCATCCATGTCCACGGCGGCGCTCCTGACGACTTCCGGTGGCCGTTCAACAATCCCGGCTATTGGATGACTCCGATGTTTACCCTCGCGGTCGGTGGGGTCGGCGCCGGCGATCCTGCCCTAGCTGCCTACCCGGCGACCATGCTCATCGACTACATACGTATCTGGTGAGCGTTATCGCTCCGCTTTGATCACCTGAACCAGGTTGAACTGCCAGCGCTCGACCAGCCGGAACCCCAGGTCGTGGGGAACCGCGAAGGAGGGGGTTCCGCCGTAGAGAGGGCCGGGCGCGAGCGCTGCCCCCTGCTCGTGGGCGGGCATCGAGTAGTCGGCTTGGGTGATGATCCACACGACGCGGCAGTGGCTTAACGGCTTGGCGACAACTTCCGGTATGAGGTTGGTATCGAAGACATCGCGGCGGTCCGTTGCCCGCTGCCACAGGGTGAGGTCGATCAGCTTCCGATAGGCATCGGGGCGCGCCGCCATCAACGGCCGCATAGGGGCAGGCATGAATGTCACTGTGTCGTTGACGAGTAAGCAATCGCCCTGCGCTGCCTTCGCGGTGATCAGGTCGGCAACTTGGCTGTAGTCCATACCGTATTTGGCGTACGGGTTGCGTTGCGCGCGAATATAATTCGGTGCTGCGACGACGGCGAAAAGGCAAACCAGCGCCGCCGCCGCCCATGGTTTCACCGTCAGTGCGCCGATACAGACGCCCAAGACGAGCGCCATCGCCGGCGCGGTGAAGGACAAGTAGCGTGGCGTGTAGATGGGGTGAACCATCGCCGACCAGATGACGATCAAGGCGGTCGGTATCACAAGCCATCCGATCGCTAAGGTCAACAGCTGCCGATCTGCCTCAGCTAATCGTGCGGATGTGCAGCGCCACAAGACAATAGCCCCCACTACCACCAGTGCCGACAAAATCGCGAACGGCGGGCTTCTTTCGAAATATTGCTGAACCCCGACATCTTCGATCGTCCGGCGCCCAATCGGTGCGATCCAACTGATCTGATGCGCTTGGCCAACGGCCACGACCATAAACGGCGTCACAGCGCAACCCGCCAGAACCGCTGTAATGGCGAACCGTACTAGGACCGCCCGCCTGTGCCAGAAAAGGACGATGAAAGCGACGTGAGCCAACGACAACAGCACGAGATACATGTCGAGCAGGATCGAGATCGCCAGGACGACCCCATAAGACAGCCAGACCGACGCGCTGTTACGGCGCGCGGCGCGAACGAGCAGTACCGTCAGCCATACCGCGGCCATCATCGACAAGGCGTAGGGGCGAGCTTCGATGCCCGCCCACGTCGCGCGGGGCAAGATCGCGCAGACGACCCCGGAGGCGAGTGCGACAGTGCGCGACGAGAACTGCTTGCCCAGCACCACTACACCGGCCGCGGCGCCACCAACAGCCAAACCACTTGGCACTCGGGACCAGAACTCCGTGGGCGGGAAAATCTGGAACCAGCCGTGCATGAGCAGGTAGTACACGCCGTGGACGGCGTCGACATTGCCCAACATCCGCCACAACTGACCCAGCGATCGACTGTATGAGGCCGAAATGGTCGCGGCCTCGTCGTACCAGAACGACGGACGGCCGGCGCCACCCAGACTCACTGCGGCCGCCAATATTCCAACGATCAATGGATCGAGCGCGTCCGGCGGCAGTGTCAGCAGGCCACCGCGAAGCGCACCACGGTGACCCCGTGACTCGCTGAGCACACCGCTATGTTGCCAGAAGCCCACCGGGCCTTCTGGCTGGTCGGCCAGCGGCCGATGATGCATGAGAAATGCTAGCGGCGATCACGGCCAGGATTCGCTTCTTGCCACGCGGTGCACCGTGGGCTGCTATCGTCCTTCGGTTGTGTCTGAGATGAATCGACGCAGCGTCATGTTGACGATCGGTATCGGCGCGCTGGCAGCCGCGATCCCGGCCCCCAAAGCCAGGGCTTACCCGTTGCGACCGGAGGCACCGGCGCGTCCAGCACCGCCGCCCACCGCGCCAGCGCCCGGTACCCAAGAGGGGGGTTTCCTTTTCGACGATGAGTTCGACGGCCCGGCCGGCTCAGCCCCCAATCCGGCGAACTGGACGGTGTCGAACTACCGGACGCCAATCAAGAATCCGGTGGGGTTCGACAGGCCAGGGTTTTGGTACCAGTACCGCGACAGTCGCCAAAACGTGTTCCTCGACGGCAACTCCAATCTCGTTCTCCGCGCCACACGAGAGGACAACACCTACTTCGGCGGCCTGGTTAGCGGCAACTGGCGCGGAGGCATCGGCACCACCTGGGAAGCCCGGATAAAACTCAACTGCCTTACTGCCGGTGTCTGGCCGGCCTGGTGGTTGTCCAATGACGATCCTGGTCGCAGTAGCGAAGTCGACGTGCTCGAATGGTACGGCAACGGGGAGTGGCCTTCGGGAACCACCGTCCACGCGAACCCAGAGGGCACAGCATTCGAGACCCACCGGATCGGGATGGACGGCGAGTGGCACAGGTGGCGAGTCACATGGAATCTGGGCGGGTTTTTCTTCTGGCAAGATTATGTGGACGGCATGCAACCGTACTTCAGTGTTCCGGCGATCGGGATCGAGAATTTGAACTTGCCCATCCGCGAGTGGCCGTTCAACCAGCCCGGCTACACGATGTTTCCGGTCTTCAATCTTGCGGTTGGCGGTTCAGGTGGCGGCGACCCGGCGTCGGGTGCCTATCCGGCGGACATGCTCATCGACTGGGTGCGTGTCTTCTAACGGCATGCTGCACGGCCAGCCCCAGCGACACTAACTAAGACCGCGACTGGCGCACTTTGTACGTCGAGGGCCACGATTGTCGCGTGTCGTCGCCGACCAGCGGCGTGCCCATGCTTCCGACTTTGACGTCGTAGGCTTCCTGTTCGGCACCGACTTCGCGGTTGGCGTGTTCCTGCGCGAGGTAGTACAGCTCATCGATGGTGGCTTCGCCGTAGGCAACGAACGAGGTCTTCCGGACGATGTCGCCGGCCCCGGCGGTCATCAGGTCGGGCAGGATTTTCGTCGCCAGCGCCCCCAGGCCCCACAACGAGAATGGGATGACCCAGTAGCAGACGAACGACAGCGGTGTCTTGGCGTCGAGAATCGTCGCGTCGCGCTGCACGATCGGTGGAATCGACGCCGAGACCGTCATGCCCGCGAAAACGGCAACCCAGATCCATGCCAGCCGCATCGTGACTTGGCCGAACAGATCGCTGTCGACCACTCCCGGAGGCTGACCCGCCGCGACGAACTCATGCACGAAGGGTTTGCCGGTCAGCACGCCGATGAGGACCACCAGCAAGATCCCCGCGATGCTCAGCGGCTGAACCCACCGCTCCGTCGACGACTGGCTCATCAACAAGGTCGCGGCCGTCAACACCAAGAATGTTCCGACAGCCCCGATTTCGAGCGCTCGCACGGGTATCCGCGTGGCGCGGCTGACCACCAACCCGACGACGGCGATCGCCAACGCGACCAACACCGCAACAAGCGAGGGCACGTTGCCGACAAGCACCCAATAGACGAGCCACGGTGCGAAGCCAAACAGAATGCCCACGATCGGTCAGTGTATGGGCGCTGGAAGCTCGTCCTACGACTGGTCAGCTTCCTGCTCGGTTTGTTGAGCCTGCAGCTCGTCTTGGGTGAACTGCTGCTCGGCCTGGTCGTTTTGTTCCTCAGCTTGCTGCTGGGATTGGATCATCGACTGGATCGCGTTGTTTTCCGACAACTGCGCCTCGTCCTGATCCTGTTGTTGCTGTAGTAGCTGCTGCTGGAGCTGGCTGTCGTCGGTGCTGACGGTGGAGTCGTCGGTGCCGACGCTGGAATCGTCGCCGCCGGAGTCGTCGACCTGCTGTAGCAGTGGCGTCACCCAGCTCGGCGAGGCGGCGGCAACGTTCGCCGGTAGCTGAATCGTCTGGTCCACTAGGCGCACCTGCCCGGACGCCACCGTCGATTCGTCGACCCCGGGCGACGCGGTGGAGAAGAACGCGAGCACGGCGATCCCGGTGGCTCCGGCGACAGCCACCTGCGTGGCACGGCGACGCCGACGCCGAGCGTTGGCGGTGTTGATGTCAGTAGATTCTGCGGTGATGGTCATCAGCTAAAACTGCGCTCGGTCATTAGCTGCAGGCTTGGTGGCGCTTATCGCTTCACTGTGAGATCAAAAGTGCCTGGGCCGGGCTCAGCTAACCTGAACCCGTGCTAGACGAGGAGCCCCGCGCCGGGCGTTTGCTCGGCGGGGTCCGGCGCACTCCCGCGCAGAGTCGCATCCTGCACGCCGCGTTGGATTTATTCGCCGACCACGGTGTCAGCGGAACGTCGCTGCAGATGATCGCGGACGCTGTCGGGGTGACCAAGGCCGCGGTCTACCACAAGTTCAAGACCAAAGAAGAGATCGTGATCGCGGTCGCCGAAATGGAACTGGCCACCCTCGAGGATGGGCTGGAGGCGGCCGAAGCCCAGGCGGACTCGGTCGCCGCGCGCAAAGTGCTGCTGACCGAAGTGGTCGGGATGGCAGTTCAGCGCCGTCGCTGGGTAAGGGCCCTGCAGAACGACCCGGTGATGGTGCGGCTGTTGGGTGAGCACGAGCCGTTCCGCAACCTGATCACCCGGCTATACGCGATCTTGCTGAACGAGGCCGACGACACCGAGGCGCGGATATCGGCGGCGCTGTTCTCCGGCGCGATCGCCGGCACGGTGATCAATCCTCTCGTCGACGACATCGACGACGACACGCTGCGCTCGGTGCTGATCCACCTGACCGCACGCATGTTCAAGTTGCCCGACTGACCCGTGCGCAGGGTTCACGCCGAAACCCTTGCTGTCTCCGTGTCGGATCATCTATGGTCGGGGTAGCCGATCGGCTACCCCGTGGCTATGGAGGCGCTATGCAGATTCTTGCCGAGGCCGAGGACCTACCCAAGACCGCAAACATCAAGACCCAGCTGATCAGCCTGTGGACCGCGCCCGTCTTCGGCGTCGTCCTGCTGATCGCATTCCTGGCGTTCCCGGGATTCTTTCCGCCGATGTCGCCGGAAATGACCGCCGAGCAGGTCGCGAAGTTCTACAGCGACCACACGGCAATGATTCGATTCAGCATGGTCACCTTCAACCTGTGCGGGATCATGTTGCTGCCGATCTTCATGGTCATCGTCGTCCAGATGAAGCGGATGGCCACCCAGAGCCACGTCTTCGCCTACTGCTACCTCACCGCAGCGGTCACCGGTGCAACCCTTTTCGCGCTCGCCGACATCTTCTATCTCGTCGCGGCGTTTCGGCCCGCCCGCAACCCTGAGCTGATCGAGCTGCTCAACGACATGGGTTGGATGATCTTCATCGCGCCAGTTGGGGCGGCAGTTGCCATGAACCTATTGCTCGGGCTGGCAATCTATTTCGACGACGGGCCCAACCCCGTGTTTCAACGATGGGTCGGCCATTATGCCGTGGGTACGGCGCTCGCAATGGCCCCGGCCGTCGGCGCCGCCGTCTTCACCACCGGGCCGGTGGCATGGAACGGCGTGATCTCCTTCTGGCTTCGTAACGGCGCATTCACGCTGTTCGTGATCGTGATGTTCTTCGTGCTGCGCAATGTGCTGCACCGGCAAGCGATCGACGAGGGGGTCGCGCGGTGAGCAGCACGGTCTCGACTGACTCCTCGCCAACGGCCGGTACAGTTGATCGTGCCAGAGTCCCGCGAGCCGGCAAACGTGATGTCTGGCTTGTCTTTTGGATCGTGCCTGCGTTCTACACCGCGTTCGGTGTGATCTTCTTCGCGCTGGCCAGAGTGATGCCGCCGCCGCGGCCTGATGTGACCGTCGACCAGATGGTGCATTTCTTCCACGCGCACGCGCTGACCATCAAGATCGGCTTCGGGGTACTGGTGCTGATCGTCGGGGGCGCCGGCATTTCGAACGGCATTGTCGTCTACCACATGAAACGGATGACGGTCGGATCGGTGATGGCCTACATCTATCTAGGGTCGATGTCGGTCGGTGCGCTACCCGGGTGCCTGCTGGTCGCGTTCTCCTTTTTGACGGCGGTGTATCGGCCGGGCCGTGATCCACAAATCCTGGCCATGCTTTACGACCTCGGGCTGCTGTCGTACGTCGGCTCACTGGGGTGTTTCTCAACCGCGTATTTCGCCTTCGCGGTGGCGATTCTCTACGACAAGAACAAGATTTTCCCTAAATGGCTTGCCTACGTGAATATCTGGCAGATCGTCACCGAAATCCTCACGGTCGCGATATTCGTCTCGAAAGCGGGACCGTTCGCGTGGAACGGCGCTAATTCGTTCTGGTTGGGGACGGCGATTTTCGGTGTCTGGCTCGTTTGCGTGATCGTATTCCTGAAGAAGGCCAACGAGCGGCAGCCGGCCGACGAGCCACCACTGGACTGACGGGCGACTCCATGGCAAACACAGGACAAACCGCGGCCGAATCCGGCCCCGCCACAGTATCTTCCGTGAACAGCGCCGAAGGCCAGCGCAGGGTCCATCTTCCGGGCGATGTGCACATGTGGGTGATGGTTCTCGGCGACCTGATCATCTTCGGCGCCTACTTCATCATCTTCATGGTCTTCCGGGCGATGAAGCCACAGGAATTCCTGGTTTCCGAACAGCATCTCAACATCAACATCGGCGTGCTCAACACGCTGGTGCTGCTGGCCAGTTCCTGGTTCATCGCCCGCAGCGTGCAGGCCACCCGCGCAGGTGACCAGGCCCAAGCGCTGCGTCTGACCTATGGCGGTGGGCTGTGCGGGGTTGCGTTCATCGCGATCAAGGCCTACGAATGGTCGACGAAAATCGCTCAGGGCTACACCATTTCAAGCAACGACTTCTTCATGTTCTACTACATGCTCACTGGTGTGCACCTGTTCCACGTCTCCCTTGGCCTGCTGATTTTGGGGATCACGGTGCGCGAACTGCGCAACCCTCGCCGTCGGCGACCCTTCATGGTCGAAGCCGGGGCCACCTACTGGCATATGGTCGACCTGCTGTGGATCGTCATCTTCGCCCTGCTCTACGTGATGAGGTGAGCGCATGACCACGACCGTTGCCCGGACAACGACCTACGTCTGGATGGTGCTGTCCGCAATCACGATCGTCTCATGGTGGCTGGCGCCCGGTCACACCCGCGGAGCCGTTGCGGTAGCCAGCGTACCGATCACCGTTGCCGTCGTCCTGTTGGGATTCATCAAGGGACGCTTGATCATCCAGTACTTCATGGAAGTGCGCACTGCCCCGCGGTGGCTCAAGCTATTCACCGATGCGTGGCTCACCACATTGTGGGTCGGGGTGTTGGCGATCTACTTGTACTGAAGTCTGACTACCCGGACAACCGCTGGGCCAGCGCCCACGCGGCCTGCGCCATGCTTCGATAGCGTTCGCGATATTCCGTCGTGCCGGCGCGCGCATCGGCGGCGTTGCCTTCCACTCCGCGGCGCCATACCCCGGCGGTGATGGAGGCCAACCGGAACATGGAAAACACCACGAACACGTCAAGCGACTCCGGGGGTTTGCGGCCGGCATGCGCGCAATAGCTCTCGATGAAGGCCTGCTGGTCGGGAACCCCAGTGCCAGCGAGGTTTTCGTCCGCTACCCCGGTCCTGCCACCGGGTCCGCCCGGCACGTGGTAGGTCACGCAGAAATACCCGAGGTCGGCCAGTGGATTGCCGATCGTTGCCAGTTCCCAGTCCAGCACTGCGACCACCCGCGGCTCGGTCGGGTGCAGCAACACGTTGCCCAGGCGGTAGTCGCCGTGGGCGATGCAGGCCGGTTCATCGTCAGGTGGAAGGTGGTCGGGCAGCCATTGCGCCAGCAGGTCCATCGCCGGCATGTCCTCCATGCGCGCCGCTTCCCATTGGCGAGTCCACAACGCCACTTGACGTTGCATATAGCCCTCTGGCCGGCCGAACCCCTCGAGCCCTGCCGCACGCCAATCCACGCGATGCAATGCCGCAAGCACCCGGGCCAGATCCTCATAGACGGCAGCGCGGTGCGCCGGTGTGCTCTCACGCATCACTCGGTCCGGAAAAACCCGTCCCTCAACGTGATCCATGACAAAAAATGGCGTGCCGAGGATCGTCTCGTCTTGACACAGCAGTCGCATCCGCGGTACCGGCACGTCGGTCTCTGACAACGCTGCCATGACGCGGTGTTCGCGTTCTACCTCATGGGCGCGGGGCAGCAACTTGCCCGGCGGCTTCTTGCGCAGTACGTAGTCGCCACCGGCAGTATGCAGGTGATAGGTGGGGTTGCTTTGTCCGCCCTGGAACTGACGAATCTGCAACTGACCATCGAAACCCGGCAGTCGTCCACGCAGATATCGGGCCAGCGCGGCCTCGTCGAAGCGGTGTGCGGGCAGCACCGGTATGAGCTCTGCCATCCCCTCCATTTCACGCCCCTTGTCGATGCACGCTTGGAACCGCTGAGCGTCCGCCCAACCGCTGTCGGACAAACCTTAGTACCCGCTCGCGGCATCGACGCCGGAACTCAGCCGATGATGCCTTGACTGAGCGCATCGCCGAATGCTAAGCATGTGCTCAGCTAAGAAATTTGGGCGACTGCCCAAACCTCAGCCCGCAGATGTGGCCGGCCGCCGAGGAGCGATGAAGCGATGGCCCGTTTCGGTGTTGGCGTCATGCACAACACGATCAATTCGCGGTTCGGCCCAAAGCCGTTGGTGCATGCCGACTACGCGATCGGCTTGGCCTGTCGCGCCGATTCTTTCTGGGTGGCCGACCACCTCAACTCGGCGTGGCCGCCGTCGATGTGGACGCCAGAGCATGTCGGCGCGGCTCGGCTGATTCCCAAGATCGACGCCCACCTGGAGCCGTGGACGATGCTGGGCTACCTCGCCGGACGGAACAAGCTGGGCCGGATGCGGTTAGGGGTGGCCGTTACCGATACCGGTCGGCGCAATCCGGCGGTCACTGCGCAGGCCGCCGCGTCGCTGCATCTGCTCACCCGTGGTCGCGCTGTCCTCGGCATCGGAACCGGCGAGCGGGAAAGCAACGCGCCCTACGGCGTGGACTGGTCCAAACCGGTGGCACGCTTCGAGGAAGCCGTCGCCACCATCCGCGCGTTGTGGAACTCCAACGGCGAGTTGGTCACCCGCGATTCACCGTTCTTCCCGTTGCACAAGGCGACTTTTGCGCTGCCGCCATATCGGGGCAAGTGGCCTCCGATCTGGATCGCCGCCCATGGGCCGCGGATGATGCGCGCCACTGGACGATACGCCGACGGCTGGTTTCCGGGTACCACCCGCGCAACCGAATACGGTGAGCAACTCGAGATCGTGCGTACTGCGGCGTCGGATGCCGGGCGCGACCCGACGGCGATCACCCCCGCCCTGATCCGGTTCATCGTCACCGGCCGATCTCGCGACGAAGTCGACGAAGTCGTGGAATCCGATATCGCCAGGGTATTCACGCTCCTCTCCCCCGCCAAGGACTGGGCCCGACACGGCGCGCAGCACCCACTCGGAGCAGACTTCACCGGTGTGCAGGACTTCATACCGCAGACGATCGACGAGCAGACCGCGCTCGGGTATGCCGCGAAGGCTCCCCGATCCCTGGTCGAAGAATTGTTTGCGGTGGGGACACCCGACGAGGTGATCGACCAGATGGCCGACTTCCGCGACCATGGTCTGCGCTATCTGGTTGTCGGCAATGCCGGTGCAATTCAACCGAGTCTGCGCAAGAGCGCTACCGCGACCGCGCCCTACGTCAATGTCGTGCGTGCGCTGAGAAAGCTGTGAGGTGACACGATGCCGATGATCGACCTGACCTACGTTCGTGGTTCGTTGGACGACCAGGTGCTGGGACGACTGACCGACGAGCTCGTCACCGCGCTGCTGCGCGCCGAGCGCGCCCCGGACACCCCGTTCCTCCGCGACAACACCCTGGTGTACCTGCACGCGTTGGATCCGGCAGCGCAGTCGGTGGGCGGTCGTGGCCCGGACACGCCCCGATTCCGCGTCGAGATGACGGTGTTCGAAGGCGCCCTGTCGCAAGATCGCAAGGAGCAGCTCGCGGCTGACGTGCACGCTGCGGTGTGCGCCGCCGCGGTAATCGACCTAGAAGGCGCACGGGCGCTTCATGTTTGGACACTGATTCACGAGGTTCCCGAAGGCAACTGGGCCGGTGGTGGCAAGATCATCTACCACCGCCAGGTCGAAGGTCTGGTGGCAGACGACGCCGAATAGTGTCGGGCTATGGACATCTCCTGCGCATTCGCGACCTCGTCCGACACCCCGGCGCACGTGGAGGCAGCCGAAACGCTGGGCTATCGGCGAGCGTGGCTCTACGACTCCCCGGCGTTGTGCCCCGACGTGTGGATGATCCTTTCGCGGTGTGCTGAGCGAACGTCGCGCATCGGCCTGGGGCCGGGCGTGCTCGTTCCCAGCTTGCGCCATCCGATGGTCAACGCCGCAGCGATCGCCGAGCTCGTGGATCAAGCGCCGGGTCGCGTCGCGGTGGCCGTCGGCTCGGGCTTCACCGGCCGGTTCACGCTGGGCAAGCGGCCCATGCCATGGCGCCAGGTCGCCGAATATGTCCGCTGCTTGCGGACTCTGCTGGCCGGCGAGACCGGCGAGTGGGATGGAGCGAAGATCCGCATGCTGCACTTGCCCGGCTTCGGCGCGAAGCGACCGGTTCAGGTGCCGATCCTGATCGGTGCGGACGGCCCGAAGGGGCTGGCGGTGGCAGCCGAACTAGGCGATGGGGTGTTCTCCGCCGCCGTCGCTCAACCCGATGCCGTCAAGCTGGCCGACTGGAGGGCGCTGCTGTCCTTCGGCACGGTGCTCGACGAGGGTGAGCAATTGACCTCTGCTCGGGTCGTCGACGCCGTGGGACCAGCAGCGGTGGTGATGTACCACGCCGCCTACGAGCGCGGAGGCGCCGCCGTAGTTGACGCACTACCGGGCGGGCACGGCTGGCGCGAGGCTGTCGAGGCCTGCCCTGAGGCCGAGCGGCATCTCGCAATCCACGAGGGCCATCTGGTGAAGGCCAACTCGCGGGACGAGCCGCACGTCGCTGACCTCATCCCGCTGGCCAGCGCCACGGCTTTGGTGGGTACCGCGCAGCAAGTGTCCGAGCGAGTTGCCGGACTCGGCGCACTTGGCGTCACCGAACTCGTCTATCAGCCCGCCGGATCCGACATCGAGCGCGAGCTCCGCGCGTTCGCATCCGCCATGGGCCTTGCGGGTTGAAACACCCGGCGCAGGTACTACCGTGTGGTAGATGACTGCCGAAGTAATCGTGACGGCGTTGCTTGCTGCGCTCTTTGCGTTTGCCAGTCTGATCAAGCTGTTCGGGGTCCGGCAATCGCTGGCGATCCGCGACCATCTCGGGGTCAAGCCGGCGCAATGGCGGGTGATCGGGCTACTCGAGCTGGCCGGCGTGGCCGGTGTGCTGGCCGGGTTGGCCTGGGCACCGATCGGTGTCGCTGCCGCCATCGGGCTTACTCTACTTGCGTTGGGCGCCATCGTTTTTCACCGGCGCGCATCCGACAGTGCCGCTGACACGACCCCCGCGGTGATCGCTCTGGGCCTGGCCGTCGCGACCGCCATCCTGCAGTCGGTCTAGCCGCGACCGTTGTCGCGCCGGCGCCAGCACTATTAAGCTGGGCTAAATGAATGACGTCGTCATCGCCGGGGCGGGCCCCAATGGGCTGATGCTGGCCTGCGAGCTCGGGCTGGCCGGCATCCGGTCGATCGTGCTCGACCCGTTGTCGGGACCAAACCCGGAACCGCGCGCCAACGGGGTGACAGGGCAAGGGGTTCGGATTCTCGACCATCGAGGTTTTTACAGCGTCCTCGCGGGGACCGATGACCCACCGCAGCCGTCGCCTTGGGCCATGTTTGCGGCTTTGACGCTGGATCTGGCAGGGACGGCGGACACCCAAAACTATATGGTCGCGGTGCAACAGCCCCGGCTTGTGCAAGTCCTTGCCGAGCGCGCCGGCGCGTACGGCGTGGACATACGTTGGGGCCACCGGCTAACGGGTTTCGATCAGCGCGCCGACGGCGTCACAGTGCATGTCGCGGGTCCGGACGGCGACTATGATCTAGCGGCTGAATACCTGGTCGGAGCCGACGGCGGCACTAGCCAGACACGCAAGCTCGCGGGCATCGATTTCCCCGGAATGACTTCGCATGACGCGGTCGCCCGGATGGCGTTCGGGGTGGTGCCGCCGGATGACTGGGTTGACCCGGTCAGCGGGGCGCTCGACGTGCCCGGGTGGGGCCGAGTCCCGCCCACGCCGTTCTATCGTGCCGAAAACGGCGTCTTCGCCTGCCGTCGGTTGGGCGGCAGGTCGATGGTAATCGCCCTCGAACTGGACAGATCGGCTCGAGAAGACCGCGTCGACGACTATCACGACGACGAAACGCCGGTGAGCCTGGCCGAGATAGAGGCCAGCGTGAAACGCGTGCTCGGCGCCGACGTACCACTGCGGCCGATATCGCCCGACACCCCGTTGGATCTGCGTCGCTTCTACGGCATCAACTCGAGGATCGCGTCGCGGTACAGATCAGACCGGGTGATCCTGGTCGGCGATGCCGCGCACGTCCACTCCCCCCTTGGCGGCCCGGGGCTCAATCTTGGTCTGCAGGACGCGGTGAACCTCGGCTGGAAGCTGGCTGCCGTCGTTGCCGGTCGCGCCGAGCCTGCGCTACTCGACACATATGAGGCTGAGCGCCGGCCCGCTGCCGAGCGAGTCATCATGCACAGCCGCGCCCAATTGGCCCTGATCAGACCGGGGACCGAAGTCACTGCCCTACGGCAACTTTTATCCGAACTGCTGGAGGATCCCGGTGCTGTCCGTCGCCTCAGTGATCTGGTGTCCGGCAACGAGAATCGGTATGCCGTTGGCGCTGATGCGCATCCGCTGGCCGGACGCTGGGTGCCCGATTTCGCTGTCGCTACTGCCGACGGGACCCGAAGGGTAGCAGAGCTCGCCCGCGACGGGCGGCCGCTGCTCATCGACCTGACCGAAGGCGCCGGAGTCGCGGCCACCGCGGCCGACATCGCGGACCGGATCACCCTCACCGTGGGACGCCCGGTCGGTGACGTCTCGGCCACGGCATTGCTTGTCCGTCCGGATGGCTATGTGGCGTGGGCGTCGTCGGCGCCGAAGCCAGCGGTGGACGAACTTCGTCGCGTCCTCGCGCGGTGGTTCGGCATTACCTCGTTCTAATAGCACCGGCAGTACAGGCGATCCAGCCGACCCTGCGAAATCCTTAGAATCGGCCATCGCCTGCGCGGTCTGCTGGGTCAAGGCGCGACATGCGCTCTCCGGCGCTTACCATCCCTATATGAGAAGGGCTTTCATCGTTACATTCGCGGTCGGGTTTATCGTCGCAGTGTTTGGCCTGATCTGGGCGCTCCAGGGATTCGGAGTGCTTCTTGGCAGCCCGATGAGCAACACCACGACCTGGTCCATCATTGGTCCGATCACAGCGCTGATCGGCATCGTGATTGCGGTATTGAGTTGGCGGAAATTCTCGTCGAAATAGTGTTTCACGTCTCCGCCACGGTGAAGTCCACCGTGTGCCAGCCGGTGGCGCCGTCGGGGACGGTCCCAACCTGATCTTCAGTTTGGGTAGCTCCGGAGTTGTCGGTGGCGCGCACGGTGATGGTGTGTTTCCCGGGGCTTTTCGCCTGCCAGGGGAAGCTCCACAACCGCCACGTCTCGTTGGAATAGCTCGCACCCAGTCGAGCAGGCTGCCACACGCCATCGTCGATACGGATCTCGACGTCCCGCACGCCACGATTCTGTGCCCAGGCGACACCGCCAAACACCACGGGCCCCATCGGCACCTTCTGACGACCTTTCGGCACGTCGATCCGCGACTCGGTCTTGATGGGTCCACGGGGTGCCCAGCCCTCCCGCGTCCAGTACGCCTCCGCTCTGTCGAAGCGGGTCAGCTCCATCTCGACGACCCACTTGGTGGCCGACACGTACCCATAGAGCCCGGGTACTACCAGCCGGGCAGGGTAGCCATGCTCGATAGGCAGCGGCTGACCGTTGAGGCCGACCGCCAGGAGCGCGTCGCGGCCATCGGTGAGCGCCTCCACCGGCGTGCCGGCGGTGAACCCGTCGATCGACGTCGAGAGCATCATATCGGCGTCCGCGTGCACACGGGCCGCCGCCAGCAGGTCAGCCACCCGATAGCCTGTCCAGATGCCCGTCGAAATCAGTTTGCCTCCAACGGGATTCGACACGCAGGTTAACGTCGTCGCCATTTCGACGACGTCGAAGTCGGCGAGGTCGTCAAAGCCGTAAGTGGCTTCGCGGTCCACCATGCCGTGGATGCGCAGCCGCCAGTCGCCGTGGCTGAGTTGGGGAACACTGAGTGCGGTGTCCACCCGGTAGAAGTCGGCGCTGGCGGTGACAAAGCTCGGTAGCGCCACGCCGTTCGGTTGCACATCAGCAGGTATTGGTGGCGCCGATGTGCGCGGTCGGGGAAGTGTGAAGCTGTTGCGATCAGCGGCCACCGAATGCACCAACCGCGTGATGACCGCACCCAGCACGCCACTCACTACTCCGAATCCGAGCAATCCGAACATGACCAACCTGCGCCGGCCGGCATCCGGCTCGTCGAGGTCGGCTCTGTCTTCCGGGTCTCCCAGGCCGGGCCAGAACCGACGGGTGAGCAAGCGTAGGGCAGCCACACCGCAGGCGGCGCCCGCGACGGTGGGGATCGTGTCGAGCGCTGTCGCACCCTGCCGCGACAGCACTGCGATGCATCCCAGGACGCCCGCCGCGGCGATCGCGGCGCTGCCGAGCGGGCGGCGCTGAGTCTCGAGGGTCCCGGCGATTGCAGCGACCGTCGCGATCACCACGAGCACGACGACGGCCAGGAAGAGTTTGTCCAGAGAGCCCAGGGTCTGAATCGCCCACTCTTTGATGGGCCCCGGTGTCAGGTCGACGACCAGTGAGCCAATCGCGGCACGCGCATCGGCCCGTGCACCGAACGGGATGGCCATCAGCTGGGCTACCCCGAGCGAGACGGACGCGGCGGCGACCCCGGCGATCATCCGCTCGTTCGACGGGGCGACAGCCATCGGAGCTACTGTACTCGAGTTCCCCACGTTCTCCCCAGTGACCGCAAACACCTTGTCGTGCAGGCGAACCGGTTGCGAGCAGGTGGCCCACGATTTGGTTGCGAGGATCAATTTCGATGTCGATATCGCCAAGAGCCCCGCAGCATCGGCGGACGGCGAGGGAACGGTGGCGGGGCGGGCCGGGGACGGCGTGCGTTCCGGGACGACAGCGCCCAAGTACGGTGGTCGTACGTCGTTGCCATGGGAGGGTGTTTATGCCCGATTCACTGCCCGGTCCTCGTCTACGCCAGGTGGCGTTGGTTGCCCGCGACTGCGAGAAGACCGCCGCTGCTCTCCAGGAGACGTTTGGCTGGCCGGACCCGTTCCATGATCCGGGGGTCGGCGAGTTCGGGTTGATCAACGCGGTGTTTCCCGTGGGCGACACCTTCGTGGAAGTCGTCTCTCCCGAGCAGCCCGATACCACCGCAGGGCGCTACCTGGCCCGCCGCGGGTCAGACAGTGGCTACATGGCGATATTCCAGATGCCCTCGCTTGAGGAGGCCCGCCGACGGGTCGCCGATCTGGGAGTTCGCGTGGTGTGGAAGGTTGACCTCGAGGACATCGCCGGCACCCACCTGCACCCTAAGGACATCCCCGGGGCGATCGTGTCCCTCGACTGGGCGTCGCCCACCAGCTCGTGGCGCTGGGCGGGACCAGCATGGACGGGAACCGCGCCAGATCACCCTGCTGGCGGCATCGCCGGCATCACGGTCGAGGTGGAAGAACCGGCCGTGGCGGCTCAGCGGTGGGCCCGGGTTCTCGGGCTCGACGCGGAGGTAGATGGCGGGCTAGCCGTGGTCCGGCTGGACCCGGCCGGCCAAGCCCTGCGGTTCGTCTCGGCGGCGAACGGCCGCGCCGAAGGCATCACCGAACTCTGGTTGACACCGGGCCTGGAGGGCTTGCCCGAGGGTGACGGACCAGTCGCCGAGATATGCGGAGTGCGTTTCGTGGCGGGTGCGCCGTGACGGCCCTCGATACCGGATCCGAAGACCTCCTGGCCGAGGTGGACGAAGGCGTGGCGGTGATCACCATGAATCGGCCCTCAAGGCGGAACGCCTTCTCGGACGAGATGGTCGAGGCGTTGGGGCGGGTCCTGGCCGAGGTCGAAGTCAGCGATGCGGTCGGGTGTGTGGTGCTGACCGGAGCGGGCGGCGCCTTCTCGGCTGGAGGCGACGTCAAGGCCATGGCGGACCGCGGATCTTCAGGCGGGGCGTCGGTACCAGTGGACGTGGCGATCCACCGCCAGCGGCTGAACCAGCAGGCGACCAGCGGGAAGCTGTGGCGGATGCCGAAACCGACGATCGCCCAGGTTCCCGGCCCGGCGGCCGGCGCGGGGCTGGCGCTGGCCTTGGCGTGCGATCTCAGGTACGCGGCGGACACAGCCATCTTCACCACCGCCTTCGCCCGCGTCGCCTTCGCCGGCGACTACGGCGGAACCTGGTTTTTGACCAGGCTAGTCGGCACGGCCAAAGCCAAGGAGCTGTACTACTTCTCGGAGCGGCTGACGGCGGATCAGGCCGAGGAGTTGGGTTTGGTCAATGCGGTGTTCGCGGCCGGCGACCTCGAGAAGGAGGTGATGGACCGGGCCCGGAGGCTGGCCCAGGGTCCGTCGATCGCCTACCGCTACATGAAGGAGAACCTCAACCGGGCGGTGCACGGCAGCCTCGAGGAGTGCATGGACCTCGAGGTCACGCATCACATACACACTGGGCTTACGGAGGATCACCGTGAGGCGGCGCTGGCGTTCGTCGAGAAGCGGGAGCCCCGCTTACGCGGTCGCTGACGCGGTGATGTGGAAGGGTCCGGCGGGGTGCGAACTTTATCGGCCAAGCCGACGATGCCGCCGTCGGCCTTGGGATCGCCCTGAGAGCCCCGCACAGCGACAAACACCGATATCGGGATGGGCGAAAGCAAAAAGCTCGTGCCCAATCTGCTCAGTAGTTGTTGCAGGTGCTGAAGACCTGCTGGACAAGTCCAAACTGCTGGTCAGCCCCTGGCTGGTTCGCCAGCATCTGGGCGATCTGCTGGCGTTGACTCGGCGGCGAGGCGAGGAACTGACGCAAAAAGGATGCGCTCTGCGGCGAAGAGTTGAATTGCTCGGCGGCTTGGGGATTTGCCGCCTGCAGCGCCGACACCACCTGCCCGTAATTGCAGGTTGTGTTGACAAACGGACTTAGATCCGGATCGGCGGACGCGAGCCCGGCCCCAGCGGTCAACGACAATGCCAGGCCGCAAACCCCGACAGCCAATCTAGTCAACGATAGCGTGGCCATTTTTGGATACCTCCAGCTAATCCACTCCTAGACGGCGACGACATCAAGCCCAGCGGCTACTGTCATTAGTCGACGCTAGCAGGCGTGCGGGCGGTTTTAGGCGGCTTCCGTGATACGGGAAGGAAGTTCAGCGATCTCCGTCTTTCCGCCGACGACGCAATCGCCACGACGACCGTCGAAAAACACAAGGACGCTCCCAGCGGCCGCACCTACGACTACCGGCTGACGCCGCACACGGTGTCCGAGGAGCTGATGCCCGGCGCGCCCGAGCAGGCCCGAAACACGCTGGTCGGCTTCGCGTTTGGCGATGAGAATCCGAGCAAAATTCTCACGCAAAATCAAAATCGCGTGAAACAGATCGCTGAGAATTCCTGCGGCCTTGAGGGGCTGTCACGGACCAAGCTGGTTGACTATCCGCAAACTTAGGGGTGTTTTTGCTGGTCAGACCGGTTAGCTGCGGCGTCGCGTTCGGCCACATATTTCTTGGTCATGTGCTCGACGGCTTGGTTCTGCGACTGCGCGAGACCCTCCCGCGCCTCGCTGGCGCGCGCGGCGGCGTCCAGCGTGGGCTGCGCCTGACCCTGAAAATGCGGCATCACTTCGGCGGCGAACAATTCGGCTGACCGTTTGGTGGCCGCCGGATTGGCCCACTCGTGACCCATCTGCAGCATGCAGCCGAACCCGCCGGATTGATCCCACATCCGCTGCACCTGTTCTCGAGCCCGCTCGGGCGTGCCGATCACTCCCGCGCCGTTGTCGTTGATGACGTCGATCATCTCGTCGATCTGCTCGCCCGGCATCGTCATCTGCGGGAACGCGGCCACCTTCTGGAAGTACCGGAACCATGACTCGAGGCCGAATCTCACGTCCTCGCGGGCTTGCTTTTCGGTTTCGGCGACGTGGAACGGCCCGACCAGGCTCCAATTCTTGCGATCGACTTGGGTGCCGAATGCCGCCGCGCGCTCTTCCACGATGTCCCAGTGATACTGCAGCGCGTTAAAGCCCTCGATAGTCAGCGTCGCCCCAATGGACAGCAAGCCGATGCCGTGCTTGCCGGCCAACCGCGCACCCGTCGGCGAGGCGACCGCGGCCACCGCCAGTGGGACACCGCCGTCAGAGTACGGAGAGAGTTGCAGCTTGGCGTCGAACAGTTGGTGGGTGGCAGTTTTCGCGCTGACCGTCTCGCCCGCTAGCAGCCGAACGACGATGTCGAGGTTGGTTTCCAGCAGCTCACGGGTGTCGGTCGGGGTCAGCCCGATCATCGACGAGTCGCTGGGCAGCGACCCCGGCCCCACGCCGCCGATGATGCGGCCGTGGGTGAGGTGATCCAGCATCATCAACCGGTCGGCGACCCAGAGCGGGTTGTGGTACGCGAGCGAGATGACCCCCGTGCAAAGCTTGATCCGCTTAGTCCGTTCCGCGGCGGCGGCGATGAAGATCTCCGGCGAGGCGATGAGCTCGCTGCCTGCCGAGTGATGCTCGCCAATCCACGCCTCGTCGAAGCCGAGCGCATCGAGGTGTTCGACGAATTCGAGATCTCGCTGCAACGCCAGTGTTGGGTTGGTACCTGCGCGGTGAAACGGTGCGATGAAATACCCAAATCTGAGCTTGGCCACGCGGTGAACCTTAAACCCGCCGGGCAACCCGCGGCCAGTAGTTCGCGCCAGGAACCCGTGACTAGCTCAGCGGCGGCGCCGGATCACGGCCAGCCGCCGCAACCGACACCAGGTACACAACCGTGGCCGCCGCCAGTGTCCGCCGCCGCCGAACAATGCCATGGTGGTCCGAGCTTGAGACTTCATGCGCAAATCCCCCATCTCATCAGCTGCACCTCTTGATACCCGATGTGCGAAACGCGTCGAATGTTAGCTCCGCCTAGACAACTGGGCGCGTATCAGTGGAGCGATCATCTGCGCCATATACGCATGTCCGGCATCGTTGGGATGCACACCATCGGGGCCGATCAGGTCGGGCCTGCCAACAAACCAGCCCTCGCTGATCGGATCGATGAACGTGGCACCCGCGTCATGCGCCCGACCGCTGAGGATGTCGCGGACGTAGAGGACGTCGAACGGCGGATTGGCAGTCGGCCATGGCGGGCCGATCACCAGCAGCTTCGATGAGGGCGCCATGCGGCGCGCCAGATCGAAGGTGTCGTGCGCCATGCCCGCCATTTGCGCAGGATCCACCGCCTCGTCATTGCGCGAGCCGAAGAACACCACCAGCGCATCGTCGGGATCGACCGCTCTGCCGGTGAGGTCCTCGAAGACGCTGCCGTGGTCGCCGCGCACGACATAGCCGGCTCTGCCCTCGGATGCGACATCGGGCGAAATCTGGACGCCCTGGCGAGCGAGCGTCAACCAGGTGCGGTTGGTCCACGCATTCTGGCCCTGCCCGCCTTCATCGGTGCCGGCGGTGTAGGAGTCCCCGATCACCGCGACGTGATCGATCGGGGTGCCGCGGGCCGTCGTCTGGTACGCCCGCGTCGGGGCCGCGCGGTGGCTGACCATTCCGAAGGTAACGGCCAGGGCGATGACCACTGCGGCGAGACGACCCACTGCTACCTCCACTTGCCGCGTGCGGCACCCGCGTAAGCGGCATCGTATGAGCAAAACCACGAGTTTCGCCGCCGATGCGCTGTCGTCTGGTTGGACACCGACCAGGAGCCGGTCAGCGTTGGTGAAGCCCCCATATCGTCGACGGACGCGGGACAGCGAAAGATCCCGCGCCACTGCGCATCGTACTTGATCAGGATGCGGCGCTGCAGCGTTCGTGTCCGGAGTTGATTACCTAGCCGGCGCGCGCCGAAATCGACTTTGGCCGTCCCTCCAGGGCTCGGTCGATCGATTGAAGCTTGCCGGTAGTCGGATGAGCTGCTGGATCGGTCCGGGCATCAGCGGCCGGGCCGCTGACGTCGACCATCTTCCGCATCCAGCGGCGAGCGGGTTCTTCAACGGAATGGAACAGCACGAACGCGGCACCGAGGGTGATCGCGAGTAGCCCGGCGACGATCAGCTTTCCGATACTGCCGTGCAGCGTGAGCTGGAACTGTTCGGCGGTCCATAGCCACGCTGTATGCACCAGCTCGTGGACCATGTACACGCAAAACGAAATTTGCCCGCCGAAAACCATCAACCGGGTGGACAGCAGCGCCGGCAGGCTGCCGGCGCCGATCGCCAGCGTCATCACCAGCGGCACGAACAGGACGTCAACCAGCCCACTGGTGTCCTGGACACCGTGCAGCGGATGCGCATCGAACAGGTACAACAGGCCGACGACGGCGGAGATCAGCAGCACCGAAACGTAGCCGGCGACGTGCCGACCGCGGTCGGTCGGACGCAACCTCATGACGGCGGCAGCGACCAGTGCGCCAGCGGTGAATTGCATGACGATGCGCGGCAGCCAGCTCCACGGCGTGTAGAACTGGCCGCTCAGCAGCAACATGACCACCGGGGGTAACGAGGCGACGACCGCCAGCCACATCAGGCTCCGCGCTCTCGTCGCGTGTGCCGCCCGGAAGATCACCAGCACCAGCACGCCGAACAACAGGTAGGCCAACCATTCGGCGCTGATCGACCACGCGGGCCCGTCCCAGCTCGAACCATCGAAGAACGGCTGGAACCACAGCTGAACCAGCAGGACCTGACGCACGTAGCTGACCGCGCTGAACCCGCTGAGATCCTGCCACGGCACGTGACCGACATGCAGAGTGAAGATCACCCACAGCGCGGCGAGATGCAAGGTGACCAGGTAGACCGGCCATACTCGGGCCAGCCGGAGCCAGAGGAAGTGCAGGGTGGACCGTGTCGACCAGGACCAGCCCATTCGATCGAGGTAATTCCAGGTCAGCACGAACCCACTGAGAATGAAGAACAGGTCGACGCCCTGCGCTCCGCAATTGAGCACTGGCGAGAGCGCGTCGCGGAATCCGGGCGCTGAGTCACGCAACAGCGGGCGGAAGTGAAACAGCACTACCCACACGGCGGCGATGATGCGAAGACCTGTGAGGGCCTTTATCTCTCCGCTGCGCACAACGCTCTTCCCGTCAGGCCACTGGTCTTCATTCGCCACTGCCGCTTCATCTGTGCTGCTGCGCCACCTGTCCGGGCGGTTTAACCCCACGCGACCCGACAAAACGACGGCGATGGGAGGGTATCAAGGCCGTCGCTCGAATGGCGAGTCGTCGACCCGGTGTGGCTCCTGAGAATCGCCTTTAAGCATGGGGTTTATCTTCGCGCCTAATGTCGACGGTATGAGGGCGCCCCGTGCCCGGAAGCGTCGGGAGAAAGCAATGCCGCTGCCGTATGTCGACATCATCGAGGGACGGACGCCGGCCGAGATTCAGGCGTTGCTTGACTGGTCTTTCGGCTGCGGTCGGGCCCAGTTCCTCACCGGAGAGCTCAGGTGAGTGCCGCATGCCACTGACTACTCGTCTCACAAAGTTCTTCGGGATCGAACACCCGATCCTGCTCGCGCCGATGGCCGGGATTTCCGGAGGCCGGCTCGCGGCGGCAGTGACGGGCGCGGGCGGCCTGGGTCTGATCGGCGGAGGCTACGGCGACGCCGATTGGCTGCAAACGCAAATCGGCAAGGCCGACGGCGCGCGGGTCGGATACGGCTTCATCACCTGGAGCCTGGCCCGTAACCCCGACTTACTCGACATGGTCCTGGCTCAGCAACCGGCAACGGTCATGCTGTCGTTCGGTGAGCTGGAGCCGTTCGCCCACCGCATCCACGCGGCCGGCGTCCCGCTGATCGCACAGGCGCAGACTCTCGATCATGCGCGTCGGGCCCTGGACGCCGGCGCGGAGATTCTGGTGGCCCAGGGTGGCGAGGCGGGTGGGCACGGAATGAGTGCCCGCTCGACTTTCACCCTGGTGCCCGAAGTCGTCGACATGGTCGCCGAGCGGTCGCCGGAAACGCTGGTGCTGGCCGCCGGCGGTGTCGCCGATGGCCGTGGGCTCGCGGCGGCGCTCTCACTGGGTGCCGACGGCGTGCTGGTCGGCACCAGGCTGTGGGCTGCCCCCGAGGCGTTGGTCTCGCCGCGGGCGCATCAGCGGGCCATCCAGGCCGGCGGGGACGACACTTTTCGCACTCAGGTCTACGACGCTGTGCGGCAACTGGATTGGCCCACTGAATACAACGAGCGGGCGATTGGCAATCCCTTCCTCGACGTGTGGCACGGTAACGAGGCGCGACTTTCGGCGGAGTTGCCCGAAGCGATCGAGACCTTCGAGAAGGCTGTTGCCGCAGAGGACTTCGACGCCGCGGCCATACTCGTCGGCGAGGCGGTGGGACTCATTCACGACGTTCGCCCCGCCGCTGACATCGTGCGTGACATGGCCCGCGACGCGACAGCAATCCTGGATCGGCGTCGTCCTTAGTACAGCGGTGACCAGGCGGATGTTCGCAGCAACCGACTCTGCCACTGGTCGCGGTATTGCAAGGCGTCGAACATGTAGGTTCCGGGTCCGCGGTGCTCAGCCGGGATGTCGGTAGTCAACAGATGCAAGAGGGCCGCGTAGTCGTTGGTCGCGTCAATCTTCTGCCACAGCATCGCCTCTCGGCGTTTATGGCTGCCGTGCGCCACCTGGAAGCAGGCCTGGATTTCGAGCACCCTTCTGCCGGGTGGCGCCTTGGACAGCACCCGGTAGTAGATCTCATCCCACGAGCGGATGTAGTCGTCCAGCGGCGCGTAAGGCCAACCGGTGTCCTCCATGAACAAACTCAACGGATGCGTTGTGCCATCGGTGGGCACGCTCGTCAGGTCCACTTCTTGTAGGGGTGACCACTCGACCGGTAGCAGGATTTTTCCGGTGACCTCGTGGCGCAGGTTGTCCAGCTCGCGCATCCATGGCGCCAGATCGCCTGTTTGTGCCCGGCGGGCCAGGCTCTCCCACGCCGCGCCGTCGGCGATGCCGGTGATAGTGACGACGTTGTAAGCCGCCCCTGATCCGTGAGCGTGATTGGTGTACCAGAGCAGCCGAGCATCGTCCTGCCGCGCCAGTGTGGGCATCCAGCCTTCGCGGTAGGCCGCCTCGAAGTCGTCCTCGCGTGCGCCGACGACCCTGTGGGTCTCGTGAAGGAACAGCACGGCGACTCCTCTCGGTTGCTCAGCCGTGGTCGGCGATCAATGCGGCGAGCTGACGGCGGTTGAGCTTGCCGGTCTCGGTGTACGGGATGCGGTCGACGATCATCAGCCGCTCAGGCAGCTTGAAATAGGCGATGCGATCACGACAGTGCGATCGCAGCTCCTCGAGTGTTACGGGAAGGCAAGCCACCACTGCCGCTCCTACCCGCTGGCCCATCTCGTCGTCGCTGATCCCGACGACCGCCACGTCGGTGACAGCCGGATGGGCACGCAGTGCTTCCTCGACCTCGACCGGGCCGAACTTCTCTCCGCCGCGGTTGATGGTGTCGCTCAACCGGCCACTGGGATAGATGTAGCCATCGGCGTCCTGGTAGGCGAGGTCACCGGTATGCAGCCAGCCTTGGCTGACGTTCTGGCTGGTGTTCACCCACAACTCGCCGACGCTTCCGGTCTCGACGTCATTGCCGGTGTTGGGATCCACTACTCGCACTTTGACTCCCGGCAGCGGCATTCCCACCGATCCCACCCGGTTGGGCTCGCGGTGATCGTCCGGCGACAGAGTCGTGTAGGCACCGAGCGTCTCGGTCTGGCCGAATACGTTGGCAAACGCCACATGTGGCAGCGCGGTCATTGCGCGGCGCACCAGCGCGACGGGCGCGGCGGCCGCCCCGTAGGCGATGGCCACCAGCGAGCTCAGGTCGGTGCCGGTGAAGTCGGGGTGGTCGAGGATGCGCTGGAGCATCGTCGGAACCAGGAACGCCGTGCGTACCCGATGCTCCTGCACCAAGCGCAGCCACTGTCCGGCGTCGAACCGTTCCTGCACGACCGAGGTGTTGCCCGAGTAGAGGCTGCCGAGCATGCCCAGCGAGCCGCCGACGTGGAAGAACGGGACGCACATCATTCCGACAATGGGCGCCGCGTTGGCGCGGAACGGCGCCCCAATCCCCCGAATCCGCGCAGTCAATTGTCCGCTGGTGATCCCGACCGCCTTCGGGAGTCCGGTTGTCCCGCTGGTGAAGAGCACCAAGGCATCGCGGTCGGCAATCTCCTCGACGGCCGGCACCGGCGAAAGCTGTTGGCCGCTCAATAGATCGGCGGGCGTCAACGTGTTGGTCGCCCCCGCTGCACGCAGCTGGCCGGCGAACGGTTCGCCGGCGACGCCGACCCCGACGCACCCCGCATTGCGCAGCAGGTCCCGCAGCTCGGCTGAGGTGAGCGCGGGGTTCATCAGCGCCGCAGCCGCGCCGATGCGCGCGGCGCCGAGCACCGATGCGATCGACAGCAGGCTGCCGCCGTCGACGACCGCGACGCGGCTTCCGGCCACCACCCCGTTAGCCGCCAGTCCGGCGGCGCACCGTTCGATGGCCGTCGCCAGCTGGCCGTAGCCGATTGCGCGGTCGCCGATGATAAGCGCGACGCGGTTCGGGTCGTCGGTGGCGACGGCGTCGATTATCGTGCCGATGTTCATCAGCGGCTCAATACAGCGGTGACCACGAGG
>NZ_DASPSP010000162.1:0-35543 GCF_035623875.1 Mycobacterium sp. | reverse complement strand
GGACGCGACCTGCAGGTCAGCTACCGGGTGTGGTCGCCGAAGTCCGGTTATCCCGGCCACGCCGCATACCGCGATTTCCACACCTACGACCACCGCACCGGCCTCAAGCCGGCCCGGGTCACCGGCCGCAACGTGCCGTCGGACGCTAAGGCACCCTACGATCCCGAGCGTGCCGATCGCGCAATCGACGGCCACGTCGATGATTTCGTCAACGTGGTCCGCGGCCGGCTGCAGGCCGAATCTGAGCGCATCGGGCGGCCGGCGCACGTCGTGGCCGCGTTCGATACCGAGTTGTTCGGCCACTGGTGGTACGAGGGACCGGTCTGGCTGGAGCGGGTGCTGCGAGCATTGCCCGAGGCCGGGGTGCGCATCGGCACGCTGAGCGACGCCGTCGCCGAGGGTTTCGTCGGCGCCGCTGTCCAATTACCGCCCAGCTCATGGGGTTCCGGCAAGGACTGGCAGGTGTGGGCCGGTGACAAGGTGGCCGACCTGGTACAACTCAACACCGAAGTCGTCGACACCGCGCTGGGCACAGTCGACAAGGCGCTGGCCCAGACCGCGTCGTTGGACGGGCCGACCCCCCGCGACCAGATCGCCGATCAAATCCTGCGCGAGACACTGCTTACCGTGTCCAGCGATTGGCCGTTCATGGTCAGCAAGGACTCGGCCGCCGACTACGCCCGCTATCGGGCTCATCTGCATGCACACGCCACCCGTGAGATCGCCGGAGCACTGGCGTCGGGCCGCCGGGAGGTCGCCCAGCGCCTGGCCGATGGCTGGAACCGGGCCGACGGCCTGTTCGGGGCACTGGACGCACGCAGGCTGCCGCGATGAGAGTTCTGCTGGTGTCGTGGGAGTATCCACCGGTCGTAATCGGTGGACTCGGTCGCCACGTCCATCACCTGGCGACGGCGCTGGCATCCGCCGGGCACGAGGTTGTCGTGCTGTCCCGCCGCCCGTCGGGCACCGATCCGAGCACCCACCCGTCGTCGGATGAAATAAGCGAAGACGTCCGCGTCGTCGCGGCCGCCCAGGACCCGCACGAGTTCACCTTCGGCAAGGACATGATGGCCTGGACGCTAGCGATGGGCCACGCCATGGTCCGCGCCGGATTGTCACTGAAGGACCAGTCAAGCGACCACCCGTGGCGCCCCGATGTCGTACACGCCCATGACTGGCTGGTCGCCCATCCGGCCGTCGCATTATCCGAGTTTTACGACGTGCCAATAGTTTCCACGATTCACGCGACCGAAGCCGGACGGCACTCCGGCTGGGTCTCCGGATCGCTGAGCAGGCAGGTGCATGCCGTGGAGTCGTGGTTGGTGCGCGAATCCGATTCGCTGATCACGTGTTCGGCGTCGATGTGCGACGAGATCACCGACTTGTTCGGGCCCGGGCTGGCCGAGATCACCGTGATCCGCAATGGCATCGACGCGGCCCGCTGGCCATTCGCGAGTCGCCGGCGGCGCAGTGGGCCGGCGGAACTGCTGTTTGTGGGCCGACTGGAATACGAGAAGGGTGTGCACGACGCGATCGCGGCACTGCCGCGGATCAGGCGCGCCCATCCCGGTACCACGCTGACGATCGCCGGTGAGGGCACCCAGCAGAGCTGGCTCGTCGAGCAGGCTCGTAAACACCGGGTGCTCAAGGCAACCCGGTTCGTCGGGCGGCTCGATCACGACGAGCTCTTGGCGGCGCTGCATCGCGCCGACGCCGCGGTGCTACCCAGCCACTACGAGCCGTTCGGTCTGGTGGCGCTGGAGGCCGCGGCGGCGGGAACGCCGTTGGTGACAACGAACATCGGCGGCCTGGGCGAGGCGGTGATCAACGGTGAGACCGGGATGTCTTGTCCACCGCGCGATGTGACACGGCTGGCCAAAGCCGTCGGCGCTGTGCTTGACGATCCGGCCGCCGCTGCGCGCCGGGCCCGGGCCGCTCGCGAACGCCTGACCTCGGACTTCGATTGGCGCACGGTGGCTGACGAGACCGCGCAAGTGTATCTGGCGGCCAAACGCCGCGAACGTCAACCGCTGCCGCGGCTGCCCATCGTCGAGCACGCGCTACCGGACCGGTAGTCGACCGACCCGCCACGACTATCGGTACCGTCGATGGATGGAATTTGTGTATTCGAGCGTCGTCGACGCCCCAATTCACGAAGTGTTCGACTGGCACACCCGCCCCGGCGCGATCACCCGGCTGAGCCCGCCGTGGCAGCCGGTGCGGGTCGTCGCCGAAACAGATTCGCTGGAGCACGGACGCGCCGAGCTCGGCCTGCCCGGCGGTCTGCGCTGGGTGGCTGAGCACCAGCCGGAGTCCTACGATCCGCCGCGCCGCTTCGTCGACTCGATCGGCACCGATGGACTGGCCTCGTTGCCGGTGCGGCTCGCCGTCCGGTGGCGGCATACCCACGAATTCGAAGAACTCAGCGGTGAGCGCACTCGGGTGACCGACCGCGTCGCCACACCGGTCCCCGCCAGTGCGCTGCGCGCGATGTTCGCTTACCGGCATCGCCAGTTGGCCGATGACATCGCCGCGCACCGTCGTGCGACCGCCCACAGGTTGGCGCCGACAACCGTCGCCGTCACCGGGTCGTCCGGGCTGGTCGGGTCGGCGTTGACCGCCTTTCTGTCTACCGGCGGTCACCGGGTGATCCGCCTGGTGCGCCACCGGGCCAACAAACCTGATGAGCGACAATGGAATCCAGACGACCCAGATCCGGATCTGCTGACCGGCGTCGATGCGGTGATTCACCTGGCGGGCGCTTCGATCGCCGGCCGCTTCACCGCGTCGCACCGAGCCGCGATTCGCGACAGTCGAATCGGTCCCACTCGCCGATTGGCTGAACTGATCGCCAAAGCGCCCGACGGGCCGAAGGTGCTGATCTGCGCGTCGGCGATCGGATACTACGGCTACGACCGTGGTGAGCAGACCTTGACCGAGGACAGCGATCGTGGGGACGGGTTCCTCGCCGGTGTGGTCGACGAGTGGGAATCAGCCGCGACAGCAGCCGAGCAGGCAGGTGTCCGGGTGATACGGGTGCGCACCGGGATTGTGCAGTCCCCGAGCGGCGGGACGCTTCGCCTGCAGCTTCCGTTGTTCCGCGCCGGGCTCGGCGGTCGCCTCGGCGACGGTCACCAGTGGTTCTCCTACATCGGGATCGACGACCTGGTCGACATCTACCACCGTGGACTGTGGGACACCGCGCTGTCCGGACCGGTCAACGCGGTGGCCGCCGATCCGGTCCGCAACATCGACTACACCCGAACGCTCGCCAAGGTGCTACGCCGGCCCGCGGTGCTACCGGTGCCGTCGCTTGGACCGCGGCTGCTGCTGGGCGAGCAGGGCGCCCGCGAACTCGCCTGCGCCAATCAACGTGTGCTGCCGTCGCGGCTGCAGCAGGCCGGTCACCGGTTCCGCCATCCCAACCTCGATCAGACGCTGCGGCATCTGCTCGGCCGAACCCCGGCATAACGGCGATTACAGGCCGCGGCGCGCCGCTCGCACGGCGGCGACGGTTTGCGGGTCGCCGCCGAATTCGATGCGCGCGACATCGCGGCCCGCGACGAACAACACCAATTCCTCAGGTGCGCCGGTGACGGTGACGTTATCGCCACGGCCGACGCGGGCGATCTGGTGTCCGTCGGTCGTCTGCAGGACAACCCGGGCGGGCAGCTTCGCCAGTGTCATGCGGCTCAGCAGACCGAGCTGGCGGCCCAGTGCGGCGACGGTCGATTCGTCGAGCACCCTGGGCTGCCAGCCGTCGACGGCGCGGCGGACGTCCTCGTGATGGATGAACATCTCGCCGAGGTTGGCCACCGAGTCGAGCAGCTTGAACGGCGAGTAAACCGGCGGCCCGGAGGCGACCATCTCGACAAGGTCGTCCCAGCCGGTTGACCGCGCCGTCTGGTTCTGGACCTTGGCGGTGTAACCGGCAAGAAAGGGAATCGCGATCCCGGGTGTGGCGTCCAGTCGCCGTTCTCGCACGACGAGGTGAGCTGCCAGATCCCGGGTCGTCCAGCCCGCGCAGAGAGTGGGCGCGTCGGGTCCAACGGCGCGCAGGGTCTGGACGAGCGCGCTTCGTTCGCGCTGGGCGGCGGTCATCGCCACACGATAGGCCAGACAGCACGTTTGCCCTGGCGAGCGAGCGAGATGTTCAGTAAGTTAATGTTTAACCTTGTGAAGAGAACCTGGGTGCGGCCAGGACGGCGTGTTTGTCTTCGTTGTCAGGGGGTATGACCGCGTGAGTTTGAGCCGTTCGAACTGGTGGCGACCCGATCTTTTGAGAGGGGCTTCGGTGTCCGAGCTGCGTGGATTGTCGTTGGTGCCATCCGCCGAGCCGACGGAGCTGGCACAGAAATCCTGGTCAGATCTTGGTCGATTCGACGCATGGCGAATCGGCGTGCGACGTACTGTGCTGACCCACGTCGCCGAATTCGTCGCCAATCGATGCGCCGCCGAGTTGCACCAGGCCGGTGTCGAGGTTGCCGGTGATATCCTGATGCACTTCCTCACCGGCGGCAAGTGCCTCCGCTCAACCTTCATGTACCTGGGCTGGCTATCCGGCGCCGAGGACAGCAACGAGGCGTTGTACGCGGCCGCCAGCTTGGAACTGCTGCACGCCTTCGCGTTGCTGCAAGACGACGTCATGGACGCTTCACCGTCGCGACGAGGCCGCCCGGCGGCGCACATCCAATTCCGCGACTGGCATCGAAAGCGCGGGCTGTCCGGATCGCCGGAACGGTTCGGCGAATCAGCGGCGATCCTGCTCGGTGATCTATGCCTGATCTGGGCCGAGCAGATGCTCCGCGAGAGTGGCGTCGAGCATCGCTGGCTGCAACAGGCGTTGCCGCGTTACGACGCCATGCGCACCGAGCTGGCGCTGGGTCAATTCGCCGATCTCGCAAGCGATGTCCGCGACCTGCCTTCGATGGCGGCGGTGCTGGAGGTGGCGCGCCGCAAGTCGGGCAACTACACGGTGCGTCGGCCGTTGGAGATCGGTGCGGCGATGAGCGGCTGCAGCGATCGCACATTGTCAGGGCTGGGCCGCTACGGCACAGCCGTGGGAGAAGCGTTCCAGCTGCGCGACGACTTGCTGGGCGTCTTCGGCTCTGAAGCGGCGACCGGTAAGCCCAGCGGCCGGGATCTCGTCGACCGCAAGGCGACCAGTGTGGTGATCGCCGCACACCAACTGGCCGATGCGCCCACCCGCAGACAGCTCACGGACTTGATGAATGACGGCAACCTCGACCACACCGCAATCGACCGCTGGCGGACACTGATCGTCACGACCGGCGCCGTACAGTGGATCGAAGACTTGATCAGCGACCGCGTGGAGTCGGCGCGCGATGAACTCGACGAGCTTAGGCTGGACGAATCGGTGCGGGCCGCGCTGGCGAACATGGCCGCCGTATGCACGGAGCGCACCGAATGACACGTCTGACTGCAAGGGGTATTCGCTGATGCGGACCGTGCCGGGGCCAAGCGATCGGGTGGTCGTGGTCGGCGCAGGCTTCGCCGGTCTGTCGGCGGCCCTGCATCTGGCCGGTCGAGGCCGCGAAGTCACGGTGATCGAACGCCGATCCTGGCCCGGTGGACGTGCCGGGCGGCTCGATGTCAACGGTTATCGGCTCGACACCGGACCGACGGTGCTGACGATGCCCGACATCATCGATGAGACATTCGCCGCGGTCGGCGAAACCTCTTCGGGACGACTGGATTTGCGTGAAGTGGATCCGGCCTACCGCGCGCAGTTCGCCGATGGCAGCAGCCTCGACGTTCACAGCGATGCGGATCAAATGGCCGCCGCGATCGAGGAATTCGCCGACGCCAGGCAGGCCGCGGGTTACCGGCAGCTGCGCGATTGGCTGACCCGGTTGTACCGCACCGAATTCGACGGATTCATCGCCAGGAACTTCGATTCCCCACTGTCGCTGCTGAATCCGCAGCTGGCTCGGCTCGCGGCGATCGGCGGATTCCGCAGATGGGATGCCATGGTCAAGCGCCACATCACCGACCCGCGGCTGCGACGAGTGTTCACGTTCCAGTCGCTGTATGCTGGTGTGGCGCCCAGGCAGGCTCTGGCGGTCTATGCGGTGATCGCCTACATGGACACCGTCTCGGGAGTGTTCTTTCCGCGCGGCGGTATGCGAGCGCTGCCCGATGCGCTGGCCGCCGCCGCCACAGATGCCGGCGTGCGATTCCAATACGATGCGACGGTCACCGGCCTGGAATGCGCCGGGGGCCGTGTTGCGGCGGTCCACACCGAGCAGGATCAGCGTATCGCCTGCGACGCAGTGGTGCTGACCAGTGAACTGCCGCAAACCTACGAGCTGCTGGGCCGCAAACCGCGTCGTGTTGGCGCCCTGCGGCCGGCGCCGTCGGCGGTTGTCGTCCACGTCGGCAGCCCCCACCGGCCGTCGGCGAATCGCCCGCTGGCACACCACAACATCGTGTTCGGCGGGGCATGGGATCAGACTTTCACCGACATCATCCGCGATGGGCGGCTCATGCGGGATCCGTCGTTGCTCGTCACCAGGCCGACGGCCAGCGACCCGAGTCTGGCCCCGGTCGGCCAGGACCTGTTCTACATCCTGGCCCCGGCACCCAACCTCACCCGCGGCGTCGTCGACTGGTCCCGGATCGGCCACGCCTACGCCGATCAACTGGTCGACACCGTTGCAGCCCGACTGGTGCCGGGCTTGCGCGCCGACGCCGACGTGGTGCATGTCGTCAATCCCGATGACTGGGCCCGCCAAGGTATGGTCGCCGGCACTCCGTTTGCGCTGGCTCACACGTTCGCACAGACCGGACCATTCCGTCCGGCTAACACCGTGCGCGGCATCGACAACGCGGTGTTAGCCGGATCGTCGACCGTGCCCGGCGTCGGCGTACCGACCGCATTGATCTCCGGGCGGCTAGCCGCCGACCGCATCACCGGCATCGTCGAGGAGTCAAAGCAAAGCGTCGTCACCGAATCCGGCCTGCGATGATCCGCGGTGAGTTGGACGCGGCCGGTATCGAGGATCCGGAGCTGCGCAGCGCGTATCGACGCTGCCGCCAACTCAACGCCGCCCACGGCCGCACCTTCTTTCTGGCCACCAGATTGCTTGCGCCCGAACAACGCCCGCCGGTCCATGCGCTGTACGGCTTCGCCCGTTACGCCGACGACATCCTCGACGACTTCGATCCGGCCCTGGACACCGCGACCCGGGCGGCGCGGCTGCAGCAGTTGTGCGAGCAGTTCTTCGCACGCAGCGACCACGGAGGCGATCCCGTCCTCACCGCGGTCACCCATACCGCACGCCGCTACGGCATCGGTGACGATCTGTTCCACGACTTTCTCGCGTCCATGCGGATGGATCTGACGATCACCGACTATCCCAACCGCGCCGCGCTCAACCAGTACATGAAGGGCTCTGCGGAAGCGATTGGCCTGCAACTGCTTCCGATCCTGGGCACGGTCGGCCCGACCGAGCAAGCCGCGCCATACGCTGCAGCGCTGGGCAGGGCCTTCCAACTCACTAATTTTCTGCGGGATGTCGACGAAGACCTGATGCGACAGCGGGTTTACTTACCCGCCGACGAATTAGCCGCCCATGACGTCGACAGCGAGCTGCTGATGTGGTGCCACCGCAATCGCCGGACCGATCGCCGGGTGCGCGAAGCGCTGGCCGAACAGCACGACGTCGCCCGTCAGACCTACCGGTATGCCGCCGACGGGATCGCCCTTTTGGCGCCGCGTTCGCGATCCTGCGTGGCCACGGCGCTGACGCTGTACTCCGAAATTCTCGACCGCATCGAGGACTGCGACTTTGCTGTGTTCAACCGGCGCGCCACCGTGGGGACCGCTCGACGGCTGCACGTCGCCGGTGTCGGGCTGCTGCGTTCATGGCGGGCGCGGCTGACGCACCCGGCTCCGTCAGCTGATCGCCGATCCGGTGTTGCGTGATGGATCGCTGGCAATACCTCATCGTTCTTGCGGCGTGCCTGGCGATCACCTTTCCGTTAGAGATTTTCGGCGACGGCGTCTACCGCCAAGCATGGCGTGCCATCCGCGCTGTGTTGCCCGTGGCGGCCGTCTTTCTGCTCTGGGACGAGGTGGCGATCGGGGCGCACGTGTGGACCTACAACCGCGCCTACATCGTTGGCGCATATGTCCCGTTCCAGCTGCCGATCGAAGAGGTGTTGTTCTTCGTCGTCATCCCGGTGTGTGCGCTGCTGACCTACAACGCGGTAAGCACCATTCTCGAACGGTTCAACCGCCGATGACCGTCCTTGGCTACACCGTACCGGCCGTGCTGGCGGTGCTGGCTGTATGCGCGCTCGAGTTGGCGGCGTTGCGCACCGGGCTTTTTCGACGCCCCGCTTACTGGTTGTCGATGTTGATTGTGATCGGCTTTCAAATCTTGGTGGACGGCTGGCTGACGAAGCTCAGCGCCCCGATCGTCATCTATGACGATCGGCAGACCAGCGGCATCAGGTTTCCGTTCGACATCCCGGTCGAAGATTTCCTGTTCGGCTTCGCATTGGTCACTGCTGTACTGCTGCTCTGGGAACGACAACGTGAGCGTCGGTAGGACCGGTCTGCCCCGCCGCGACGTGGCGGCTGCTTTCGACGTCGGCGCGCCCGCCTACGACCGGCTGGTCGGTGCCAACCCCGAATACCATGCTCACCTACGACTTTCGGCGCGCCGCATGCGCCTGCCCGGCCGCGGGCAAGGCCTGCGGTTGCTCGACGCCGGCTGCGGCACCGGCGCGTCGACGGCTGCACTGCTGCGAGTCGCTCCGCAAGCCGACATCATCGCCGTCGACGCGTCACGGAGAATGCTCGATGAAGCACGGGCCAAATCATGGCCGCCATCGGTCCGGTTCGTGCATGCCCCCGTCGAGGCGCTCGCCGAAAACGGCGTCGCCGGACCGTTCGACGGGATTCTGGCCGCCTATTTGATCCGCAACCTGTCGGATCCCGACGCCCAACTACGCGCTTTCCGCGACTTGCTGCGACCCGGCGCCACGTTGGCGGTCCACGAGTACTCCGTGCGCGACTCTCGGGCCGCTACCTGGGTTTGGCACGCGGTGTGCTGGGCCATCATCATTCCATCCGGTTGGCGGCAAACGCGCGACGCGACGCTGTACCGCCACCTGTGGCGTAGCGTGTTGACGTTCGACGGCGTACGGCAATTCCGGCACCGGTTGCGCGACGCCGGGTTCGCCGCCGTGCACAGCGAAACCATGCCCGGATGGGAGACCAACATCGTCCACACCTTCCTCGGGGATGCGCCGCGATGAGCGATCGTCGCCGCCGCACGCATACGGCACCAGGGGGATTGCCCAGCGCGGAGGCGCTGTCGTCTCGGCCGCGGGCAGTCGTCGTCGGCGCCGGCATCGCGGGCTTGGCCGCTGCGACGGGTCTGGCCGAGCGCGGCATCCGCGTCGACATCGTGGAGCGCGAGGAGTACCTGGGCGGACGGGTCGGCGCTTGGACCGAGCAATACCGCGGGGTCGAGGTCGGAATGAACCGGGGCTTTCACGCCTTCTTCCGGCAGTATTACAACCTGCGGGCGTTGCTGCGCCGCGTCGACCCGCAGCTGTCCATGCTGAGCCCGGTCGACGATTACCCGCTGATCGACGGTGCCGGCCGACGGGACAGCTTCCGTGGTTTGCCACGCACACCCCCGTGGAACGCGCTGGCATTCGCGTTGCGCAGTCCCACCTTTCGACTTCGCGACCTGGTCAAGATCGATGCTCGGGCTGCCGCGCCGCTCGCCGCGGTGTCGCTGCCCGACGTCTATCGCCGCCTCGATCACATCGATGCCGAAGCTTTTCTGAAGAGCCTCAATTTCCCCGAGGCGGCGCGCCATCTCGCTTTCGAGGTGTTCTCTCGCAGCTTCTTTGCCAGTCCGATGCAACTGTCGGCCGCGGAGCTGGCGACGATGTTCCACATCTATTTCCTGGGCTCCAGCGAGGGTCTTATCTTCGACGTCCCGAACGCCAATTACGACACCGCGCTGTGGCAGCCGCTGCAGGAGTATTTGACCGAGCTTGGGGTGCACTTCCACCAAGGCAGCACCGTGGCAAGCATCGAGGGCGGCGACGCGCACAGGTTCCGCATGCACACCGACTCACATGACCATCTGGACGCGGACGCGGTCGTGCTGGCCACCGACGTGGCCGGTTTGCAGCGGATCGTGGCTGCATCACCTGACCTTGGCAACAAGATGTGGCGGGATCGGATCAGGTGGCTGCGCACCGCGCCGCCGTTCGTAGTGCATCGACTGTGGCTCAACCGCCCGGTGGCGGGCGATCGGCCGGCGTTTCTGGGCACCGCTGGCCACGAACCACTCGACAACATCAGCGTTCTCGACCGCTACGAACGCCAAGCCGCCGAATGGGCACGGCAACACTGTGGTTCAGTCGTCGAATTGCATTCGTATGCTGTCGAATCCCCGCATGCTGAGGACACTGCGGTACGGCGCCTGCATGAGCTCTACCCCGAAACCGCCCGCGCACAGGTACTTTACGAGCGGATGCTGCATCACCGCGACTGCCCGCTGTTCGCGCCCGGGACCCACGCGCGTCGACCCGGCGTAACCACACCGCTGCCCGGCCTGCTGCTGGCCGGTGACGGGATCCGCATCGACCTGCCGGTGGCGCTGATGGAGCGCGCGGCCACCACCGGCTGGTCGGCGGCCAACCAAATATTGGCGCAATGGGGACTTGCCGGCCACGCCCTGTGCACGGTTCCCACCCACGGTCGCTCGGCGCTGTTGCGCTTTCTTGCCGGACGAGAAAGGCTTTCTCAGCGATGACTATCGGCGACTACATGCGGCGACACTGGCCCAAGGATTGGCCGCTGCAGGCCGTTCCTCCAGCGGTCTGGGCCGACCAGCGTCCGACGTATCGCGACGCCCAGCCCGCCATCATCAACGCCGCGCTGGACCGATCGCAGCGCAGGCCGACCGGCAACTGGTATGCGTTCGCCGCGAGCCGCGACGTGCGGACCGGCCGGCCCTTTGGCACCCGCGTCGCCGGCATCGAATTGGTCGCCTGGCGCGATCAGCACGACCGACTCCGCGTCGGCCCGCGCAGTTGCCCGCACCTGGGCGCCGACCTCGCTACTGCGATGGTGCACCGCGGCAGCCTGATCTGCCGGTGGCACGGTCTTTGCTTCGACGGCGAGGCAAACGAACTCGGGTGGAAGCCGTTATCCAGCCACGACGACGGCGTGTTGGCGTGGGTGCGTCTGGATAGCGTCGGCGGCGAAGCGCCGCTCGACCAGCCGGTGATTGCGGCCAGGCCGGCAGGCGACACCCTGCACGCCGTCAGCCGGCTGGTCGGTACGTGCGAACCCGTCGACATCATCGCCAATCGGTTAGATCCGTGGCATGGCGCGTGGTATCACCCCTACTCGTTTACCCGGCTCGATGTGCTCACCACTCCCACCGAAGAGGCGGACCGATTCCTAGTCGCGGTGACGTTCCGCCTCGGGCGCATCGGCGTACCCACCGTCGCGGAGTTCGCCAGCCCCGAGGCACGCACCATCGTGATGCGCATCGTGGATGGCGAGGGAACCGGAAGCGTCGTCGAAACCCATGCCACGCCAATCGGTTTGGGTGCCGACAACCGCCCGCGCACGGCGGTCATCGAAGCCGTCATCGCCCAATCGGACCGCACCGGATTCAAGCGGGCCCGCCGCGCCGCCCCGCTGATTTCCGGACTGATGCGCTTTGCCGCGTCGCGGCTGTGGCGCGACGACCTTGCCTATGCCGAGCGTCGTTACCAGCTGCGCGCCGACGTGACATCGTGAGCCCGCCAAGCAATGAAGCGAATGCCCTCCGCCGCCGTGGTTCTCACCGTCGGTGCGCACTTCGCCTACCTGGGCTATCTGCCAAGCGGCGGATTTCTGGCACTGCGTTGGCCGCGCAGCATCGTGCTGCACGTGCCGACGGTGCTGTGGGGTGTCGGCGTCGTGGCTTTCGGCCTGCCCTGCCCGCTGACCGAACTCGAACGGTGGGCGCGCGCCCGCGCCGACATGGATCCACTGCCGAACTCCGGCTTCATCGACCGCTACGTTGCCGGGGTCTTTTACCCGGCTAACCGGACCGGCGCCGCGCAGGGATTGGCTTTCGTGTCGGCCGCCGTCTCATGGGTCGCTTTCGCGTCGAAACTCAAGCGCCGTCAACCCGGTTAGTTCGCCTCCCGGCCATCCCGGCTGCGGTCATAGGCACGTGCTCTCAGGTCGGCAAGCCTCGTGGGTAGAGCTCAACTCCCTGTGCGGTGTGCAGCACCGGGTCGAAGGACACGTCATCACCGATCTGGGGTGTGAAGACTTTGGTCAGCATGGCGCGAGCCAACGGACAAAAATTTGATGTGCCGTGGGCCTGGTCCAGCTCGACCTCGATCTCACCGCGGTCGAGTTGGTTGCGGACGCGGGCCAGCGATACGGCGACGCCGTCGATTTTGGTCGTTATCCGCGCGCGCAGCCACCAGTTGATTCCCCGATAATGCAGTGGCATAAGGCTTGTCATCGTTTGCCCGGTCCACGATGTGGCGGGCCGCAGCCCTATCGTCCGGCCCAACAAGCCGGAGCCCGCAGATGCCAGCAGCATGTCCCAGTCGGTGGTCGAATCCACCTGCGGCACAATCCGGAGCGCCAGGCCAATGACGTCAGGCAGTGCGCCTGGTGTCCCGGCAGCCTTCGACACCCGGGCAACGACACTGGGTGACGGCACCGGCAACCCACTATGAGTCGGCGCTACCCGTTCGATGATGCCTTCGGCCAGCACACCGTCGGGGTGGGAAAACCCGGCGCTGCCGCAACGCTGAGCCCCATCGAAACGGTGCCGTGGTGAGATCCAACAAATTCATCGACCCGGAGTTCCCGGTTTGGGCTAGCTGAAAACCGCGCGACCGGCTCGGCGCTGCTCGAAGGAATCATCGATGAAGAACGTGCACATGGCGCTCGTGGTCACCACCGTCGGGCGCGCATCTCGGTTATCTGCCCGCGCAGCCACCTAGCTCCGCAGTCGGCGCCCGGATACGACTTTCAGCTCAGGGTAAGAGCGCGATCCGCAGAATCACTCGCGGCTTCACACCGCCACTGGTAAGGCCTTCGAGGAATGTCACGAGGCGGTACATCAAGCCGTATTTGCAGTGAATCACCTCGGCCAAACGCTCGACGGTCTCCGCATCGGTGATCACGTCGGCAATCCCGTCGACGGGCTTGGCTCCTTTCCTGGGTTTGCCGCGCAGTCCGCTAGGCTGCAGCGTGACCCGAGGATTGTTGCTGACGCGCTTGACTTTCGAGCTGTCAGCAGGCGTCCAGACAAACAAGTGGTCGCAGTCGCGGCCGATCCACATGGGCGTCGCAACCGGGTCGCCGTTTCTCTTGAACGTGGCAAGCGATACGAATTTTTGCACCGCCAATGCTGTCGTCAGGTCATCTGTCATCGCTGCTCCATGATGCTGAACTTACCGACCAGCCGACAACGGTCGAAGACTCCGTCCAAATTGAGCGGATGCAATGAATTCCGACGTAAGGGCCGTTGACGTGACCGTTGATCAGTTCGCCCACGAAGCCCCGATCTTCAAACCCCGGCTGGGTACGTCAACCCTGCAGCGGCAGAGGTGATATCGCGGGCGATACCTCCGAGCACCGCGTCACGAAATAGCCCGGACGCCGTCCAAAACGCTTCACCGGCAAGGCCATACGGCTGAAATAGGGTGCGTTGGCGATAACAAGAGCGTCCGTCGCCGTCATCGTGCACCGATAGCTCAAGCCAAAGCCGGCCGGGGAGCGGGATGTCGGCGCGAAGCCGCAGCAAGTGTGGCCGGTCAATGTGCTCGACGCGCCACCAATCCAGCGCCTCACCGGGGTGCAGACGATGCGGAAGGCGCGATGATCGGTCAGCCTTTGCGGCGCCGGCGAATTGGCCGATCCAGCCGCGCAATGCCCATGCCAGCGGGGTGGCCGACCAGCCGTGTTCGGCGCCAATCGAGTCGAAAACCTGCCACAGTGTTTCGACATCGGTGTATAGGCGGCGTTCAGAAACGCGCTCGTGCAGCGGTCCGCCGGCCCACGGCGGGTCGGTAGGCAGCGGCCGCGAGAGTGGGTCGTCGGCTGCGTGCCGCGACCAACGAGTCCGCAGGTCGCCGTCCCGCACCCGGGCCAGGGCCAGTTCGACGGCGTCTTCGTAGTGGGTGAGTCCGTCCTGAGGGTCCGGGATGTGCTCGGCGATATCGTGCTCGGTGCACACCACGTCGTTTTCTAGGGAGTCCATCAGCGACGACGCCAGGACGCGGGGCAGCGGGGTGATCAGGTGGACCCAGTGCGACGACAGCCGTGGAGTCAGTACCGGCACCGGAATCGCGATGCGGCGCTGCAGGCCCGCGATCGCCGCGTATCTGCAGATCATGTCGGTATACGTGAAGGTGTCGGGGCCGCCGATATCGAAGGCCCGGCTCACCTCGGCCGGCAGCTGGGCCGCGTTGGTCAAGTAGTACAGCACGTCACGCACTGCGATGGGCTGAACCTGGGTTCGCAGCCACCGCGGTGTCACCATCAGCGGCAGCCGTTCGGTCAGATAACGCAGCATCTCAAAGCTGGCCGATCCCGCCCCGATGATCGCCGCCGCGCGCAGTTCCACGGTGGGAACTCCGGACTCTTGGAGCAGCCGGCCCACTTCGGCGCGCGAAGCCAGGTGGTCGGACAATCGCTGCTGATCGGGGATGATGCCGCCGACATAGACGATGCGGGAAAGTCCGGCCTGGTTTGCGGCGTCGGCGACGATCGTGGCGGCGCGCGCATCGAAGTCCACGAAATCCGACCGCAGCAGTGAGTGCACCAGGTAGTAGAGAACTTGTTGCCCGTCGAGCGCTTGACGCACCCGATCGGCGTCATTGACGTCGCCTTGGACCACTTCGATCTGCTGGCGCCATGGCACGTCGTCGAGCTTGGCGAGCCGGCGCGCCATCACCCGGACATCATGACCGGCTGAAAGCAGTTCGGGAACCAGGCGGGCGCCAAGGTAGCCGGTGGCACCGAATACGACGCAGCGCATGCTTATTCCTCCGTGGGCTCGGATACCGATTCGGGTGGGCCGGCGGTGTGCGCCAGATGGCCGTGCGTGCGCTGCCGCTCTTTCGTCGCTGCCTCGAACACATGTCTGCGGCCGCCGGTAAGGCGTTGCCGCACCAGCTTTTCCACATCCTTGAAACACAAGTAGTAGCCGTCGTCGTATTCCTCGACGACCTGGAAGCTCCGGGCAGCACGTTGCGTCCGATCAAGTGCTCGGTGACGTGTTGAGCCAGTTGCGGGTAGCCCGCGTTCAGCAGTTGCTGGACGGCGTCGTCGAGCAACAGGTCAGCACGCCCGGTGAGTTGATGAAATGAATAAAGATGCCCGCGGGCTCGCTCGGCCATCTCCAAGGCCTCCGAGACCTTGCCCGCCGCGCGCACCACGGCGTCCGCGGGTTGGTGATTGCAGCCTCGAATTGTGCTGTCGTCTGCGCCCAATGTCAGCCCCGCACCACTGTCCGCCGCAGTGCGAACGCGGCGGGCCGACATCTGGACGACATAGAACGCATATCTACTTCACAAGCTTAATAGTTAAGATTATTGTGTCAAATGAGGGGATTAGCGGCTGATCTCGCCCAGCAGACCCGGCTGCGAGGGTCGATGTTGCCGGCATGCAGATCCGGCGCCTGGTCGAAAAATCCGATGCGGAGCGCAGGAGATGACTGGCAAAAGCAGCGCGACAAGTAATGGCGGCATGGCTTCTGCCCACGACCCAACTGGGACGAGTTTCGGGCATGACAGCGGCCGACACGTCATCTTGCCCGACGGCCAACCGGCGACGTGCGGAACAGGGCATCGCGGTACTCGCTGATGAACGGGGCCACGATCCGACCGAGAAGTGACCCGGTGAGTTCGCAAAACGCGATGTTCTTGCAGGCCGCCCGGCTGGTCGCGGACTTACAGCAACGCGCATCGTTCGATACGGGTGCGCTGCTCCTGAAGTTGATCGAAGGCGCCGTCGCATCGGTGCCCGGTGCCCAATATGCCGGCATCACCATCAACACGCGACACCAAACTAGCGAAACCGCTGCCGCGACTCACCGCTACCCCGTGATGCTGGATGAGATCCAGAGTCGCTGGCAGCAGGGACCTTGCCTGTCGGCCGCGACGCAACAAGACAGCGTCCGCATCGATGATCTCAGGGCCGATCATCGCTGGCCGCTCTACCGTGACGAGGCACTCCAGCAGACGCCGATTCGGTCGATCCTGTCGTTCGGGATGTTTGGGCATGGCAAGACCACTGCTGCGCTCAACTTCTATGCCGAGCCGACCAACGCATTCGATGACACGTCAGCGAATGTGGGGGTGATTTTCGCCACCCACACCGCACTGGCGTGGAACATGCTGCAACGTGAACAGCAGTTCCGCGCTGCACTTGTCTCGCGCGACATCATCGGCCAGGCAAAAGGCATGCTCATGGAACGTCTCGACGTCGACGCTGCCGCAGCGTTCGGCTTACTCAAGCGGGTTTCTCAAGAGTCCAACACCCCGGTTGTACAGCTCGCCCAGCAGGTTATTTCCGGCGATCATCCGCTGTGATGCCACTGGCCGCGTCCGCGAAGGACGATCGGGGGCTCGCGCGTTAGCAGTGGCGGTAGCGCCGCCATTCGGACACACTTTCAAGTTGCTAACGTATTGCCGCTGATCCAGCGGGTTTCCGATAGGCTATCCGACACATCGCCGAGAAGGATGCGGTTAGATGACTAAGCGGGGCACAAAGAGTTCACCTCCCAGCCGAGCGGACTTGGAGAAACTCATGTCCGCGGATATGCGGGCGGTCACAGCGCAGTCTGATCGGATAGGTCGCTATTTCGCGCGCCAGAACCAAGTAAGCGGCAACGACTTCCACGCCTTGCTACACGTCATGGTTGCCGAGACTGCTGGAACGCCGTTGACCATGGCTCAGTTGCGGCAGCGCATGGACGTCTCCCCGGCTGCGATCACCTACCTAGTCGACCGGATGATCGACGCCGGCCACCTCCGGCGTGAAGCGGATCCCGGGGATCGACGCAAAGCGCTTCTTCGGTATGCGGACAGCGGTATGGAACTGGCACACGCGTTTTTCGCCCCACTGGGCATCCATCTCCGCGCCGCGCTCGCCGACCTGAGCGACAACGACCTCATGGCGGCTCATCGAGTGTTCACCGCGATGATCGCTTCGATGTCGACGTTTGAGAGTGAACTGGCTGCGCAGCAACATAAATCGGTAACTGCGCAAGCTGCCGAAACCAGTGATCTCGCGAAAAGCACTGAGCCTGGCTGACCTATGCGCCACGGCGTTTAGCGGGGTTACTCCGCAACCTGTCTGGCGGCCGGCCGCAGCAGGTGCTCCTCGACTAAGTCGGCTCCCCGGGCAACGCCTCCGGTCGTGGCGAAACCGGCTGCCACACGTCGCGCGCCATCGGTCATCGTCGTCGTCTTGCGAACCGCTTCGAGTAGCCTTGGCGCGCTGAGTTTCTCGGCCGGCAGCCGGATACCGCAGCGAGCCACTTCGACGCGCCGCGCGACCTCAGCTTGGTCACGAGCGAAAGGAACGACGCAGACCGGCACGCCGCTGTTTAGTGCCTTGACCGTCGTGCCCATTCCGCCATGGGTGATCGCACAGCAGGCGCGCTCGAGCACCGCGCCGTGCGGGACGAATTGGCGCACCGTGGCGTTGGCTGCCTCGGGCAGGTCGGGGGGCACCCCCGCGGGGAAGGTCGCGACGATGTGGACCGACTCGCCCGCCAACGCCTGTAATGCGGTGCGCCCCAACACCGCATCAGCCTGCCTGATCGAGGAAGTGCTGACCAGCACGATGGGCTGATCGATCGATGCCACCCAGTCGGGCGGAACAGCGGGCCCGGGCTCGAATACGCAAGCACCGATCAGGTGGACCGCGTCGCCCCAGCCGGGATGCGGATACTCGAAAGGTTCGCCACCGACCGCCAACAGCAACGGCGCCCGCCGCATCAAACCGTCGACCGAGCTGATCGCCGGCGCCCCCACTTCGGTGCGAATGTGGTTCACGTGCGCCAATATTCGTCGGTCAAACAGATGTGTCACGAACGGGCGAATCGCCGCATCGCGGAGCTGGCCCAGTACACCGGGCAATGGCCGCAGTCCCGGGCCGAACGGCGGCACTCCGGGAGACCGCAGATAGGGCGTGAACGGTGAGAACACCAGCCACGGCAGATCGCCGGCATCGGCCACCGAAATGGCGCCCCAGCAGTTCGCGTCGACGATCACCGCATCCGGTCGCACCCGCTCGACGGCGGCACGTAGATCGCCGACTTCGAACACCGCCCGCCGACACAGCACGTCGATCGACATCTTCAACACGTCCAAGGCGTTTCGCCCCAGCCAATCCGGTCCGCCGATGGCCTCGATCCGCGGGTCGACCGGTTCGGCGCGGATGCCGGCTGCGTGCACTTCGGCAACGCCGGCGGACATGGTGACGAGATGGACCTGATGCCCGCGCCGGGCAAGCTCACTCAGCAGTGCAGCGAGCGGAAACAGATGGCCAAGTGCGGGCGATCCGTAGGCAAGTATTACCGCCATATGCGCCAACCACCCGGAATTACGGCATCGGTGTCACGCCGGTATCGCGCAGCGCCAACAGATCCGCCGCGCCGGCACCGTGCAGGCAGATTCGTAGCTCGTCGATGAACCGATCGAGCCAACCCACTACCGCACCAGAGGATTCGATCGCCGCTGCGAGCAGCGGGCGGGCGATCGCCACTACGTCGGCGCCCAACGCCAGCGCTTTGGCGGCGTCCATGCCGGTGCGAATCCCACCGGAGGCGACCAGCGGGATAGTGGGCAGCGCCTCCCGGACCTCAACGATCGCCCGCGCCGTGGGTATGCCCCAATCGGCTAAGTCGGGATAACGCAGCTCGCCGTACCGAACAAGTTGCTCCACGCGTGACCACGAGGTGCCGCCGGCCCCCGCGACGTCGATAGCCGCCACTGGCGGCTCGCCCGATGGACCCAGCAACTTCGCGACCGCCGATCTGCCGATGCCGTGGCCAACCTCTTTGAGCAGCACCGGATATTCCAGTGCGCCGGCAACTTCGCGCAGCCTGTCGACCGAGCCGGAGAAGTCGCCGTCACCGTTGCGCTGCACCGCCTCCTGCAGCGGATTGGTGTGCACCGCAAGCGCATCTGCTCCGACCCGTTTCAGGGCGTACGAAATGTCGTCAATGGCTGACGCTGTCAACTGCGAGAGCCCAATATTGCCGAACAACAACACATCTGGTGCCACGTCGCGGACGGTGAAGCTGGCGGCCGCCTGCTCCCCCAACGCACTGTCCAACATGATCCGCTGTGAGCCGAGCATCATCCCGATACCCAGCCGTTGGGCGGCCGCGGCCAGGTTCTTGTTGATCGTCCCGGACAGCTCGGCGCCGCCGGTCATTGCACCGATCAGAACCGGGGCTCGCAACGGCGCGCCGAGGAACTCGGTGGACAAGTCGATGTGGGCGAGGCTTGTCTGCGTCAGCGCGTTGTACGGCAGGCGGTAGCGTTCCAACCCGGTCGTGACTCCGGAATACGCGACCCGCTCATCAAGGCACACGTCGATGTGACGTCGTTTGCGGGTCGTCATCCCGGCCGGGTCAGTTGCCACGGCGCTTTGCCCCTTCTCTGGTTGGCATGTGCTCGGTTCAGCGCGCACCATCGGGTTACCCCGTATCAGCATGCTGGATGCCCGGGTGGTTCGACAGAAGCCAGCTCATCTTGATATCGCCGCATGGCATCGATCAACGCGGCGAACACCCGCCGAGCCGCAGCCAGATCAGCGTCGGGCAAGTCCGCCATCGCGGTGCGGGCGTGTATGCCCAACGGCGCGAAGAATGCACGGGCGGTGTCGAGGCCGGATTCGGAATAGCGCAGGATCACCTTGCGCCGGTCGCCCGGGTCGGATTCCCGTTTGATGTGACCCGAGGCCATCATCCGGTCCACGAGGTAGGTGATGGCCGCGCCGGAAAGCCCCATCCGCTGGCGCAGCTCACCAGAGGTGATCAGTTGACCAGTGGTTTCGGCGACCATAATGTGCAGCAACGCGCGAAAGTCGGTAGGCCGCACGTCGTGCTGGAACGCGAAGACCCGGCCGATCTGTTCGGATTCGGCCGTCAACACCCGCAGATCGGCTGCGACCTGCCACTCCAGCGCGGCCCGGCCGTCCGCGGTCTCATCAGAGCCCATGACCTCTGCAGCATATCCGTTACTTCAGTTGATTAATACTTCAAACATTGAAACACTTGGTGGCGATGTGTGGCTTTGCCACCCCGGCGCCGTGACGATCCGCCTCACATCGACGATCGAAGTCGAAGGGAGACAACGTGAATAAGGCAACGCTGGCTGCCACGACGCTTGCTGTTGCTGCTGCCGCCGGGATCGGAAGCGTAGCCAGCAGGCCTCGGCAAACTTCCTGGTACTCGCAGCTTTCCAAACCCTCATACGTGCCGCCGAATGCCGTGTTCCCGGTCGCGTGGACCTCGCTCTACACCGATATCGCGGCCACCTCCGCGGCGGCCATCGACCGGCTGCGCGCAGCGGGGCGCCACGAAGAAGCCCGCAACTACGTTGTGGCGCTGGGCGTCAACCTGGTCCTCAACGCCGGATGGAGTTGGCTGTTCTTCAAGTACCACAAACTCGGCGCATCCACGGTCGGCGCGGCGGTGCTGGCGGCCAGCAGCGCGGACCTGGCCCGGCGGACAGCCCTGGCAGATCCGCGCGCCGGAGCCGCGCTGCTGCCGTATCCGCTCTGGTCTGCCTTTGCCACCGCGATGTCCAGCCACATCTGGGTACTCAATCGATCATGAGACAGGTTGCCCGGTAATGCCGGCGTTGTTGTGGTTCCGCCGCGACCTGAGACTGCGGGACCTGCCTCCGCTGCTCAATGCCGTCGCCAACACCGATGAGGTGCTTGCCTGCTTCGTGCTCGATCCGCGGCTGGAGGCGTCGACGGGCGGGCGCAGGATGCAGTTTTTGTGCGACTCGCTACGCCAGCTGCGCGACGGCCTGGATGGCCGCCTGCTGGTGACCCGTGGGCAGCCCGAGGAGCGGATTCCCGCCGTTGTTAAGGAGATCGACGCGCGGTCGGTGCATATCTCGGAGGACTTCGCGCCGTTCGGGCGGCGCCGCGACGATCGGGTCCGAGAAGCCTTGGGCGACGTTCCGTTAGTCGCTACCGGATCGCCGTATCTGATATCGCCGGGGCGCGTCACCAAGGACAACGGCGACCCGTACAAGGTGTTTACCCCATTCTTCGGCCGATGGCGCGAACTGGGGTGGCGCAAACCCGCGCGAACCGGCCCCAAATCGGCGCGCTGGGTCGATCCAGCACAGTTGGGCAAACACGCGAAGCCCGTTGCGATACCCGATCCAGGCGTCGAGCTTGACCTGCGCGCAGGCGAGGCGGCTGCGCGGCGGCAATGGAAAGCGTTTGTTCACGACGGACTGGACGACTACTCCGACGACCGAAACCGGCCCGACCGGGAGGCCACCAGCCGAATGTCGGCGCACCTGAAGTTCGGCACTATCCACCCGCGGACGATGGTGGCCGACTTGGACCAACGCCGCGCTGGAGCGCGAGCGTACTTACGGCAGTTGGCATTTCGCGACTTCTACGCCGCAGTTCTGCATCACTGGCCGGATAGCGCCTGGTGGAACTGGAACCGCGACTTCGACGCCATCCAGACCGACACCGGAGCAGACGCCAGGCGGCGCTTCACGGCATGGAAAGCCGGCGAGACCGGATACCCGATCGTCGATGCCGGCATGCGCCAGCTACGCGAGACCGGTTTCATGCATAACCGGGCGCGGATGGTCGTCGCGTCGTTTCTGGTCAAAGACCTTCACCTGCCATGGCAGTGGGGCGCCCGCTGGTTCCTCGATCAGCTGGTCGACGGCGACATGGCCAACAACCAGCACGGCTGGCAGTGGTGTGCGGGTTGCGGCACCGACGCGGCACCGTACTTCCGGGTGTTCAACCCGGCTAAGCAAGCCGAAAAGTTCGATCCCTCGGGCGATTACATCCGTCGCTGGGTACCCGAGCTCGCCGACGTCGACGATGTCCATCTGACCGAAGATAACCGGCCGCCTGAGTATCCCGAGCCGATCGTCGATCACGGCGCGGAACGCAGCGAGGCGTTGCGCCGCTACCAAGGGATCAGCTGAGAAGCCTCAGCGGGCCGCCTTTTTGCGTTCGATGTCGGCGAGGGCCGCAGCCAATTCGGCGCGCTGCGCTGCCGACGTCTCCCAGGACAGCTTCCGGTTTTTGACCACCTTGGCCGGTGCGCCGACCGCGATTGAATAGTCTGGGATATCGCCGCGGACCACTGCGTGCGAGCCCAGCACGCAGCCCCGTCCGATGGTGGTGCCACGCAGCACCGTCACCTTCACGCCGACCCAGGTGTCCGGCCCAATCCGGACCGGGGACTTGACGATGCCCTGGTCCTTGATCGGCATATTGATGTCGTCCATTCGGTGGTCGAAATCACAGACGTAGCACCAGTCGGACATCAGCGCCGAATCCCCAAGCTCGATGTCGAGATAGCAGTTGATCACGTTGTCACGGCCCAGCACAACCTTGTCGCCGAACCGCAACGAGCCCTCGTGCGCGCGGATGGTGTTCTTGTCCCCGATATGCACCCAGCGGCCGATCTCCAGCTGCGCGAGTTCGGGTGTGCAGTGGATCTCGACATCCTTGCCAAGAAACACCATGCCGCGGGTGATGATGTGCGGGTTGGCCAACTTGAACTTCAGCAGCCGCCAGTAACGCACCAAATACCAGGGGGTGTATGCGCGATTGGCCAGCACCCATCTCAGCGAGGCCAGCGTGAGGAACTTGGCCTGCCGTGGATCCCGCAGTCGTTGTCCACGCCAGCGGCGGTGGAGCGGCGCATTCCACATGGACGTCATGGCCGGAAAGGATAGCCCGTCGACAATGGGCGCCAGAACGGCGGGCTGTGGGGGCACCCCCAGCCGCGATTAGCGGCGAGAGGACGAGTGGGCTTCCGCGTACGCGAGTCGCCACAGGTTACCCTCGGCTGTACTCGATCGCAGTCCATGCCCCGCATTCCGGGAAGGATTTGGAACCCACACCGTGTCGCCACTCCCCCGACGTGCACTGCGGCGGTGGTCGTGCACGGTGTCGGCGGTAGTTCTGGCGGCCACCGTGGCCGGCTGCGGTAACACCGACTCCTGGGTCGACGCCGGTCCCGCCGAGGGCTGGCCCGCGCAATACGGCGACGCATCCAACAGCAGCTACACGCCGACCTCCGGGGCCACCGGGCTGACCCTGCGCTGGACCCGCTCGGTCAAGGGCTCGCTGGCCGCGGCTCCGGCGCTGAGCTCGCGCAACTGGATGGCGCTGAACGCGCAGACGCCGGGCGGCTGTTCGCTGATGGAGTGGGAGAACGACGACAACGGCAGACAGCGCTGGTGCACCCGGCTCTTCCAGGGCGGCGGCATCTCCGGCCCGTTGTTCGACGGCTTCGATAATCTCTATGTCGGCCAGCCCGGGGCGATACTGTCCTTTCCTCCCACCCAGTGGATCCGTTGGCGCCGACCGGTAATCGGACTGGCTTCCACCCCAAGGTTTCTCGGGCACAGTCAGCTGCTGGTGGTCACGCATCTGGGGCAGGTACAGGTTCTCGATGCGCACCGCGGCACCACCGTTGGCAATGCGATGGATCTGGTGGACAACATCGATCCGGCCGACTTCACCCGTGGGCTCTCCGACTGCGGACCCGCCCGAGCAGGCTGCCCGGTTGCCGCGGCGCCGGCATTCGCCGCGGCAACCGGGATGGTGGTGTTGGGCCTGTGGCAGCCGGGCGCCCCCGCGGCGGCGTTGACCGCGTTGAAGTATCACCCGGGTCAAAATCCCCTACTCACCCGTGAGTGGATCAGCGATGCCGTCAGCGCGGGTGTGCTGGCCAGCCCGGTGCTGTCCAAGGACGGATCCACGATTTACGTCAATGGCCGCGACGAGCGGTTGTGGGCGCTGCGCGCGGCTGACGGCAAGCCGAAATGGTCGGTGCCGCTGAAGTTCCTCGCGCAGACGCCGCCGTCGGTGACGCCGAGTGGATTAATCGTGTCGGGCGGCGGCCCGGACACCCGCCTGGTCGCTTTCAAGGACGCCGGCGACCACGCCCAACAGGTATGGCGCCGCAACGACGTCAGCCCGCTGTCGACGTCGAGCTTGGCCGGTTCAGGCGTCGGCTACGTCGTGGTGACCGGTGGCCCTGGCGAGGGAGCACGGGGTATGTCGCTGCTGGTCTTCGATCCGGGCAACGGCCGCACCCTCAGCAACTACCCGCTGCCCGAAGCGACCGGATACCCGGTTGGGGTTTCGATCGGCCACGACCGCCGAGTGGTCACCGCCACCAGCGACGGCCAGGTATATAGCTTCGCGCCGAACTGACTGGCCCAGCGGCATCGCCTCGACAAGGATGGTGTGCGTGTCGAATGACCCGGCTGTGCAGCACCCGTCGGCGCAGAACACCAGCCGTAGCAGTGGTCGTCAGCTCCGCGATGTGCTTGGGACGATCGTCCTGCTGGTTGCGCACTTCCTTTTCTTTGCCGGCACATTTGCGGTGCTCGGACTTCTGGTGATGGGCACCGACTCGTGCGGCTACCAGAAGTGTGGCGACCCGGCGTGGCTCGACCGGGCCATGAATGTGGCCTTGTGGGCCGGTGGCGCCTTCTTGTTTCTCGACGTGCTGGTCACGGTGGTTCGACTCGTTCGCCAACAGGTCGCGTGGGTCGTGCCGCTCATCGGCTGCATCGCCCAGCTGGCGGTGGCCGTAGGCGCTGCGGCGATGGAATCGCGGGCCGGCCCGGTCTAGTGCGTTGGGCGCAACGCCAACGGTCACAGCAGTCACACAAGTCTCCAAAGGTGGCGATGCGCGTTGCACTCACCTACGAGCGAAAACTGCTGCGCCGCTCAGTGCCTAGGTGTCCTAGCTCTTGATGGTCAGCGGTGGGATGGCGTTGCGCGGCACGTGAACTTGGCTGGCACCGGCGATCGACGACGGCAGCAGCTCTCCCGGCGCGAAGTAGAAAATCAGCTCGTCGTCGGTGATGGCGAAGTTCTGGTAGTGGGACGAATCGAGGCCGGAACCGGGCAAGATCGCGGCACCGTCCCCGGTCTGTCGTCTCACCTCGCGCTGCACGATCGGATAGATGGAGTCAAGCGGTTTGCTGTTGGGCGCGAAAAGCGTGTCGAAGGTGATCGACTGCTGCGCGCCGAGGTCGTAGTTGAAGGCCTTGTAGGAGGTGGACGGGCGCGGGCCGCCGAGATCCTCGAAGACCTTGAGCACCACGCTTCGGGTGCCGCCGGGCGCCTGCCCGGAATGGTACTGCTCGGAGGTGACCTCCATTTGGTACGGCACATCGCGCGCTCCGGACGTCTGCGACGACGTCTGCGCGACGTTGACGAATCCGTCCCGGTTCTGGCTTAGGTAATCGGTCAGCGCCTGCTCGTCGGGATAGTCGACCGGAAACTTCATGTCCAGGTTGTAGGTGGAGTTGGCGGCATGCACATGGCACGTCTGCTCAGCCTCGATATCACCGCCCAGGGTGGTGCAAGCCGAGTCCGCGGCCGCGACCGGCGCGCTGGACCAGCCCAGCAGGACTCCGGCCGCGATCAGCGCGGCCGCGATCAGGTTGCGCATCGGTCGACTTATCCTCGCAGACTGGGAACGGCTGAAATGCCGTCCCGCCAGACTACCCGGCCCCTATTGCGACGCGCGGCAAACTAGGTTCTCGGCTTGGATTCGGACCGTCCGATATCAAAAGGCCGCCCGCGGCGGAATTCCGTTTTGTGGCCCCTACCGCGACGGCCGACAGACGAACGCCGTCCTCCGCGCGGCTGCACCCGAGCCGACCCGGGTAATCACCACCGTCAGGGACCGGCTGCCGCGCAACGCCATCCGCCGTCGTAGCGCTGTCGGGTCGACGTCCACGCCGCGCACCAGGATCTCCAATGCGCCGCAGTCCAGCGCTGACAGCGTCTGCCGCAAACGACGATCATCGAAGGGCAGCTGCTGGACAACCTCGAACCCTCGTATCCCGATAGGCAATTGGTCCCCGGACAGGTAGGCGATGTGCGAGTCCAGCTGCCACAGACCGTGCCGCGCGGCGTAGTGGCGCACCAGACCGGCTCGCACCACCGCGCCGTCGGGGTCAACGATCCACCGGCCGGCGGGCCGCACCGGGCAGTCGTCCGGCTCGGCGTCGGTGATCTGTTCGCCGCGATCCAGGATGCTGGCGCGGCGGCGCACACCTTCCTCGGCTAAACCCGCCGACCACAGGCACGCTTCCCGCACCGACCCTTGATAGGACGTCACCTCGATTTCGCCGTAGAAGCCCAAGCGCTTTACGACATCGAAATCAATTCCGGGAGCAGACTTTACGACCAATTCCCGGCCACGATAAGCATCGAAGAGCTGGTCCAGCGCGGGCTGGTAGTCGCGCGGATTGAAGCGCCGCCGTCCGCTGCCGCGCCGCGCCGGGTCGGCCAGCACCACCGCATCGCGGGTCACCGGGTGCAGCGCATCAGCACGGCACAGGTTGACGGCGGCACCGAGGTTGTACCGCGCCATCGCCAGGCGCACCGGGTCGACGTCACTGCCGACTAGCCGAGCTGCTGTGCCACGCAGCGCGGCGAGCTCCGTGCCGATCGAGCAGGTCACATCGTGCACGACGCGGCTGGCTAGCCGCTGCGCCCGATGCGATGCCACTGACGCAGCGCTGGCTTGCTGCAGTGCTTCATCGGTGAACAGCCACTCGCCGGTAGCGGGCAGCTTGTCGGCCGCGCGCCGCCGCAGCAAGACGGTTTCCACCAGCGCCGGGGTCCGATCGCCGAACTGCTTTCTCAGCGCAGCGATCTCAGAGACGCGGTCGGTCAGCGGCAGCGCGGCGACGACCCTCAGCGCGGCGCAGCCCGCGTCGGATGTCAGGTAGGCAACGTCGTCGAGCCCGAAGTTCAGGACGGCTTGATCCCGGTGATCATCACGTTGTAGAACCAGCCTTTCGGGACCACACGGCGGCAGAGATTCTCGTCGACCCAGCTCAACGCCTTCCAGCTGGTGAACGCGAACTTGGCCCAGCCCCAGCCCAGCCGGTCCGACGGCACCGCGTACTCGAAAGTGCGCAGCGGCCAGCCCAACATCGCGGCGGTGAACTCGACGGTGGTGGTCTCGACGTCGACGGCACCGGCGGAGGTGGCCATCGTCTCCAGGTCGCTCGGGGCGAACGTGTGCAGGTCGACAAGGGCCTCGAGCGCCGCAGCGCGCGAGGATTCATCCAACTCGGCCTGTGGACGCCGCCAGCTGCCGAAGCCGGGCAACTTGGTGACATTGGTGGCAACCCGCCAAGTCAGCGTCGACAGTGCGCGGGCGTAGCGGTCGCCGACCGAGGTCGGCTCGCCGGCGAATACGAAGCGCCCACCCGGCCGCAGCACTCGCAGCACCTCACGCAGCGACAGCTCGACGTCCGGAATGTGGTGCAGCACAGCGTGTCCGACCACTAGGTCGAATGTGTAGTCGTCGTACGGGATGCCTTCGGCGTCGGCGACCCGACCGTCGATATCCAGGTTCAGGGACTGCCCGTTGCGAGTGGCGACTTTGACCATGCCCGGGGACAGGTCGGTCACCGAACCGCGCCGCGCGACCCCGGACTGGATCAGGTTAAGCAGGAAAAAGCCGGTGCCGCAGCCTAATTCGAGGGCGCGGTCGTACGGCAGCCGGTAGATCTCGCCGTCGGGGACGGCGGCGTCGAAGCAGTCCCGCGCGTAGTCGATGCAGCGCTGGTCGTAGGAGATGGACCACTTCTCGTCGTAGTTCTCCGCCTCCCAGTCGTGGTAGAGCACCTGGGCCAGCTTGCTGTCGTGGCGGGCGGCCTCAACCTGCTCGGCGGTGGCATGCGGTTGCGGCGCTGGGTCACCGGCGGGCTTCGAACTCCTCGTCACGAAGGGCCAGCTTAGTGGCACTGGCGAAGACGTCCACAAAGCGGCGGCGTTCGGCGGCCACCCGCTCGGCGGGAGCCAGCTCGAACACCTCGTCGATGCCGGCCTTGGCCGCAGCCAGCGCCTCGAGGGGTCCGTCGACGAAACGCCCGGCCCAGGCCACGGCGGCGTCGTACACGTCGTCGGGGGCGACCATCTCGTCGATCAGGCCTAATGCCAGCGCCTCCTCGGCGTCGAAGAACCGCCCGCTGTACACCAATTCCTTGGCCCTGTTGACCCCGACCGTGCGGGTCAGCCGCGCCATGCCGCCGCCGTCGGGTACCAAACCGGCCAGGATCTCCGTCGCACCGAATCGCACGTTGTCGCCGCTCACCCGCCAATCGGCGGCCAGCGCCAGGCCCAGGCCGCTGCCCAGCGCGTAGCCGGTGATCGCGGCCACGGTCGGCTTCGGGATCGCCGCGACGGCGTCGACGGCGCCGCGGCGCACGCGGGCCCAAGTCTCGGCTTCCGCCGCGATCAGGGTGCGCAGTTGCGGCATGTCGTCGCCCGCGGAGAAGATCTCGTGGCCGCCGAAGATGATCACCGCGGCGATGTCGTCGCGGCGCCCGACCTCGGCGGCGGCCTGGCCGATCTCCCGATAGACCTGCCGGGTCAGGGCGTTGGTGGGCGGCCGCGAACACACCAGCGTGCCGACGCCCGGGCGCTCTGCGCCCACGTGGATGCTGACGAACTCGCTCACGGCCGCCATCCCAGTCCGCCGGCTTTGCGTGCCTCGTGGTAGCGGTCGGAGTCGAAGAATTCGAACACCCAGTTGTCGCCGTCGATCTCGAGGTTCGGTTGCACGGTGACGATCTGACGCTCGACGGCCAATACGTCGGCGACCGTACGTCCGGCCAACGAGTCCAGCTGGGTCCAGGTCGGCGGCAACAGGAAGCACCGCCCGGCCGCGAAGTCGTCGATGGCGGCCTGCGGCGTGGTCCAACCGGCACGATCGGATTCGGTGTTCTCCCCGTCGGCGCGCTGCCCCTCCGGCAAGGCTCCGACGAAGAAATACGTGTCGTAGCGGCGGGTGCGCTCAGCTTCCGGGGTTACCCAGTTGGCCCACGGCCGCAGCAGGTCGGCCCGCAGCACCAGATTCTCCCGACGCAGAAAGTCGGCAAACGACAGCGTCCGGTCGGCCAGCGCCAGCCGGGAGTCGCGGTACACCGACGCATCTCCGACGATGCTGCCCGGATCGTCGGCCGGGCCGGCGAACAGCACGCCGCATTCCTCGAAGGTCTCGCGGGCGGCGGCGCACACCAGCGCTTCGGCCAGCTCGGTGTCAACGGCGAACCGCTGCGCCCACCACGACGGCGGCGGCCCGGCCCAGGCGATCTTGGCGTTGCGGTCTCGGTCGTCGACGCCGCCACCGGGAAACACCATCACCCCCGCGGCGAATTCCATCGCCGAGTGCCGGCGCATCAAGAAGACGGAGATGCTGCCCCGATTGTCTGGCCTGTCGCGGATCAGCATCACGGTCGCCGCGGGCCGAGGCGTCAGCGGGGGCGGTTCCTGCGGTGAATTCATGACCGCCTCCGGTGGGCCGCGCGGGTGCGACTGCGCCGGGCGAAGTAACGCCCGTCGATCAAGTCGACCGTGATCGCCTGGCCGAACGCCGCCGATAGATTCTCGCCGGTCAGCACGTCGGTCAGCAAACCCGCCGCGACGACTTGTCCCTCCGACATCAGCATGCAGTGGCTGAAACCGGGCGGAATCTCCTCGACGTGGTGGGTGACCAGGACCAGCGCCGGCGCGTCGGGATCGGCGGCCAAGTCGGTCAGCCGCGCCACCAGCTCCTCCCGGCCGCCTAGGTCCAGACCGGCTGCCGGTTCGTCGAGCAGCAGCAGCTCGGGGTCGGTCATCAATGCGCGCGCGATCAGTACCCGCTTGCGTTCGCCCTCCGACAGGGTTTCGTAGCTGCGGTCGGCCAGGTGCTCGGCGCCCAGGCTTTCCAGCATGTCGACCGCCCGGTGGTAGTCGACGTCCTCATAGCGTTCCCGCCACCGGCCGAGCACCGCGTAGCCGGCCGAGACGACCAGGTCGCGCACCACCTCGTGGCCGGGAATCCGTTGCGCCAATACCGAGGAACTCAAGCCCACCCGGGAGCGCAGCTCGGACATGTCGACCCGCCCGAGGCGCTCACCGAGCACATAGGCGACGCCCGAGGACGGGTGCTCGGCCGCCGCGGCGATGCGCAGCAACGACGTCTTACCGGCGCCGTTGGCCCCGATGATCACCCAGCGTTCGTCCAGCTCTACCGACCACGTCACCGGCCCAACCAACGTGTGGCCATCACGGCGCAACGAAACGTCTTTGAAGTCGATCAGCAGATCGGGGTCGGTTGCCTCGCTAGTCTGGTCGGTTCCATCCTCGGATTCTCTCGAATCCTCGGGTTTCACCTCCGGCTTCCGGTTTCGGCCACCCGACCATCGTGCCGTACCGCGACGCTGCGGCCGCTGCCGGGTCACCTCGCCTACGAACAGACGCAAAAGCCCCCAACACGCCTAGGCGTGGGGGCTTTTGCGTCTGCTCGCGCTGGTTACTCGGGCGGGATCTCGACGCGTCGCACCACACCGTCGACCGCGTCGGCAGCCTCGATCTCACCGCGCGTGACGCCCAGCAAAAACAGCACGGTGTCCAGGTACGGATGGCTCAGCGACGCATCGGCCACTTCCCGAAGCGCCGGTTTGGCGTTGAATGCGATCCCCATGCCCGCGGCGGCCAGCATGTCGATGTCGTTGGCGCCGTCCCCGACCGCGACGGTCTGCTCCATCGGCACGCCGACCTGATGCGCGAAGTCGCGCAGCGCCTTGGCTTTGCCGGCCCGGTCGACGACCGGGCCGATGACCCGGCCGGTGATTGTGCCGTCGACGATCTCCAACTGGTTGGCGGCGACGAAGTCCAGCATCAGCTCATGCGCCAGCGGTTCGATGACCTGCCGGAAGCCGCCGGACACCACCCCCACGTGATACCCCAGACGGCGCAGGGTGCGCAGCGTGGTCTGCGCGCCGGCAGTCAGTTCCAACTCGTCGCCGACCTCGTCGAGTACCTCGGCCGGCAGCCCGGCCAGAGTGGCGACCCGCTGGCGCAGCGACTCCGCGAAGTCCAATTCCCCGCGCATCGCGGCCTCGGTGATGGCGGCTACGGCGTCCTGGGCACCCACTCGGGCGGCCAGCATCTCGATGACCTCGCCCTGGATCAGGGTCGAGTCGACGTCGAAGACGATCAGTCGTTTAGCCCGCCGGGACAGACTATAGGCCTCGACCGCCACGTCCACGCTCGCGTCGGCGGCCACCCGGGTCAACGCGGGCTGTAACTGGCCACCGACTCCCGGCGGTACCGAGACCCGCAGCTCCAGACCCGTGACCGGATAGTCCGAGACGCCGCGGATGAGGTCGATGTTGACTCCCAACGCCGCCACCTCGCGGGCCACCGCGCCGAACGCTTCGGCGGTGATCGGCCGGCCCAACACCATGATGGTGTGCGTCGACGGTTCCCGGATGATCGGCAGGTCGTCGCTGCGCTCGATGCTGACGTCCAGGCCGACCGCGTGGATAGCGGCCTCGACTTCCGCCTGCAGCGCCTGGCCTTCGGCCACCTCCAGTGGAGCCGACACCAGCACACCCAGCGTCAGCCGGCCCCGGATCACCACCTGCTCGACGTTGAGCAGTTCAACCTTGAGGCCCGAGAGAACCTCGAAGAGGGCCGACGTCACGCCTGGCTTATCGACACCGGTGACGGTGATCAACGCCGACACCATGCGGGGTCTGGTCACCCCAGATTGCCGCCGCTGTGGCTCATCAGCGGCCCATCAGCTGCGAACGCCTACGTCGTCGATTCTGGTGACGTCGCCGGCGGACGGGCCGTGGCTGCGGCCCACGTGCGCCTCGGCGCGAAGTCGTTCCACCATGTGCGGGTAGTGCAACTCGAAGGCCGGACGCTCGGAGCGGATGCGGGGCAGTTCGGTGAAGTTGTGCCGCGGCGGTGGGCAACTGGTGGCCCACTCCAACGAGTTGCCGTAGCCCCACGGGTCGTCGACAGTGACCACTTCGCCGTAGCGCCAGCTCTTGAAGACGTTCCAGACGAACGGAACCATCGACGCGCCAAGGATGAACGCCCCGATCGTCGAGATGACGTTCAGGCTCGTAAAGCCGTCGGTGGGCAGGTAGTCGGCATAGCGGCGCGGCATACCGGCATCGCCTAACCAGTGCTGCACCAAAAACGTGGTGTGAAAACCGATCAGCGTCAACCAGAAGTGCAGTTTGCCCAGCCGATCGTCGAGCAGCCGGCCGGTCATCTTCGGGAACCAGAAGTACACACCGGCGAAAGTGGCGAACACAATGGTGCCGAACAGCACGTAGTGGAAATGCGCGACCACGAAATAGCTGTCGGTGACATGGAAGTCCAGCGGCGGGCTGGCCAGCAACACACCGGTCAAGCCACCCAGTAGGAATGTGACCATAAAGCCGACCGAGAACAGCATCGGCGTCTCAAACGTCAGCTGCCCTTTCCACATGGTGCCGATCCAGTTGAAGAACTTGATCCCGGTCGGGACCGCGATTAAGTACGTCATGAACGAGAAGAAGGGCAGCAGAACGGCTCCGGTGGCGAACATGTGGTGTGCCCATACCGCTACCGACAACCCGGCAATCGATAGCGTCGCGTAAACCAGCGTGGTATAGCCGAAGATCGGCTTGCGGGAGAATACCGGGAAGATCTCGCTGACGATGCCGAAGAACGGCAGCGCAATGACGTAGACCTCGGGGTGGCCGAAGAACCAGAACAGGTGCTGCCACAACAGAACTCCGCCGTTGGCTGCGTCGTAGACGTGGGCCCCCAGGTGCCGGTCGGCAGCCAACCCGAACAGTGCCGCGGTCAGCAATGGGAAGATCAACAACACCAGGATGGATGTCACCAGGATGTTCCAGGTGAAGATCGGCATCCGGAACATCGTCATACCCGGCGCGCGCATGCACACCACCGTGGTGATCATGTTGACCGCCCCGAGGATGGTGCCCAGACCACCGACTCCCAACCCGAGGATCCAAAGGTCGCCGCCGGGACCGGGCGAGTGGATGGCATCAGTCAACGGGGTATAGGCGGTCCAGCCGAAATCCGCGGCACCGCCCGGGGTGATGAACCCGGAGAGTGCGATCGACGCGCCGAACACAAACAGCCAGAAGGACAGTGCGTTGAGCCGTGGAAATGCCACGTCGGGGGCGCCGATCTGCAGCGGCAGCACCAGGTTGGCGAAGCCGAACACGATCGGGGTGGCATAGAACAGCAGCATCGCCGTGCCGTGCATTGTGAACAACTGGTTGTACTGCTCGTTCGACAGGAACTGCAGCCCGGGCGCGGCCAGCTCGGCGCGCATGAACAGTGCCATCAGCCCGGCGATGAAAAAGAAGATGAAGCAGGCGACGCAGTACATGATCCCGATCATCTTGTGATCGGTGGTGGTGATCAGCCGGTAGACCAGGTTGCCTTTAGGGCCTGTTCGAGGCGGGTAGGGACGACTGGCCTCGAGTTCTCCCAGCGGGGGCGCTTCTGTCGTCAAGTGCTCCTCCAAACGTCGGGCAGGGCGACTGGGATCAGTGGCTTTTGAGTCTAGCCTTCGACCGGGCCTAGCGAGCGACTGGTCCTACAAACTGTCGTACTGGGCCCGATGAGGCGGTCGCGGGCCGTCGAGCGTACGCAGCCGGCGTCACCCGAACCGGATGTTACCGTCGGACCCGTGCTGTTCAGGGGTGTGCGACCTGTGATGTCCGCGGCCGCTGCGATAGCGATTTCGGCCGCGCTGTGCACTGGTTGCACGACCGGGTCGTCAGGCGGCGGCTCGTCGGCGACATCGGTGATCACCAGCACCACCCAAATCGCCGGGGCCGGCGTTCTGGGCAACCAGCGGCGACCGGACGAGTCGTGCGCGCCGCAACCAGCTGAGCCGGATCCCGGACCAGCGACGCGGACCGCGCACAACGCGGCTGGCGTGCAGCCCGATGTGGCGCAGGTGAGCTCCGATCCGCAGCGCATCGTCGTGCTCTCCGGCGACCAGCTCGACGCCCTGTGCGCGCTGGGCCTACAGTCCCGGATCGTGGCCGCCGCATTGCCGGACGGCTCATCGAGCCAGCCGTCCTACCTGGGCACTGTTGTGCATCAGCTGCCGGGCGTGGGCACCCGCAGCAGTCCCGACCTGGCGGCTATCGGGGCAGCCAAGCCGAACCTGATTCTCGGCTCGCAAGGGTTGACGCCGAAGCTGTATTCGGCGCTGACCGCGATCGCGCCGACGGTGTTCACCGCGGCCCCCGGTGCGGCCTGGGAGGACAACCTGCGTGGGGTGGGTGCGGCCACCGGGCGGGCCGACGCCGCGGACGGCGCGATCGACGACTTCACCACGAAGGCCCACGATGTCGGCGCCGCACACGACGCCCCCCACTACCAGGCCTCGATCGTGCAGTTCACCGAGAACACCATCCGGGTGTACGGCAACAACAACTTCCCCGCCAACGTGCTGACCGCCGTCGGCGTCGATCGCCCTGCAGCGCAACGGTTTACCGACAAGCCCTACATCGAGATGGGCAGTACCGACGCCGATCTCGCGGACAACCCCGACTTCTCGGCGGCCGACGCCGACCTCGTGTACGTGTCGTTCGCATCGCCGGCCGCCAAAGACCGCGCCGCCGCCATTTTCGACAGCAACCCATGGCGCAAGCTGTCCGCCACTCGCGACAACCGGGTCTTCGTGGTGAACAACGAAATATGGCAGACCGGCGAAGGTGTGGTTGCGGCTCGCGGTGTCATCGACGATCTGCGCTGGGTGAACGCCCCGATCAACTAGCGGCCAGCGGCATGTGACGCCGATCGCACCACGAGGAATACATAGGCTATCTATGCTAATCTGGTTGGGTTCACTATAGAATTCGATACTGAGACAAGCGCACTCAAGAGGATTGCCCATGAGCACTGTTTCCGCATATGCCGCTACCTCGGCGACCGAGCCGCTGACCAAGACCACGATCACCCGCCGCGACCCCGGCCCGCACGACGTCGCGATCGACATCAAGTTCACCGGCATCTGCCACTCCGACATCCACACCGCCAGAGCCGAGTGGGGCGTGCCGAACTACCCGGTGGTCGTGGGCCACGAGATCGCCGGTGTGGTGACCGCCGTCGGCTCGGAGGTCAGCAAGCACAAGGTCGGCGACCACGTCGGCGTGGGCTGCATGGTGAACTCCTGCGGTCAGTGCCGCAGCTGCAAGGCCGCGCTCGAGCAGTACTGCAAGCCGGGCGCGACCTTCACCTACAACTCCATCGACAAAGACGGCACGCCGACCCAGGGCGGCTACAGCCAGGCGATCGTCGTCGACGAAAACTTCGTCGTGCGCATCCTCGACTCGCTGCCGCTCGACAAAGCGGCACCGCTACTGTGCGCGGGCATCACGCTCTTCTCACCGCTTCGGCACTGGAAGGCCGGCAA
>NZ_DASPSP010000144.1:0-11553 GCF_035623875.1 Mycobacterium sp. | reverse complement strand
GCCAGGATCATGCCGAGCGCCTGCCAGCGGGTCACCCGTTCGCGCAGCACGATGATCGCCAGGATGACGGTTGTCGCCGGGTACAGCGAGATCAAGATGCTGGCCAACGAGAGCATCCATCTCTGAATCGCCAGCAGCATGGTGATGTTGGCGCAGGTATCCAGCAGCGCCGCGGCGACCGCCAGCCGCAGCGGTGTCCTGGAGGGAAGCTGGAAATTGTTGCTCATCGCTGCGACGGCGAATACCAGCACGGTGGCCGCCGCCCTGGCGAAGAACAGCGGCCAGAGCCGGCACTCCGCCGGAGCCTGGTGCAGCAGTACGAAATCCAGCCCGAACGCGACACCCGAGCCGACCGTCAGCCAGGCCACTTTGCTGGTGAACCGGTGGGTCCGGACATCCTCGTCGGCGGGCGACTCACGGCTCACCAGGATCACCGCGAACATCGCCAACACGACGCCTACCGACGCGGTCTCCCCCGGCCGCTCGCCGAGCGCCACGCCGACGGCGACGGGGACGGCTGCATTGAGTATCGCCGCAAGCGGTGAGACCACCGAGATCGGTCCGGCGCTGACGGCGGCGTAGAACCAATAGACGCCGACCGCCTGACTGACCCCATACAGCGAGCCCCACAGCAGGGCGGCGGGACGGACCGGTCCACCTGCCGTGGCGGCCACTGCACCGAGCAGCACCGTGGCCACCGGGTAGGTGACCAGCATGACGCGCAGCGCAGCCGCCCGCCGGGAAGCCACACCCCCGACGAAGTCACTGACGCCGTAGCTGACCGCGGACAGCTGAGCGTAGGCGGCGCCAATCAATCCATGCCCTTGGCGCGCCGACTCAATGCACGGACCACTTCCCGCTGAGCGTCGCGGCGTGCCATATCCTGACGCTTGTCATGCGCGCGCTTACCGCGCGCTAAAGCCAGCTCCACCTTGACTTTTCCTTCGCTGAAGTACAGCGCCAACGGCACCAGCGCGAGGTTACCATCACGTATCTTGCCGATTAGCACGTCAATTTGGCGCCTGTGGAGCAACAGCTTTCGCGTCCGGCGGGGATCATGGTTGGTCCAGCTGCCGTGGTGATACTCGGGAATATGCAGGTTGCGCAGCCAAACTTCGCCGTCGTCGACGGTTGCATATGCATCCGCGAGCGATGCCCTGCCATCCCTGAGGCTTTTTACTTCTGTGCCGAGCAAAACCACCCCGGCCTCGAACGTTTCCAAGATTGAGTAGTTGTGTCGCGCCTTGCGGTTGCTGGCCAGGATCTGTCTTCCTGGCTGTGACTTGCCGGCCGGCTTTTTGGCCACGGCTACCGCCGCACGTATAGGCGCAACGTCGCGTATGAGGTAACCCCGGCCATCGCGACACCCACCAACAGCAGTAGCGGCGAGATGTAGAGGATGTCGGCGTAGTCGACCGGGGCGATCAGATGCGCTTGATAGAACTGGCTCAGCGCGTTGTCCAGGAACAGCGCTCGCACCACCATCAGGCCGACAAGCGCGATGATCACGCCGACCGTGGCCGCCACCATGGCCTCTACCAAGAAGGGCAGCTGGGTATACCAGCGGGTGGCGCCGACCAACCGCATGATGCCAACCTCGGTGCGACGGGTATAGGCCGCGACTTGAACCATGTTGGCGATCAACAGAATCGCCCCGATGGCCTGAACCAAGGCGACGGCGAAGGCAGCGTTGCTGAGACCGTCCAACACAGCAAACAGCCGATCGATCAGATCCTTCTGGTTGAGCACATGGTCTACCCCGGGCTGCCCTTGCATCGCGGCGTCGAAATCGGTGTGCTGCTCGGGATTTTCCAGCTTGACGATGAATGACGCCGGAAAGGCATCCTTGCTTGCTAAGTCCTTGAACTGTGGGATCTTGCGAATAGCGTCTTCGTAGGCGTCCTGGCGGTTGAGGAAGCGAACCGATTTGATGTCGTTACGCGCCTCGATCTTCTCGCGCAGCGCCTTACACGGCGGACTCGCACAGGTCGCATCGTCGGCCGAAATGTCGTTGTTGAGGAAGACTTGCGTCTCGACCCGGTCGAGGTAGATGCTGCGCGAGTGGTCGGCTAATCGGACCACCAGCAGCCCGCCACCGAACAGGCCGATCGAAATCGCGGTCGTCAGAATCATCGCGGCGGTCATGGTGATATTGCGACGAAGACCGGTCAGGACCTCGTTGAACAGAAAGCTGAAGCGCACTTAGCGGTCCATCCCGTAGACGCCGCGCTGCTCGTCTCTGACCAGCCGGCCCACCGACAGCTCCACCACCCGCTGGCGCATCGCGTCGACGATGTGGTAGTTGTGGGTGGCCATCAGCACCGTTGTCCCGGTGCGGTTGATCCGCTCCAACAAATCCATGATGTCGTTGCTGGTCTCAGGGTCGAGGTTCCCGGTGGGCTCGTCGGCCAGCAAGACCAGCGGCCGGTTGACGAAGGCCCGGGCGATGGCCACCCGCTGCTGCTCGCCGCCGGACAGCTCATCGGGCAGCCGGCTGGCCTTGCCGGACAGACCGACCAACTCCAGCACGTCGGGCACCACCCGGTTGATCAGATCGGGACGCTTGCCGATGACCTCGAGCGCGAACGCGACGTTCTCGAACACCGTCTTCTGCTGCAGCAGCCGGAAATCCTGGAACACGCAGCCGAGCACCTGACGCAGTTTCGGGATGTGGCGTCCGGGCAGCGTGTTGACGTGAAACTTCGAGACCCGCACATCACCGGTGGTGGGCGTCTCGGCCCCCAGCAGCAGCCGCATGAACGTCGATTTGCCGGAGCCGGACGGGCCGATCAGGAATACGAACTCACCCTTGTCGATCTTCACGTTGACGTTGTCCAGCGCGGGGCGCGCAGACGACTTGTACTGCTTGGTGACATGGTCGAAGGTGATCATCACGGGTCGCCAGTGTAATGGTGAGTTTCGCTGACGTTCGCCGGCCGGGCCGTTAGGGCGCCCGGCGATGATGCGCCCGCGCCGCGGGCGCTAAGGAGCCGGGCCATCAGGGCAAGCCGGGCAGTGGCGGCGCGGCCGGGGGCGCCGGCACCTGGCCGGGCGGCGGCGCAGGCGGCGGCGCAGGCGGCGCCGTCGTCGCGCTGGGCGGACCGAACGGCGGCGGCAACACGATCGTTGGCAGGTTGAACGGCGGCGGTGGTGTGGTGGTTGTCGTCGGTGTCAGAGTCGCCGTGGTTGTCGGCGTCTGTGTCACGGTCACGGTGGTTGGCGGTTCTTGCACACGACTGCGCGGCACCCAGGTGTAGTCCGGGTCGGGCACGAAGCCCGGCGGCACCACTTGGGTCGCTGGCACCTGGGTCGGCTTCGAGCGGGTGGAATCCCGGTGGTAGTCGTATAGCCACCACACCGCGAGAAACGCGATCACCAGCACCAGCGTCGAAGTCCGCACGCGCCCACCGAACAGGTAGCCTGGCCAGCCGCGTTCGGCATCGTCAGATCGTCTCAGCCGGTTCAGCATGAAGTGCGTCAATGGTCGGGCCCTTGCGTTTCGTCCTCGGCGCCCGCAGCCGTCGCGGGATGTACGATGGCTCCCACCGTCACGGGTGTCTCACTCGGGGTGTTGACGCCGGCGCGGGCAAGCGCGTGGACCACCAATGCCCGCAGTCGCCGACCGGCCTCGAATTGCTTACCGGGCAGCGTGCGCGCCACCAATCGCAGAGTAAGGGCGTCGACTTCGATGCTTTCCACTCCCATCATGGTGGGCGCATCCAGCAGCAACTCCCCCAACAGCTTGTCCTCGATCGCATGCTCACACGCCTGATGCAGCACGTCGTTGATCATGCCGAGGTCGGCGCCGGACTGCACCGGGATGTCGACGACGGCGCGCGCCCAGTCTTTCGACAGGTTCACCGTTTTCACGATCTGGCCGTTCGGGATGGTGAACAGTTCGCCGTCCGCGGAGCGCAGCCGGGTTACCCGCAACGTGACATCCGTGACGGTCCCACGTGCCTCAGCGGCGATTCCCGCGACGGTCAACGAGACGAGGTCACCGAAGCCGTACTGCTTTTCGACGATGATGAAAAAACCGGATAGCAGGTCTTTGACCAGTTGCTGGGCGCCGAAACCCAACGCAGCCCCGATCACCGCCGCCGGTGCGATCAACCCGCCCACCGAGACGTTCAGAATGTTGGCCAGCTGAATGGCGACCATGATCGAGATCAGCACCACCGACACCCACGAGATCACCGAGGCCACCGCCTGGCGGTGCTTGGTGGCCTCGGAACGGACCAGCGCGTCGCTCTCGGCGAAGCCTTCGTCCAGACGTTCAGTGACCTTCTGCGCAACCCAGTTGACGAATCTGGCCGCGAGCACGGCTCCGATTAGCAGTAGGACGATGCGCAGCCCGCTGGTGAGAAACCACTCACGAACCTCGCCGCGCAAGACGTCACGCAGCGGATGGGCCAAAACTTTCGCGGCAAGCGTTGTATCAGTCGTCATCTTTTCTGTTACGCCACCGGATTCCTGCTTCCAGAAACCCGTCGATGTCCCCGTCGAGAACGGCAGCCGGGTTACCCACCTCGTAGTCCGTACGCAGATCCTTGACCATCTGATACGGGTGCAGCACGTAAGAACGCATCTGGTTACCCCAGGAGCTGCCGCCGTCCCCCCTCAATGCGTCGAGTTCAGCACGTTCTTCTAAGCGCTTGCGTTCCAACAACTTTGCCTGAAGAACGCGCATCGCCGCCACCTTGTTCTGTAGCTGCGACTTCTCGTTCTGACACGTCACGACGATACCGGTCGGGATGTGGGTGAGGCGAACCGCGGAGTCCGTGGTGTTCACCGACTGGCCGCCGGGGCCGCTGGACCGGTAGACGTCGACGCGCAGGTCGCCCTCGGCAATGTCGATGTGGTCAGTGGTCTCCACCACCGGCAGCACCTCGACTTCGGCGAACGACGTCTGCCGTCGGCTCTGGTTGTCGAACGGACTGATCCGCACCAGCCGGTGAGTGCCTTGTTCGACGGAAAGGGTGCCGTAGGCGAACGGCGCATGCACGGCGAAGGTCGCGCTTTTGATCCCGGCCTCCTCGGCGTAGGACGTGTCGAACACTTCGACGGGGTACTTGTGCTGTTCGGCCCACCGGATATACATCCGCATCAGCATCTCGGCCCAGTCCGCGGCGTCCACGCCGCCGGCACCGGAGCGGATGGTGACCAGCGCCTCCCGCTCGTCGTATTCACCCGACAGCAGGGTGCGCACCTCCATGGCCTCGATGTCGGCACTCAGCGCCTTGAATTCCGCGTCCGCCTCGGCCTGTGCCTCGGCCGCGGCGGCGCCGCTCTCTTCGGCCGCCAGTTCGTAGAGCACCGGCAAGTCGTCGAGGCGGCGGCGCAGGTCTTCGACGCGGCGCAACTCGCCCTGGGTGTGCGACAGCTCGCTGGTCACCCGCTGCGCCCGGGCCTGGTCATCCCACAGGTTGGGATCGGCCGCCTCGTGCTCGAGCTTGTCGATGCGGCTGCGCAGACCATCGACATCGAGCACCCGCTCCACCGTGGTCAGGGTGGAGTCAAGGGCGGCGATGTCGGCCTGGCGGTCGGGGTCCACGCCTAATCACGTTACCGGCGTACTCGCGTTCGGCGACGATGCGGGCGTTTAGCATCGAGAATTATGCGTCCTTACCACGTCGCAATCGTCGGTTCCGGTCCGTCCGGATTTTTCGCCGCAGCGTCGCTGCTGAAAGCCGCCGACTCGTCCGCGGACATCGACGTCGGCGTTGACATGCTGGAAATGCTGCCCACGCCGTGGGGCCTAGTGCGCTCCGGCGTCGCGCCGGACCACCCGAAGATCAAGTCGATCAGCAAGCAGTTCGAAAAGACCGCCGAGGATCCGCGCTTCAGGTTCTTCGGCAACGTCGCGGTTGGCGAGCATGTCGAGGCCGCTGAACTCGCCGAACGCTACGACGCGGTGATTTACGCGATCGGGACGCAGTCGGATCGATCCTTGAACATTCCCGGCGAAGAGCTGCCGGGCAGCGTCGCCGCGGTCGACTTCGTGGGCTGGTACAACGCCCACCCACACTTTGAGCAGACGACCCCCGACCTGTCCGGCGCCCGAGCCGTAGTCGTCGGCAACGGCAATGTCGCACTCGACGTCGCACGCATTCTCGTCACCGACCCCGATGCGCTGGCAGCTACCGATATCGCCGACCACGCCCTGGAATCGCTGCGCCCATGCGGTGTCGAGGAAGTGGTGATCATCGGCCGTCGCGGCCCGCTGCAATCCGCGTTCACCACGCTGGAGCTGCGGGAGCTAGCAGACCTGGAAAACGTCGACGTGATCGTTGACCCCGCCCAGCTGGAGGGCATCACCGACGAGGATCTCGAGGCGGCCGGCAAGACCACCAAACAGAACATCAAGGTGTTGCGCGGCTATGCGGGCCTCGAGCCGCGTCCGGGACACCGACGGATGGTGTTTCGGTTCCTGACCTCGCCGATCGCGATCAACGGCGACGGCAAGGTGGAGAGCATCGTGCTCGGCCGCAACGAGTTGGTCACCGACGAGAATGGACGGGTCGCGGCCAAGGACACCGGCGACCGCGAGGAGCTGCCGGTTCAGCTGGTCGTGCGGTCGGTGGGGTATCGCGGGCTGCCGACTCCCGGTCTGCCGTTCGACGACAAGAGCGCGACCATCCCGCATAGCAACGGTCGGGTCGAGGGCCGTCGCAACGAGTATGTCGTCGGCTGGATCAAGCGCGGGCCCAGCGGTGTGATCGGCACTAACAAAAAGGACTCCCAGGACACCGTCGACACCCTGATCGCGGATTTGACTGGTGCAACTGAACTGGCGGACTTCCCCGACGACCACGCCGACAAACTCGCCGAGTGGCTGCACTCGCGCCAGCCCAAACTCGTCACCGACGCGCACTGGAAGCTGATCGACGAATATGAGCGATCGGCCGGCGAGCCGCACGGGCGGCCACGCGTCAAGCTGCCGAGCCTGGCCAAACTACTGCACGTCAGCCACGGCTGAGCAGCGCCGGATCGGACAGCGTCCCTTTACCGGACTAGGCGTCGGGCGGGGCGAACGTCCAGTTGTCGGGATTTCGCTGCGAGTACACCACCGGCTTCAAATCGCCCACGGTCGGCCAGTTGTCAACATTCACGGCCATACGTTGATAGACGGCGTGCTCGTTGACAGTTGGTCCGTCGATGACGCCCGTGATCGTGACGTACTGCTCGCCGGTGGCGTCCGGCCGCGGGCTGACACCGGTGATCAGCAGCGTGCCGTTGAGCGCATCCGAACGCGGGCCGCGACGGATGAACCGCGGACCCAGAATCACCACGAGGACCCCGACCAGCAACAGCAGCGCACCGATTTCCCACACCACGCCATGGTAGGACTGCACCATGAACCAGCCTGACGACGATCTCGCGGTGGCGTTGGCGCTGGCTGACCAGGCCGACGAGGTGACGCTGGCCCGCTTCGGGGCGCTGGACCTGCAGGTCGACACCAAACCGGACCTGACGCCAGTCAGCGACGCGGATCGCGCGGTCGAAACTGGTTTGCGTGAGACGCTCGGGCGCGTCCGGCCCGGCGACAGCATCCTTGGTGAAGAGTTCGGCGGGTCAACAACTTTCGCCGGACGCCAGTGGATCATCGACCCGATCGACGGCACCAAGAATTTTGTGCGGGGCGTGCCGGTGTGGGCCAGCCTGATCGCGTTATTGGAGGACGGCGTGCCGCGGGTCGGCGTGGTCAGCGCGCCGGCACTGCAGCGCCGGTGGTGGGCCGCCGGCGGCGTCGGCGCGTTCGCAGCGGTTGGCGACGCCCCGGCCCGCCGGCTCTCGGTTTCCTCAGTGGCGCAGCTGAATTCGGCCAGCTTATCGTTCTCCAGCCTGTCCGGGTGGGCCCAGCTCGGTCTGCGGGACCGCTTCCTCGAGCTGACCGATGCGATGTGGCGGGTGCGCGCTTATGGCGACTTTCTGTCCTACTGCCTGGTGGCTGAGGGGGCCGTCGACGTCGCCGCCGAACCGGAGGTCTCGGTCTGGGATCTGGCGCCGTTGGACATCCTGGTTCGCGAGGCCGGCGGCGTGTTCACCAGCCTCGACGGCACCGCCGGGCCGCACGGCGGCAGCGCAGTGGCGACTAACGGCCTGCTGCACGATCAGGTATTGCGCAGGCTTGCCGAGTAGCCTGGGCCGCGGGAGTATGCCATGGCCTGGGACGACCCGTTCACCATTGCGACGAAACACTGGCACCGCCTCAACGACGGCCGGATCCAGTGCGACGTATGTCCGCGGGCATGCAAGCTGCACGAAGGCCAGCGCGGCCTGTGCTTCGTCCGCAGCCGGATCGACGACCAGATAACGCTCACCAGTTATGGGCGCTCGAGCGGCTTCTGCGTGGATCCCGTTGAAAAGAAGCCGCTCAACCACTTCTTGCCGGGTTCGGCCGTGCTGTCGTTCGGCACCGCAGGCTGCAACCTCGCCTGCAAGTTCTGCCAGAACTGGGACATCTCCAAGTCCCGCGAAATCGACACTCTCACGAGCCGGGCCAGCCCGGGCGACATCGCGCGTGCCGCTCACGAATTAGGTTGCCGCAGTGTGGCTTTCACCTACAACGACCCGACGATCTTCTGGGAGTATGCCGCCGATGTCGCCGACGCCTGCCACGACCGGGGTATCAGAGCAATCGCGGTCACGGCCGGCTACATGTGTGCGCAGCCCCGCGCGGAGTTTTATCGGCGCATCGACGCCGCCAACGTCGACCTGAAAGCGTTCACCGAAGACTTCTACCGCAAGGTTTGCGTCGGCCATCTGGATGACGTACTGGACACCCTGGTCTACCTGCGACACGAGACGGACGTGTGGCTAGAGATCACCACTCTGCTGATTCCCGGACGCAATGACAGCGACGCAGAGATCGCCGCGGAATGTGGGTGGATCCGCGAGAACCTCGGCGTCGACGTGCCGGTGCACTTCACCGCGTTTCACCCGGACTACAAGATGATGGAAACGCCGCCCACCTCGCCGGGCACACTGATCCGCGCTCGACAGATCGGCATCGGTGAAGGCCTGCGATACGTCTACACCGGAAACGTCCACGACACCGAAGGCGGCAGCACATTGTGTCCCGGCTGTGGATCCGCGGTCGTGGTCCGGGACTGGTACGCGATGCGGTGCTACGGGCTCACCGATGACGGCCACTGCCAGGTATGCGCCTGCCAGATCGCTGGCGTGTACGACGGGCCGGCCGAGCAGTGGGGCCGGCGGCGGCTTCCCATCCGGGACCTGTCACGCGTGTGAAGCACTTAACAGCTGACTGCTACCTTACTCTGGAGTAAGATAGGAGTCATTCGCACTGCCCCAACGACCGAGGCTGCTGATATGGCAAATACTGTCGCCGCGACAAACGGCTCCCGAAATGGCTCCAAGCCGCGCTCCAGGCGCGCCGGCCGGAAGACCGCCGTCGGCGAGTACAAGCACAAGCGGACCGGCATCGATGTCGCGCTGGGCCTCCTTACGCCCATCGTGGGCCAGGAATTCTTGGACAAATACAACCTGCGCGATCCGCTCAACCGGACGCTGCGCTACGGCGTTAAGACGGTGTTCTCCGCCGCCGGGGCCACCACCCGTCAGTTCAAGCGGGTCCAGGGCCTCCGCGGCGGACCGACCCGGCTGAAGACCAGCGGCAAGGATTACTTCGACCTGACGCCCGACGACGACCAAAGGCTCATCGTCGAGACTGTCGAGCAGTTCGCCGAAGAGATCTTGCGTCCGGCGGCCCATGACGCCGACGAAGCAACCACCTATCCCCAAGACCTGATCGCCAAGGCAGCGGAGTTGGCGATCACCGCGGTCAACGTTCCCGAGGATTTCGACGGTATAGCCGAGCACCGCTCCAGCGTGACCAACGTGCTGGTCGCCGAGGCTCTTGCCTACGGCGATATGGGGCTGGCCCTGCCGATCCTGGCCCCGGCAGGCGTCGCCGCCGCGCTCACCCACTGGGGCAGCGCCGACCAGCAGGCCACCTACCTCAAGGAATTCGCCGGCGAGAACGTCCCGCAGGCCTGCGTGGCCATCGCCGAGCCGCAGCCACTGTTCGACCCCACGGCGCTGAAGACCACGGCAGTACGGACGCCGAGCGGCTACCGGCTCGACGGCGTCAAGTCACTAGTCCCGGCGGCCGCCAACGCCGAGTTGTTCGTGGTCGCAGCCCAACTCAACGGCAAGCCCGCATTGTTCATCGTCGAGTCGTCGAGCAAAGGCCTAACCGTGAAGTCCGACCCGAGCATGGGTATCCGCGCTGCCGCTCTGGGTCAAGTGGAGCTCGAGCACGTATCGGTGCCGGTGAACGCCCGGCTGGGTGAGGATGGCGCCAGCGACGACGATTATTCCGAGGCCATCGGACTGTCCCGGCTGGGCTGGGCGGCGCTGGCGGTCGGGACATCTCACGCGGTGCTCGACTACGTCATCCCCTACGTGAAGGAACGAGAAGCGTTCGGCGAGCCCATTGCGCACCGGCAGTCAGTAGCGTTCATGTGCGCCGACATCGCGATCGAACTCGATGGGTTGCGGTTGATCACCTGGCGCGGCGCGGCCCGTGCCGAACAGGGCCTGCCGTTCAGCCGCGAAGCGGCACTGGCCAAGCGGCTCGGCGCCGACAAGGGCATGCAGATCGGTCTGGACGGCGTGCAACTGCTCGGCGGCCACGGCTACACGAAGGAACACCCCGTCGAGCGCTGGTACCGCGACCTGCGGGCTATCGGTGTCGCCGAGGGCGTTGTCGTTATCTAAGTCGTTATTCAGTTCGCAACCGAAAGACCAATCATGGCAATCAATTTGGAACTGCCCCGCAAGCTGCACGCGGTGATCGACAAGGCGCACCAGGGCGCTGCGGAGATGATGCGACCGATCGCCCGCAAATACGACATCAAGGAGCACGCCTATCCGGTCGAGCTCGACACATTGGCGAACCTGTTCGCCGGAGCCGCCGAATCCAACACCTTGGGTATGGCCGGAGCCGACGCGTTTCGCAGCAGCGAAAGCGAGGAGGAAAACCGTAACGGCGCCAACATGGCAGCGGTGCTGCAAGCCCTGGAGGCCAGTTGGGGCGACGCGGCGATGATGCTGTCGATTCCCTACCAGGGTCTCGGTAACGCGGCGATCTCTGGTGTGGCCACTGATGAGCAGCTGCAGCGTCTGGGCAGGGTCTGGGCGGCAATGGCGATCACCGAACCGGCCTTCGGGTCCGATTCGGCGGCGGTGTCCACCACAGCCAAGCTGGATGGCGACGAATACGTGATCAACGGCGAGAAGATTTTCGTCACCGCGGGTTCGCGAGCCACCCACATCGTGGTGTGGGCGACGCTGGACAAGTCGAAGGGCCGTCCGGCGATCAAGTCGTTCATCGTGCCGCGCGAACACCCGGGTGTCACCGTCGAGCGGCTGGAGAACAAGCTCGGGATCAAGGGCTCCGACACGGCTGTCATCCGGTTCGACAACGCGCGCATCCCCAAGGACAACCTGCTAGGTAACCCAGAAATCGAGCCCGGCAAGGGGTTCGCCGGGGTGATGGAAACCTTCGACAACACCCGGCCTGTG
>NZ_DASPSP010000112.1:0-4122 GCF_035623875.1 Mycobacterium sp. | reverse complement strand
ACTCGACGCCCTGCACCGCTGCCGCGTCAACTCTCGCTCGGCGCTTGAGTTACCGCACCGCGGCAGCACCGTGCAGAACCCGGCACCGCGGGCCAATCGGCGGTGCATACACCACAGCACCGCATTGCCGGCACGCCCAAGTCATATGGCCGCCGCAGCATGAGCACGGCTGGCGCCCAACCAGCGCCCGGTTTGGTCCGAGCCGGTGACCGCGTGGGCATCGCTCGGGCGGTCGAACCATCCACCGGCCATCGGTGCAGCGGACCAGATCGCCGACTGCGGGCATGACTCCGAGGTTAGGCGCGGCACATCATCGCGCACAGCAGATAGGCGACCATCGTCAAATTACGGGAAACCGGGACGGGCGGGCGCCTGGAGCCCTCGACGTCTGCCAGCAGCAGCGTCGCCGTTCCCGTCGGCAAAAGCGCGCTCACGCCAAGATCGCTCCAGTTCACCAGCGCCGTGTCCGCGCGTGGATCGATCACGCTCATGTTAGCCAGCGTCACGACCACCCACGAACCGAAAACATCAGCGGAAACGTGTAGCCCTGGGTCCGATCCGGCAGGCGCACGGCATGTCCGCATGCACGGCGGGGCTACCCGTCGGGCCGGATCGCCCTGGCGATATGACACAGCTGGTATGTCTTGGCAGAAAAAGATCAGGCCGCCGAGAGGCGAGAGGAGAGCAGGGCGGCCCGATCAACTATTCAGACGCCGGCTAGGCCGATCTGGTTCCACTCACAACTGCCGGTGGCAGTTCGCGAACTAGCCGCCGCGGCGGCGTGACTTGATGATCTTGAGGCGTTCCTTGAGCAGTTCCTCGAGTTGCTCGATCGAGCGGCGTTCCCGCAGCATGTCCCAGGGTGTGCGCGGCACCTTGACCTTCTTGGGTTCGGCCAGCTCACCACCCTCGATCAGGGTGCCCTTCATGCCGTTGCGGCACTCCCAGGTGCCGGGGATCTCAGCGTCGTCAGCGAAGGGTATGTCGAATTCCTCGCCGTTCTCGGTGCGGTACCGCGCGATTTGACGCGGCGCCAGGTCGCGGTTGCGGTCGGTCTCATAGCTCACGGCTCCGAGGCGACTGCCCCTCATGCCGTGTCGATCAGCCCTCATCAACACTCCTCATTGCACGTATCCCCGCATGTCTGTGCAGGTTACGCCCCGGCCACGCTACCCTGCCGCGCAACGTCGTGGACCCCCGGCCCTCGCCTCGCCGGCGCAGCACCACGGGAGCAGGAGACGGATATCCACGGACTAATCAGTACGCGCCGACGTGTAGGCTGCGACCGGATGTTTTCTACATCCGCTCTATGAGAAAGTTAGGAAAATATGGCACAAGGAACCGTCAAATGGTTCAACGGCGATAAGGGCTTTGGCTTTATCACTCCTGACGACGGTGGAAAAGATCTGTTCGTGCACTACTCCGAGATCCGTGGAAGCGGACATCGTTCGCTCCAAGAGAACCAGCGTGTCCAATTCGAGGTCGAACAGGGAGCCAAAGGTCCTCAGGCGGTCGGAGTCACCGCGATCTAGCGACCTCATCGTTACCGGTGGGCTGGCCACGTCCGGCCAGCGCCCACAAGCCTTCTTGGGGTCGCCTTAGCAACGGAACGAATCTGGTTGTTTTCCTAATCTTGTTGGGCTATGAGGGAATGCGTAGCGGTCGGTGACCTTTGGCGGCGGAGGTCGAAAACACCGTTTGGGCGACGACGGGCCAGGGAGGATTACACCACGATGAAACGTGATGTCGCTGTCGAACTCGACGTGGACATCACCGCGCCGACGACGCTGGAGTTCCAGATCGCCGTCGCTCCCCAACCGGGCGCGCAGGTGACGGAGTCACTGTCGTTCATGTTGAACGGCAAGCCGGTTGAGCCCTTGGAAATCATCGGCGAGCACGGCAACCGGATCAACAAGTTCGACGCGGGCGAGGGCAACCTCAAGGCGAGCTACACGGCGACGATCATCGGCCAGGCCGACCCCGCGCCGGTCAACGACATCGACCTGTCGACGTATCTGCGGCCCAGCCGCTACGCGGAGGCCGACAAGTTCTTCGGCTTCGCCGCCACCGAGTTCGGCAAGTATGCCGATTCCACGACGCTTCTGGAGAAGGTGTCGTCATGGGTGGGCACCCGACTGCGCTATGTGCCGGGCTCCAGCGACCCGATCGACGGCGCCGCCGACACGTTGCTCGCCGGCGCCGGAGTCTGCCGCGACTACGCCCATCTTGTGGTGGCGTTGCTGCGCGCGGTCAACGTGCCCGCCCGGCTGGTCGCGGTCTACGCGCCGGGCTGCAACCCTATGGACTTCCATGCCGTGGCCGAGGCCTTCGTCGAAGGGCAATGGTGGGTGGTCGATGCGACGTGCCTGGCGCCGCGGCAGACGATGGTGCGCATCTCGACCGGACGCGACGCGGCCGACACCGCCTTCCTCGACAACCACAAGGGCGCGATCACGCTGAACTCCTCGGTGGTGACCGCCGTGGTTGACGGCGACCTGCCCGAGGACCCGATCGACCACATGGTGTCCATCCGTTAGCGGGCTGAACGCGCCCGCGCGGTCGCCAGTCGTTGCACTACAAACTTGCCGCGCGCCACCGACGGGCGTGTCCCAATCCGCGTGGATTTTCGGTGACGATCCATGGTGAACTCTAGTCTAAGCGGCTCCTGGTCCTCACTCGCGCGTCAGCAGCAGCACCGACTTGATCGGAAGCAGCCCATCACCGCCGGCATCGCGTCGGCCTTATCGCGTCGGCCTTAGGTGTTTGCGATGATTGCGCCAGCGACTCCGCCGGACCGTATGGGAGATAACGGATGCCCGACCCGTATACACAGATTGCGTCGGCTGAGCCGGAAGTTCTCAACCTACTGATAGAGGTCTTGGAACTGCGCGCCGCTGACCCCCGCCAGAAAGAGATGCGGGACGCCTACCTGTCGTGGCTCAGCTTGCCCCAGGATGCCCACGTGCTCGAAATCGGTTGCGGCACTGGAGCTGTAGTGCGTGACGTGGCTCCGGCAGCGGTCGTAATCGGCTCCGTGCGCGAAGGAGAAGTTGCATGGGCACACTGTGCGGCCGCGCCTGAACAGGGGACGCGCCCTCGGCCAGCGCGACCACACCGAAGCATTACTACGATGGATATAAGACGCTCACTGTCGCCGTCGAGCTCGCCGTAATACCGTAGAGGCTCAACGGTTCTGAGCCTGTGGTCGGCACGTTCACCGACGTCGACGCCGGCAGCGGGTAACCGGTCGTCGTGGTGACCGACGACGTGCCACCCAGGTACACGGTGACCGAGCCGCCGTTGTACACCAGCAGGCCGTCGCTGTCGGGTGCGCTTCCGACCGACGCCACCGGCCCTCGGCATCCTTCTGCCTTCTCAGCGCACCGAGGGAGGGCACGCAGCGATCAGGATGTGGTGGACTCCATTTCACGGATGCGCTTGAACGCTACCTTCGCAACGCGCATCGACAACGCTGGCGAGAGCCGCTCCAGGTACCAAAATGCCTTCGACCACGCTGGCACCACGATGATCGCGTCTCCACGCAACACCGCACGAAGGGCGCGCTTGGCGAATTTTTCGGGCGCCATCGGCCGCACCCGCTCCCACAATTTGAGGATTTCTTCGTCGCTGATGCCGGTCATCTTGGTCCGTCCGTACTGGCCGCCGGTGAGGATCGGGGTCCGGATAGGGCCCGGACAAAGCACCGAGACCTGCACGCCGTGGCGCTCGGCCTCCAGCCGCAGCGCCTTCGAGATCCCGACGACGGCGTGTTTGGAGGCGGTGTAGCTCCCCAGACCCGGACTAGCGACGAGACCGGCCCCGGAGGCTGTGTTCACGATGTGTCCGGAGTGCTGGCGGATCATGATCGGATAGACCGCCTGGATGCCGTGCACCACACCGCGCAGGTTCACATCGAAGACGTCGTTCCAGTCATCGAGCGTGTAGGAGTCGATCTCACCGCCGACCACAATGCCGGCATTGTTGAACAGATAGTCGATCCGCCCGGATTGCCGCACCGCCTCGGCGACGGCGCGCTCAAACGATGGATAGTCACGCACATCCAGCTCGATCGCGTGCGCCTTTGCGCCACCACTGTTAAGGCGTTGCGCCAGCTCCTGCGCC